>NZ_CP143423.1:1357476-1673721 GCF_014337925.2 Roseobacter fucihabitans | reverse complement strand
CATGATCGGCGTCTGAAACACATAGGATTGGTGGTTGCGCGCCTCGGCCTCCGGTATGGACCATTGCGCCGAGCCCTTGCTAAGGCGTTCAACGCCGTGCATCACCCGCAACAGGGTTGTTTTGCCGCTGCCGTTGGGGCCGATGATCATGGTCAGCCCGTCGGATTTAAGCGTCAGGTTCACCGGACCCAACAGGCGTTTGCCGCGCCGGTATACGGCGACATCAACCAGGCTCAGAGGCAGGATCGTGCTCACCAGCGCCCCTCCCGTTCGGTGCGTGACAACCAGTGAATACAGATGTTGATCCCGATGGCCAGGGCGATGAGCACGAACCCCAGCGCCAGCGCCAGCGCGAAATCGCCCTTGCCCGTCTCCAGCGCAATGGCCGTGGTCAGCACACGCGTTGCATTGTCGATGTTGCCACCAACGATCATGATCGCGCCGACCTCCCCAATGGCGCGGCCAAACCCCGCCAGCGAGGCCGTCAGAAGATTGCGCCGCCCGTCCCAGATCAGCGTTTTGATGCGTTGCCAGTTTGTGGTGTTCAGTGAAATCAGCAGGTCGTGGTATTCCGCCCAAAGCTCGCGCATCGCCTGATGGGTGATTGAGGCAATCAGCGGCGTGATGATCACCACCTGCGCAATGATCATGGCTGTGGGTGTGAACAACAGTCCAAACACACCAAAGGGGCCCGAACGCGACAACAGAATGTAAACGATGAGCCCCACCACCACGGGTGGCAGGCCCATGAGCGCATTGAGCAGCGATATCGTCAGGCGGCGAAACCGGAAACGGCGGATCGCCAGAAAAGTGCCGAGCGGCAGGGCGATGGCAGAGGCGATCACCAGCGCGGTGAGGCTGACCTGCAAAGAGCGCAGGCTGATGTCCATCAGATCGGGATCAAGGCTCACCACCAGCCAGAACGCCGAAACCAGCCCTTCATAGATATCGTTCATGTGTCAGGCTGGCTCATGTGCAAGGCGTTCAGATTTCACTTGCACCGTCCTAGGGCATGAACTGTCCCGGTGCAATCGCCTGGGGGCTTCATCGCGCCGTCCTTGTGCTGCGATATGGTGAGGAACCGGGGGCGCGAAGCCGGTTCCAGCACGGCACAAACGTCCCTCAGGGATCAGGGTCTTGCGTCTGATCCGGCGACGTCATGCGGTCATGGAGTTTCTGGCCAAAGGTCAGCACAGCAAAGCTCCCGACGGCCCAGACCAGCAGCTCAAAAGGGGCTGCAACTGTCCCGCGCAGCCAAACGGCGAGCAGGCCGCCCTGGGGGCGCAATGCCTCGATGCCGAACAACCCCGCCCGCGGCCAGAGCGCCAAAAACCAGAAGCGCGACAGATAAAACAGCACGGCCACAAGCAGCGCGACACTCGCCAGCATAACGATACGGCGCATCATTTCAGGACCTCCAGCGTGTCAGGGTCCATCCGCAGCACCAAAAGATCACCGCGCCGCTCCACATCCCCCTCAAGCGAGATGAATTGCGCGACGTAATCATATGCTTTTTCAGGCAGGCGTTCTCCGTCGGGCCCGGTAATCAGCAGGAACTGCGAGCCCTCGACAGGGCGTGTGGACACAAAAACAGGCGGCACCCCGCCCAGCAAGCAGAGGTTGGCGCAAGCCTTATGCGCAAGGCCACGCCCCGGACGCATCGCGCCCGCCAGACATTTACCGTCACAGATTTCACCCGCCAGTTTCCAGCGCCCCAGCTGATCGACCTCCATCTGCGGGGCCGCGCCCTCGGCTGCGTCGAGGCCACCCCGTCCCCCGCGCAGCTGCATCATATCCAGATCACCGCGTTCCAGAATGACGCCAGAGGCTTGCGCCAATTGCCCCTCCAGCGGGATCGCGCGGGAGTCCACATTATTCTTCCCTCCGCCCGCCAGCATCAGCGTATGTCCAGGCTTGATCCGCTCATTCCCTTGCGTCACGCGCAGCAACGGATAGGGGGTCAATTCAATCACGCCCGTCACCGTTTGACGACCGTAATCAAACCGAAACGCCCCCTCGCCCGGATCATCCTGCGCCACACCAAGTGCCAGCCCGAACCCCGCAAACCCGCTGACCAACAACACACAGATCGCCAGCAGCAGACCCCGCAGAGCCTGCGGCACGGGCAGGTATCCAACAAAGAAAGGCTTGTTATCATCGCTCATAGTTTGGCCTCCCTGCCCGGTGCCGGAACCGGTTCGACAAAGGTCCCTGGCGGGTTTGCGCGGGGATCGAGCAGGACCATGGCCCCGTCGGTTTTGAGATTATACGTCGGTACCATTTCGGTGAAGGGCGCGGGCGAGCGCCCCGAGGTCACATCATATTGGAACCCATGCCAGGGACAGGTGACGAGGCAATTGATGATCCGACCCTCGCCAAGCGGTCCGTTCTGATGCGCGCAGGCGTTGGAGATGGCGCTGAGCTTGCCCTCGTTGAGATAGACCGCGACGCGCTCGCCATTGGCCAACAGCTTGATCCTGGCAAAGCCCTCGCGCATCTGCGCCACATCGCAAACCGGCACCCAATCCACGGCATCGGCTTTTATCGCCTGATCCACGCGGCGTTCGTGCAGGGCCGCCATCAGATGCAACACACCAACCGCAGCGGCGCCGCCGATGAAAATCACCGTAAAGGTATGGTTTTGCTGGTCTTGCAGGATGCCAAAGGACACATGCGCCACCACGGACAGATAGGCGGGATAGATCAGGTAGTGGATACGTTTCCACACCGGCGGGCTGAGGAATTTCATCCAGAAATCATGGCTTGTGGCGGCCAGTACAATCAGCGTGAACAAAGCGAAAATGCCAAAGATCTCGAAGGGGAAGCCGGCCAACTGCCCGTAGCTGGTATTGGCGAAGAGCAGCGCTTCGTATTTGTTTGACGATGAAAAAGCGAAATACCAATCGATGATATATCCCGCATGGGTGATGGCCACGAAGACCGTCATCACCCCGAAATGCCGCCGATTGTAGAGCAGCGGCAAGAAACGCGGATCGAGCCGTGCGAGCGGGCCGATGCACAGGATCACGCTCAGCATCACAAAGGCGCAAGCCCCGAAGGCGCGCGCGTTATGAACCTGCGGATTTATGGGGCGTTCATGGCTCAGCAGGCCCGGTGCGGCATAGAGGAACACATAGAGAAACAGACCGACGCCGAGCAGCATGACCGCGTCATAGATATATTTGTTGTTGTTCCACTGAACCGGGATGTACTTCACGCTCATTGGGATACCTCCGCGGGGGCGGACAATCGCACCGGCGCGATATCGGCGGGCCAGGTCTGGCGCAGGCTGAGCCCCGTCAGGATGATTGCGCAGATGCCGATGGGCAATATCCACCCCACCGTGAAATGGGCGCGCCGAGGCGGATCATAGCGGTTTCGCCATTTTTCCGCACCGGTTTCATAGAGACGCCAGCGCCACAGGACCAGCGGCCAGATCACCAAAACACCGGGGATCAAAAGCACGCGAAACACATAAGCCCCACGCGCGTCCTCATCAATCCGGTCCATGCCGATGGTCAGGAAAATAGCGGCGACGGCGGCCCCGATGCCGCCCCAGATGCGCAGCCCCGTCAGGATGGCCTCGGCTTCATTCATGCCACGCCCCCGAATGTCACACCGGAGAGGTCCGCCATCTCCTTTTTCCACGTCGTCAGGTCGGCGTGGTTAAAATCAGACAAATGATTGTGCCCGCAAGCACGCGCCATGACCTGCATCAACCCCACCGACGCCTCAAAGAAATTCGCCAGTTGGCGCGCGGATTTTTCAACCACGATCCGGCTGACCAGATGTGGTTTCTGCGTGGCAATCCCCACAGGGCAATTGTTGGTGTGGCAGGCGCGCATGGCCAGACAGCCAATCGCCTGCATCGCCGCATTGGACAGGGCAATCGCATCCGCCCCAAGCGCCATGGCCTTGATGAAATCCGCAGGCTTGCGCAAACCGCCCGTGATCACGAGCGACACATCGCGCCGCTCCAGCCGGTCCAGATGCGCCCGCGCACGGGCCAGCGCGGGGATGGTCGGCACGGAAATATTGTCGCGGAAAATAACCGGGGCCGCCCCGGTGCCGCCGCCGCGCCCGTCCAGAATGATGTAATCCACCCCGACCGCAAGGGCTGCGTCGATGTCCTTTTCGATATGCTGCGCGCTCAGCTTGTAGCCGATGGGAATACCACCCGTACGGTCGCGCACCTCATCGGCGAAATCCTTGATCTGCGCGGGGTCGGCCCAATCGGGGAAGCGCGACGGCGAAATCGCGTCCTGCCCTTCCTCAAGGCCGCGCACATCCGCGATCTTGCCCTGAACCTTGGCACCGGGCAGATGACCGCCGGTTCCGGTCTTGGCCCCCTGCCCGCCTTTGAAGTGAAAGGCCTGAACCTTGTCCAGCTTCTCCCAGCTGAAACCAAAGCGCGCCGAGGCGAGTTCGTAGAAATAGCGCGCATTGGCTTCCTGTTCCTCGGGCAACATGCCGCCCTCGCCGGAGCAAATGCCCGTCCCGGCCATTTGAGCGCCGCACGCCAAAGCAATCTTGGCGGGCTCGGACAAGGCCCCAAAGGACATGTCCGACACAAACAGCGGAATCTCCAGATGCAGCGGCTTTTGCGCATTGGGACCAATGATCACGCCGGTGCCCACCACCGCATCATCCAGAAGCGGAGGCTTGGCCAGTTGCGCCGTCAGCAGTTGAATGTCGTCCCAATCGGGCAGTTGCGCCCGTGGCACACCCATGGCGTCGACCACCCCGTGGTGGCCTGTCTTGCTCAGACCGTCGCGCGCATATTGCTGGATCAACCCGGTATAGGGCTCGCCCGTGTCGCCGTGGCTGGGATCGGCATAAAGCCCCAGATAAGCGTCACGATTATAAGGTTGCGGGTTGTCATGACCCCATTGGATGATCTCATCGGCATCGACCATGATCTGGTCGCCCTCAATCCATGATTTGAACTTCGGGAGCGCCTCCTCATTGGCATAGGAGGACACGCCGCTGTCCAGCCGATAATCCCAGTCATGCACGCCGCAAATGAGGTTCTTGCCGCGCACATGACCATCCGACATCAGCGCGCCCCGGTGCAAGCAGCGGCCATAAAAGACCGACACCTGAGCATCAAAACGCACCACAACCAGATCGACCTCGCCGATGATCGCATAGTGTGGGGCGCGGTCAGGCAAGGTGCTCAGCGTGGCGACGGATGTTGCTGTCATCTCAGAATTCCTTGTTGTTCCGGGAGCGCGCAGTGCAGCGGTGCGCGCCAAACGGGCTTCATCGGCCAAGAGTGCGACACGCAACACCCATAGACCAAATCACAATTTCTGATTTTCGCAAAATAGCAATCTATGGCGCGAGATGTTGCATTCCTGCGTCAGGGCGCAATGGGCAGCAAACATAGGGGCGGCGCGCGGCGCAAGGGCCGGGATCAGCGGGTCGGATCCTCGGGCAGGAACCGGCTTGCCTTCACCGCACGCACACCAGCCCGCGCGATGGCCACAATGGTCAGCACCGTCAGGCTCCAGAAAAACCAGGTGATGGGACCGCGGAACAGGATCGTCGGATCACTGCCCGACATCAACATCGCTTGACGGAAATTATCCTCCAGCAAGGGCCCAAGGATAAAGGCGATTAAAAAGGGTGCCGCAGGAATATGATAGCGCACCATCAGATAGCCGACCCATCCCATGACGAACATCACACCCACGTCAAAGATGTTATTGTTGACCGCGAAAACCCCATAGATGCACAGCACCAGAACCGCCGGGATCAGGATGCGCTTGGGGATATCGGCGACATATTTGAACCCCCTGATGGCAACCGACCCGATCAGAAACAGGAAAACGGAGCTGACGATCAGGCCGATAAACAACCCATAGATGATATCCACGTTCAGGATGAACATCATCGGCCCCGGTTGCAGCCCATGCACCATAAAGGCCCCGATGATGATCGCTGTGATCACATCCCCCGGCACGCCGAGCGCCAGGAGCGGGATCAGGGTCGCCCCTGCCACGCCGTTATTGCCCGCCTCGGAAGCCGCGACGCCTTCGATCTCGCCCTTGCCGAAATTCTCCTTGTTCTTGGAGGTGCGGCGCGCCTCGGAATAGCTGAGGAAGGCCGAGGGGGCAGCACCGATGCCCGGAATGGAGCCGAGGAACACTCCGATGAAACTGCCCCGCACGATGGATTTGAAGCAGCGCCGGTATTCCGCGAAAGTGACCCAGTTCTTGCCCAGGCTGCGCGCCTTGCCGACATGCGCCGTCGGATGCCAGACCATCGCGATGATTTCAGGAATGGCAAAGAGGCCAATCAGCACCGCGATGAAATTGAGCCCGCCCATCATGTTGGGATCGCCAAAGGTGAAACGGTTGGTGCCGTAAACCAGATCAAGCCCGATCGTCGCCAGCAGCAGGCCCAGCAGGGCCGACAAAGCGCCGCGCAGCAGGCTTTCGCCCGAAACCCCGGCGATGATGGTGAGCGAGAAGAGGATCAGCGTGAAAAACTCCGGCGGTCCAAAGCTGAGCGCGAAGGAGGCCAGCCAGCCCGCAAAGAGGATCAGCGCCAGATTGGAAATCACATCCGCCGTGCAGGAGGCCCAGAGCGCCATGCCAAGCGCCTTGCCCGCCTGCCCCTTTTCGGCCATCGGATAGCCATCCAGGATGGTCGCAGAAGACGCAGGCGTGCCGGGCGTTTTGATCAGGATCGCGGGGATGGAGCCGCCAAATATCCCGCCCTTATAGACGCCGAGCAACAACAAGATGCCGGTGATCGGTTGCATCGCAAAGGTAAAGGGCAAGGTCAGCGCCACGGCCATGGTGGCCGACATCCCCGGAATTGCGCCGCCGACCACGCCGATGGCCACGCCCACGAATAACGCTAGGAACGCTTCGATATTGCCAACAAGGCTGAGCCCTGCGGCGAGGCTGTCCAGAAAACTCATGGCAACCTCAGGATTTCACCCTGCGGGATGGCGACACCGGCCACATGGGCAAAGAACGCATAGAGCACCAGCGGGATGATCACGGCACAGACAAGCGCGGTGATCGGATGGCGTGTGCGCACCAGAAAGGCGGTGGCCACAAAGACCAGCATGGAGGTCAGTACCATGCCCAGACGCGGCAACAAAAACATGGTCGCCACCATGATCACAGCCATGCCCGCCAGACGCATCCACGCAGCACCCGTGTCCTGTACCGGTTCATTGACCAGTGTGTCCGGCCCACGCAAGCGCGCACCGGAAGCGACAAGACCAAGCCCGGCAAGCCCGGTAAACCCCGCCAACGCATAGGGCCAGAATAGCGGCGACAAGACGATGTTGCGCACATTGCTTGGCGAGGAAATCCACTGGGGTATCGCGTAGAGAATGAGGAAGGCCGCGGCGATGATCGCCCCCAGACCAAGTCGCATTTGCATTTGTCGCTGTGTCATGCTTGTCCCTTCGCGTCCGCATCCCGGACCACGTAAAAACGCCGGGCGCATCTGCTGCCCGGCGCAATGCCTTATGCGTTTTTCAGGCGATACGCCTAGCCTTCAATCCTCATGCCCAGATCGTCAACAAGTTTCCGAAATGTTTCATATTGGGCGCGAATGAAGGTATTGGCCTCTTCGGGGGACATCACACGAATGATCGACCCACGGGCCTCCATCTTCTCCACGAATTCCGCATCACCTGCCGCAGCACTCATCCAGTCACCCCATTTGGCGGCAACATCATCGGGCAAATCCGCAGGACCCGCGATGCCGGTCCAGCCAACCATCTGTTCCAGTTCCGGATGCCCCAGCGACGTGGCCGTTGGCGCATCAAAACCGGCCACAGGATCAGCCGTCGTGACCAGAAGCGGGCGCATCTGGCCATTGCTGACAAAGCCGACCAGCGCGGAGGTATTGGTGCATAGAAAATCAGCCGTTCCGTTCAGAACAGCCGTGGCGGCGGCCCCGCCCCCCTGTTGTGGAATGTGGATCGCCGCATTGGCCGCATCCTCAAGCCCGAAGGCATCCAGCACCATCGTTGCCGCCAAATGCGGCCCCGATCCAACGCCCGAAGACGAAAAGCTGAGGCCATCGCCCTGCGCTGCGGCAAGCGCGTCTTCCATCGACATAATGTCGGAATTTGTCGAGACCACGCAGGCAAAGGGGTTGATTTCATAGACCGTCACGAAACGGAAATCATCCAGCGTATAGGGCAGTGTCGCCTTCATCGCCGGGTTCACCGAATGCGAGCCGACGCGCGCAAATAGCATCGTATATCCATCCGGTTTCGCGTTTTGCACCGCGACCGACCCCGTGGCCCCGCCCGCACCCGTGACATTCGCCATCACCAGAGGCTTGCCCACAGCCGCGCCCAGCGGTTCGGCGATGGTGCGCGCGGAAATATCCGTGGCCCCGCCCGCACCGTATGGAATGACCATATTGATCGCGCGCTCGGGGTATTCCGCCCAGGCCGCCCCAACCGTGGCGATACTCAAAGCGCAAACCGCACCAAGTGTTTTGAATGACATCGTTTTCCTCCCAGAAAGACCGGCTTTAAAAGCTCCCCGGGCGCAGCCGATAACACCCTTGACAATTGGTAACGTTAAGACATGCTTTATAGAAGTAATAATATGTTACATATTCCGTTAGAAATACTAACGCAAAAGGCCCAAGGCACATGTCAATCCGAACGTTGCGCACCCTGATCGCGGTGCATGATAACAAGACGTTCAGCGCCGCAGCCGATGCCGTATGTGTCACCCACGCAGCGGTCAGCCAGCAAATGCGTGGGCTTGAGGAAACCTGGGGCGTGCAGCTTTTTGACCGGTCGCGACGCACCCCGGAACTCACGCCGCTGGGGCGGGCATTGGTGGTTAAGGCGCGCGAAGTGGTGCGGGCCTATGATCAATTATTGCCCTCGGCTCTGGGTGAAAACGGCATCCGCGGCGAGGTCAGGTTGGGGGCTCTGCCGACCACACTGACGACGCTGGTGCCCTTGGCGATATCTATGCTGATGCGCGCTTATCCAGAGGTCCACGTGCGCTTATACCCCGGTTTAACCAACCAATTGATGTCACAGCTGGAGCGGGGTGCCTTGGATGCGGCCCTGATCTCACGGCCCCAGATGATGCCCCCCGGCTTTGCGTTTCGCGATATCGCCGAAGAGCCGCTCCATCTGTTGGCCTCGCTGGACACGACAAGCAACGACCCCTTCGAATTGCTTGCCAAACACCCCTTTATTCGCTTTAACCGCGAGGCCGTTGTCGGTCATATGATCGAAAGCTGGCTGCAAAAGAAAAACATCCGGGTGAACGAAACAATGGAACTGGACGGTCTGGAGGCCATCTCCAGCATGGTCTATGCCAATCTCGGCGTTGCCATTGCCCCAAGACGCGCGGTGCAAACCAACAGCCCCCTGCCGCTGAAACGCCTGTCGCTGGGCCCGGATGCGCCGGTGCGGCGACTGGGGCTTGCCTACCCACAAGATACCGCGCGCGGTCAGGTCCTCGCCGAATTGCACGACCTTTGCCTGAAATCGGTGTCTCTCGGCGCATTCGGTGCCTCGAAAGACGCGCCTGCATGACATTGCATGAACTCACTTTTCTAATCATCGGCGGGCTGGCGGGCGGGTTCATCAACGGGCTGGCGGGGTTTGGCACATCGCTCTTTGCGCTGGGGTTTTTCCTGACCATCATGCCCCCGGTTGAGGCCGTCGCCATCACCGTCGCCATTTCCGTGATCAGCGGCCTGCAGGGCCTATGGATCGTACGCCACTCCCTTACCCAAAACCCGCGCCGCCTGGCACGGTTTCTGCTGCCGGCCCTGGTCGGCATCCCGCTTGGCGTCGCCTCGCTGAAACAGATTGACGTCTCCGTTCTGAAATACGTGATCGCATTCTTTCTCATTCTATACGGTGGTTTCTTCACCTTCCGGCGCAATCTGCCCAAAATTGACCGCCCGACCCCGGTGATCGACATGATCGTCGGATTCTTTGGTGGCATCCTGGGGGGTGCTGCTTCGCTGTCGGGCGCGCTGCCAACGATGTGGTGCTCCCTGCGCGGCTGGCCAAAATTTGAAACACGCGCCGTGCTGCAACCCTTTAACGTTGTCGTCCTGGCGCTGACGGCGGTGATGCTCGCCTGGGGCGGTGCTTTTCACGCGCGCACCCTTTTGCACCTATGCGTCGCAGTCCCCACCGCCGTCCTTGCAGCACAATTTGGGATATTTGTGTTTCGTAAGCTCAACGATGATGTCTTCCGCCGCTTACTGATCGCCATCTGTCTGGTCTCAGGCACGGTGCTGCTGGTACGCGAATTGATCTGAAACTGCATGGGGTCAACGCATTCAGACGCGGCGGCGTTCTTGAATCTTCGCGCGCAAAGAACGCGCAGCAAGCGTTAGCCAATGACTTCGTCAGACCGGTCATCCGTCTCGCCGTAGCGTTTGAGAACGGCCGGTCTTGTGCCTTCATAAACCCGGTCAAGGTTCTGCACGATCTTGGCGTTTTCGCGCTCAAACAGGCACGCGCCCTGCATGTCGGAGGCCACGATAAACGGCCCCATCCGGCGCGCCCGGATCACCCACATCGCCTGGGCAATGCCCAATTCCTCATGCCAATGCACCGCCTCAACACGCTCCACCCCGCGCCCTAAAAGCGCACCGGTGCCATAGCCGACGGTGGACAGATAGACCGCGCCATTGGGGACGAAATATTCCTTATAGTCCTTTGAGGACATCCCGCCCTTGCCGATGATCAGCCGCGCACCGGTCTTGGCCATCCATTCCGGCAACCATTTGGCAAAACGAAAACTGGCCGTCGCCGTCACCGCGCCCAGATCAAACGAACCGTCCTCCCGGATCACGGCCGCGGGTGAGCAATGGAAATTAGCCGCACTTTGGGAGGGCAATGCCATCGGAATATTGGCCTGCTGCTCCAACGCGCGCATATAGACGCCTTCGCGCGCGGTATAGATCAAGCCGTCCAAGTAAACGATATCGCCCAACCGCAAATCGGCAACGGCTTCGGCGGTGGGGGTGGTGGACAGTGTGACTTCGCGCAGGCTCATTGTGCCGCCTCCTGTGCCGGTTCCCACTCGACCGTTTCGCGGCGCTGGTAATCGGTGAACCAATCGGGGTCGGTGCGATGTTCCACGCGGCCATCGGGAAAGAGCCGTGCCACCGCCCGGCGCGAGGACAGGCAAAACGCATGCACCGACATCTGCATGCCCCCGGTATGGCAATAGCCCACTTCAATATTGCAATCTATCACCATGTTTTTGCCCACAAATCCCATGGCCCCCATACCAATGGAATTGCCCAACTCCTTGAATTCATCCTCCATCGCGGCGATTTTGGGATCCGGGTTGCGACTGCCCACGACGCGCAGGACCGAGGCCCGCTTGCCCAGCACCATGCAGGTGTCTTTCGAGCCCCCAAGCCCGATCCCGATGATCGCGGGCTGGCACGCAAGTCCCCGTTTGCCAAAAGCCACCAGACTGTCGAGATAAAACCGTTTGATCCCCTGGATGCCGTCGCTGGGAAACAACATGCGGTAATCGGTGCCAAACAGCCCGCCCTTATGCACCGTGATCAGATCGATCCAATCGCCCTCCGGTTCGAACCCATATTCGATCTCCGGCGCGCCGATGCCGACGTTATTGTTGTGATCCGTGCGCCAAAGCGGATGCACCCGGTTGGGCCGCAGCGGCACGCCCTTGGTCGCATTGGCGGTCGCGCGACGCAGCGCGGTTTCCAGCGCAATCGGCCCCCCCTCGATCCGCGCCGCGTTACCCATTTTCACGAACCATCGCGGCACACCGGTATCGCCACACATGGCGCGGCGGTCTTCCTTGGCGGCCTCGTAATTGTCCAACATCGCCTGCAAAACAAATGACGACAGATCCCCGTCTTCAGTCTTGGCCGCCGCGCGCAACCCATCCAGATAATCCTGCGGAATTTCAATCGCCGCTTTGTCCATCAGGGTTTCGGCGGTTTTTTGTATCAGGTCGATCGAGATCATTTCACCAACCCCATATCTCTGCGCAGGGCTTCCACAAGCTGCTCATGCAGCTCTGGTCTGGTACCGTCTGAATCGAGGCGCTCGGCTATTGCCTTTCTTACGTAGCTGCTTGCTACAAGATCACAGCGCATTCTCCAATAGGCCAATCCTGCCAAATTTTGTTCGTTTCTTTTCTGGTGAACATCCTTCATTGCACCGACTAATCCGACAAATGCTTCACGCTTTTCTTCAAGGTGCCTATCAAATTTCTTTTGCCGCCTGTCCAACCATCCTTGGATCAAGAGAGTGACCAAAGAGCCCACACCGGCAATAGACAAGGCCTGTACGATTTCAGCAATCATAGTTTTTCCTTCTATTGCGCGGCCACCAAAGTTTCGGGTTCACCCTCGGGAAGGATCGTATCACCCGGTCGAACGATATTAAAATCAACGTCTTGCCGGGTGACGCTCACCCTACCTTCGATCTGTTGCGCGACGGTATAGTAAGATGCAGTCAAATCGCCCGGCGCGGGAAAATCCTCACGGTAATGCGCGCCGCGTGAATTTTCCCGCGCCAGCCCCGCCTTAGCGATCACTTCGGACACCTCGCACAGGCTCGCCATGTTCAGCCAGTCATGCCATGTCAGGTTAAACGCCAGATTATCCGCGGCCACGCCCACATTCAAAAGATCCGCGCGAATGGCCTGCACACGGTCCAACCCCCGGGTCATCCCGGCGGCATCACGCATCACACCGACGTCTTCCCACATGGCCTCCTGCAAGCGATTGCGCAGGGGCTGCACCAGATCAGGCGGTTGCGTCAGCGGGTGGCGCGCGCGCGCATATTCCGCCGCCAGGACGTCCTCATCCGGGTCGCGCAGCGCAGGCATGGTGCGGATATCACGGCCCATCACATCCCCCGCAATGCCCCCGTAAACCGTTGAATTCGCAACACCATTGCCGCCCAGACGGTTGGAGCCATGCGCCCCCCCGGCATCCTCACCCGCGACATAAAGCCCCTCAAGTGCTGTGCGCGTATCAACATCCACCACGACCCCACCCATGAAATAATGCGCCGTGGGCACCACTTCGACCAGACCACCGGCCAGATCGAACCCGCTGTCCTCACAGCGCTTCACCATGCCTTTGAACTTGGCGCGCACATTGTCGGGACCAAGATGCGCCATCGAAATGAACATGCCGACCTGCTTGGGATCATTGCTCTTGCGCATTTCGGCATAGATGCCCCTGCTGACCACATCGCGTGTCGCGCGCTCGCCCTTGGCATCATAATCAAACATGAACCGTTGCCCGGCCCCGTTGAGCAGCTGCCCCCCCGCACCGCGCAGGCCTTCTTCGAGCACGGTGCCGGTCATGCGGCTATGCTCCCCGGCCAGCAGACCCGTGGGGTGGAACTGCACCATTTCCATATCGCGCAGCGGCAGACCGGCGCGCAGGGCCATGGCGAGCCCGTCCATCGTCTTATCCCCGCTGGGCGTGTGGTATTTATACATGCTTGGCCCGCCGCCCGTCGCCATCAGCACCGTTTTGGCGCGTACAAAGCGGAACCCACCGGTATGCATGTCGATCATCAAAACGCCCGCCAACGCAGAGCCGTCTTTCGTCGGGATCAAGCCCACGGCGCGGTGTTCCTGTAACTTCTCGACGGGGCGGCTCAAGACCTGTTCCATCAGCCGGTTGATGATTTCGATCCCCGTCAGGTCACCCTTATGCACCGTCCGGTCAGCGGTTTGTCCCGCAAATGCCTTTTGGTGCAACGTGCCATCGGGGTTACGATCAAAGAAGCAGCCGATTTCGTTTTCCAGCTCGCGGATGCGCACCACCGCCTGTTCGCACAGACGCCAGGCCATATCCTGATTGGGCAACCATTTGCCGCCCTCGATCGTATCCATGAAATGCCGCTCGACGGTATCGCCGCCACCAAGGGCAACGTTATATCCCCCCTGCACCATGCGCGTGCAGCCGCATTTGCCGATCAACCCCTTGACCGCAATCGTGATTTTGCTCCCTTCGGGCGCGGCCTGCTGGGCGTGCAGAGCCGCAAAAAGACCTGCGCCACCGGTGCCGAGGATCAGGATATCCGTGTCGTGCCGTTCGATATCTTGCGCCATGGCTACACCACCTGCAAAAAGAATGTGCCCGAGATCAGAAAAGCGATACTGACCGCCCCCGCCGCCAGCGTTTTTTGCGGCGCGGACCATGGCAGCCATTCCATCGCCATCAGCCTTAACCCGCCAAAAATATGCACCGCCAAGAAAAACACGAGGCCAAATTCGGCTAATTTAACAAACGGTTGATCAGCAAAGTTAAGAAATCGATTTAACTTTTCCGGTTGCGTCAACGCATAGGATAAAACCCAGAAATGAACCGGCAGGAACAGCGCCAGCGCCAGCCCCGAAACCCGGTGCAGCACAAAGGCAAACCACAGCGGATGCGCACGCGCCGGCTTCATGCGGCACCCGTCCATGTCACCGCAAAGAGCGCCTGCATCCCCATGATAAGTAAAAGTATTCCGATCCCCCAGGTGATCCCTTCAAGTATCCGCGCGCGCAAGCCAAATATCTCATGGATGATGACGCGCAGACCGATCGCCGCATGGATGGCAACGGCCAGCACGAAAACCCCGTAAAACAGGAACCAGAAGACGGAGCCCTGCGTGCGTCCGAGAATTTCTTCGGCCGACAACCCGCCCTGCACCGCATAGATCATCACCGCGATATGTCCCAGCGTCAGCGGCGCCATGATCAGCGCGGTGAGGCGTTGCAGCATGTATAGCCTCAGATCCAGCATGATCTATCTCGACCTCCTGAAAAAGGATTTCGTGGTCTCGCGTTTTAATCCCGCAATGGCCGACATCGGGTCGAGATCGTTGGGGCAGTAAACGGTACAGCTGCCCATGGAGTGACAATTGTGGCATCCTCCCGAGCCTGAAACCGCCGCGAGAATGCCCGCGCGATTGCCGTGCTTTTCATCGTTCAACAGGGTCCAGGCGCGTTGCAAAGCGGCTGGACCCAGATAGTCGGCATTGCCCGCAACCGTGTCGCAGGCTGCGT
The DNA here is from genome assembly GCF_014337925.2 of Roseobacter fucihabitans. Classification (NCBI taxonomy): domain Bacteria; kingdom Pseudomonadati; phylum Pseudomonadota; class Alphaproteobacteria; order Rhodobacterales; family Roseobacteraceae; genus Roseobacter; species Roseobacter fucihabitans. Next base: position 1,658,689 of record NZ_CP143423.1, on the reverse strand, counting down.
AACAGATCGAACAGTTGATGCACTCGATCCCGGCACTGGCCTCGACGCGGGTGGCGTCAATCGGATCAATCGGCGCAATTGGATCATCGCGCGTACTGCTGGGCACATGCGCCCCACCCGCCGCAACCCATTTGTCAAAGAACGGATCCATATCCGCCGCTAAATCCTTGATAACCGGAAGGTTTCGTAGCGGTGCGATCTCAACCTTGCGGTCTTTCAATACCTTGTTCACATGCGTCCGGCAGGTCCAGCGCGGCTGCCCGTTCACCATCATCGCGCAGGACCCGCACATCCCGACCCGACAGGCAAACCGATAGCTCAGCGTTGCGTCAGCGTAATGCTGAATCCATGACACAACGTCGAGAACGGTCTGATTTTCCAAACCCGGCACTTCGAATTCCTGAAAATACCCGCTCTGTGCAGTGCCACGCCAGACAGAAACCTGGAGAAGCTCGGCGTGTCCATCCACTGGCAATTCCTGACTTGTGACTATTGGCATCTGTCTTATGATATAACTGCTAGATTTGCTAACGCGAAGGAATAGTTTCTAATGGTTTTCGTAAGAACCCCTTACAACATTCAGATGCGCCGAGATGTCTGATGTATCGCTTGGCGCCCTGTTCGCAAAACGGTTCGGCGACGTGCCGCATCTGCCCGAAAACTTGGCGCAGAATGAAACATTGAGGCGTCTTGCCGCCCGCGCGTCCTGTCGCCACTTTACCGCGGAACCGGTCGATGAACCCTTGCTGCAAGCGCTCTGTGCGGCGGCCCTATGCGCCCCTTCAAAAAGCGATCTGCAACAACGTGACATATTGATCGTGACCGATCCCGAGCTGCTCGCGGCTCTGAAATCGCTGCTCAGCGCGCAGGACTGGATTGCCGATGCCCCGGCGATGGTGGTTTTCCTGGCCAATAACAGGCGGCAACGCCAGATACAGCAACAGCATGATCAACCCTTTCCCAATGACCATCTGGATGCGTTTTTCAACGCAAGCCTGGATGCGGGCATCGCGCTGGCTTTCTTCATGGTCGCCGCTGAGGGCGCGGGACTGGGATGTTGCCCGATCAGCACCATTCGAAACCATTTGCAGGAGGTCGCAAAGTTGCTGCATTTGCCCGATCATGTCTTTCCGGTAGCGGCCATGGGTTTGGGTCATCCGGCCCCGGCGGTTGCGATCAACCCGCGACTGTCGCTGGCGCATACGGTGCATAAGAACCGATTTTCCGACACGCCAAAACAGGGCATTGAGGCCTATGACAAGCGGCGACTGGGCGATACATCGGGTATCGGGTGGTCTGCGGCGAAAGCGAAAATGTATGCCGTGCCACAGCGGATGGATTTTGGCACATTTATCCGGAGCATTGGCTTCAAGCTCGATTGAACGGGCATTCATAGTCATACGCAGCTTGCGCTCAACATCTCGCGCAAAGGCCTCTCGCGCAGGCCAACAGAGCGGGTGAGCGGATGCGCCAGATCACAGCGACACCCACAGATGTGGCGTCACAGAAAATTCACAAAAATAGTCTTGTAAACACATCTATAATTCCGTTATTCATGAAGTATGGAACTAGAAGCCCTTTCCCGTCTCTCCGCCTTGAGCCACCCGCAACGCCTGGCGGTGTTCCGACTGCTGATGCGCCGCTTTCCTGATGCGGTCCCGGCGGGGGAAATATCCGCCGCACTGGAGCTCAAGGCATCGACCGCATCGGTGTATCTTTCCGCACTTTGCAAGACCCATCTCATCACGCAAGACCGGGTGGGCACCTCTTTGCGATACCGTGCCAACACCCAAGCCGCAGGCGCCCTGATTGAGTATATCTTTACGGACTGCTGCCGGGGTCGCCCCGAATTATGCCCCCCCTTTTCGAGGTCACCTGAGCAGACAAGCCCCGTCATGCCCGGCCCGCCCTATAACGTCCTTTTCATCTGCACCGGCAATTCCGCACGTTCCATTTTCGCCGAATCCATCCTGCATGATCTGGAGGGCACCAGCTTCACGGCCTATTCCGCAGGCACTGCGCCCGGTTCCGAGCTCAATCCTGTGGCCGTGGATCTTTTGCGGGCAAAAGGCCATGACACGTCACGCCTGCGCGCAAAGCACATCTCGGAGTTCCAAAGCGCCACGGCTCCCAGAATGGACTTCGTCTTCACCGTTTGCGATTCCGCCGCCAATGAAGAGTGTCCCGCATGGGATGGCCAGCCGATCAGCGGTCATTGGGGCGTGCCCGACCCGGTCGCGGCAACTGGTACCCTTTCCGAGCGCCAGTTGGCGTTTCAACACGCCTATGGCGCGCTCAAAAACCGGATCGAGGCTTTTGCGGCCCTGCCCTTAGCCACCCATAATCGTATTTCGCTGCAAGCGGCCGTTGATGACATCGCCGCGCACCCTTTGGAAGGAACCTGCTCATGACTGTCTATGCGCTGAACGGTTTGGGCCGGATCGGCAAGCTGGCGCTGCGCCCTTTGCTGGAACGCGGGGCCGAGATCGCCTGGATCAATGACGCGGTGGGGGATCCGGCGATGCATGCGCATCTGCTGGAATTCGACACGGTGCACGGGCGCTGGCCTGCGACCTTCAAGGCGGACGCGGATAGCATCACAATCAACGACACCCGCCTGCCTGTGCACATTGAACCGCAACCCGACCGCCTGCCGTTTTCGGGTGTGGACGTGGTGATTGACTGCACCGGTGCCTTCAAGAGCAAAGCCGCGCTGGCCCCCTACTTCGCGGCGGGCGTGAAGAAGGTGATCGTGTCGGCACCGGTCAAGGACGGCCCCACGGCCAATGTGGTTTTTGGCGTCAACCATGACATTTACGATCCAGCGCGCCATGACATTATCACCGCCGCCAGTTGCACCACCAATTGCATCGCGCCTGTGGTCAAGGTCGTGCATGAAACCCTCGGGATCAAACATGGCTCAATCACGACGATCCATGATGTGACCAACACCCAAACCATCGTGGACCGTCCGGCCAAGGATCTGCGGCGCGCGCGTTCTGCGTTGAATTCGCTGATCCCCACGACGACCGGCAGCGCCACAGCCATCACGCTGATCTATCCCGAACTGGCCGGGCGGTTGAATGGCCATGCCGTGCGTGTGCCATTGTTGAATGCCTCGCTGACGGATTGCGTCTTTGAGCTTGAACGCGCGACCACCGTGGAAGAGGTGAACGCTCTGTTCGAGACGGCGGCCAAGGGCGCGCTCAAAGGCATTCTGGGCTATGAAACACGGCCCTTGGTCAGCGCGGATTACACCAATGATCCGCGATCCGGGATCATTGATGCGCCCTCCACGATGGTGATCAACGGCACACAGCTGAAGGTTTACGTCTGGTATGACAACGAGTGGGGCTATGCCAACCGTCTGGTGGATGTGGCCCTGATGGTTGGCGACACGCTATGAGCACGGCCCGCGCAGGGCCAGCCTATGTTGCGGTCACGGCGGCCTATTGGGCCTTCATGCTCACGGATGGCGCGCTGCGCATGCTGGTGCTGTTGCATTTTCACACGCTGGGGTTTTCCCCGGTGCAGTTGGCCTATCTCTTTGTGCTCTATGAAATCGCCGGGGTGGTGACCAACCTCAGCGCGGGGTGGATTGCCGCACGTTTCGGGCTGACCTCTACGCTTTATGCGGGGCTTGGCTTGCAGGTCGCCGCATTGATCGCTCTGGCCCAGCTGGACCCAGGCTGGACGCTGCCCGCCTCCGTCGCCTTTGTGATGGCCGTTCAGGGCGCGTCCGGCGTGGCCAAGGACCTCGCCAAGATGAGCGCCAAATCTGCCGTCAAACTGCTCGCCCCTGCCGAACAAGGCGGGCTGTTTCGCTGGGTGGCCCTACTGACCGGCTCAAAGAACGCGGTGAAGGGCTTTGGTTTTCTGATCGGCGCTGTGCTGCTCGGGCTGGTCGGCCTGAAAGTGGCGGTCTTGGGCATGGCCGCCCTGCTCAGCCTGATCCTCGTGGTGATCGTGCTCAAAATGCCCTCCGGCCTGCCGGTTGGGCGCAGGGACGCGAAATTTCGCGAGGTGTTTTCTGGAGACGCCAATGTGAACTGGCTCAGCTTTGCGCGGGTTTTCCTCTTTGGTGCCCGCGACGTGTGGTTCGTGGTCGGCATCCCGATCTATTTTTATGCCGTTCTGTCGGACGGATCAGAGGCCTCAAACCGCGCGGCCTTTTTTACCATTGGCAGTTTCATGGCCCTGTGGATCATCCTTTACGGCGCGGTGCAGGCCGCAGCACCCCGACTTTTGAACGCGCGGAACCGACCTGAGGGCGACATCATCAACAGCGCCCGCACATGGGCGGCCAGCCTGATTTTCATCCCCGCAGCACTGGCGCTTCTGGTCTATGTAACACCCGACCCCGCGCCGTGGCTCACGGTAACCCTGATCATCGGGCTCCTTGGGTTTGGCGCAGTGTTCGCGGTGAACTCCGCCCTGCATTCTTACCTGATCCTCGCCTTCAGCAGCGGGGCGCGGGTCACCATGGATGTGGGGTTTTACTATATGGCAAATGCCCTCGGCAGGCTGATGGGCACCCTGCTGTCAGGCCTGAGCTACCAGATCGGCGGTCTGGCCCTATGCCTCGCCACGGCAGCTTTGCTCCTGGCGCTAAGCGCATTTGGCGCGGCGCGTTTGCGCCCGCGATCCGGCCCTGCGATAAACACCGCCTCAAATTGATCCGCACCACCCTGCCAGGGATACGTTTACTGCCTCCTCTCCCTGTGGACAACGCCGCGCAAGGGCGCGAAAATCACGACGATATGCCCGCATCAGGCTCTTTGACGCGACTGCGGGGCCTTGCAACCTCTCGCGCGCTGAAACAGGGTATCTCCCATGATCTTTGCTCCAAGCATCCCAGCCGAATATCATGAGCCTATCTGTCTCTCTCAAAGGCCTGCGGGAGCATCCCTGTGATGGTATGCGCAATCTGGCGGGCGCTGCGATCTGGCGTGATGATAAGCATCAGCCTTGCCTGTCTGGCCATGCCGGGTCGCGCGTCAGACATCACGATTTTTGCCGCCGCCAGCCTGAAAACAGCCCTGGACGAGGTCGCAGCGGCGTTCGAGGGTCCCACAACCACCATTTCCTATGCTGGCACCCCCGTGCTGGCCCGCCAGATATCGTTCGGCGCGCCTGCGGATATTTTCATCGCGGCAAGCCTGGATTGGATGGACTGGTTGGCCGATCAAAACAGGATCGACCCGGCCAGCCGGTTTGATCTGCTGAGCAATCGCCTCGTCCTGATCCGGCACGGCGCAGGCGGCACGCTGGTTGAAACCACCGGCACCGCCCTGATGGAAACCCTTGGCCAGGACCGCATCGCCATGGCGCTGGTAGCGGCTGTCCCGGCGGGGATCTACGGCAAATCGGCCTTGCAGTATTTTGGCCTCTGGGACGCTCTGGCACCGCAGATCGCCCAGAGCGACAACGTGCGCGCGGCCCTTGCGCTGGTCGCACGTGGCGAGGCCCCCTTTGGCATCGTCTATACCTCGGATGCGCAGGCCGAACCACGCATCAGCGTGATCGCAACCTTCCCTGAGGAGAGCCACGCCCCCATCCTCTACCCCGTCGCGGTCACCAAGGGGCGGTCCTCAACCCCGGTCGCGCGGTTCATCAACCATTTGCGCAGCGCGCAGGCCCGCGTGATCTTCGAACGCCACGGCTTTATCATGGCAGACCCCGCCCCATGACGGAATGGCTGGGTCCCGAGGAATGGCGCGCGGTCGCCTTGTCGCTCAAAGTATCGCTCTGGGCGACCCTGCTCAGCCTGCCGCTGGGGCTTTGGGTGGCCTATGTGCTGGCGCGACGTGACTTTTGGGGCAAACAACTGCTCAATGGTCTGGTGCATCTGCCACTGATCCTGCCGCCCGTGGTCACGGGGTATTTGCTGCTGATGACATTCGGCACCACCGGACCCATTGGCGGGTTGCTGCAACAATTCGGGATCACCTTTGCCTTTCGCTGGACCGGGGCCGCACTTGCCGCCGCCGTCATGGCATTTCCGCTGATGGTGCGCGCCATGCGCCTTTCCATCGAAGCGGTGGACCCGAAACTGGAGCAGGCGGCCAGCACCTTAGGGGCCTCGCGCGGTTGGGTGTTTTTGACCGTCACCCTGCCGCTGATCCTGCCGGGGATCATCGCCGGAGCCATCCTCGCCTTTGCCAAGGCCATGGGTGAATTTGGCGCAACGATCACTTTTGTCTCCAACATCCCCGGCCAGACGCAGACGGTTCCTTCGGCGATCTATGCGTTCCTGCAGGTGCCGGGCGGGGAAGCCTCCGCCTGGCGGCTGGTTCTGATTTCCATCGCCATCGCCATGTCCGCGCTTTTGCTGTCGGAATGGCTGGCCCGCAAGGCCGCAACACGGGTGGGCGGCATATGAGCCTTTCTGTATCCCTAAACCACCGCTTTGAGGGGTTCGACATCGACGTGGCCTTTGAAGCGCCGCCAGGGATTACGGTCCTTTTTGGGCGTTCCGGAGCCGGTAAGAGCACAATCATCAATGCCGTTGCGGGGCTGTTGAAACCTGATCAGGGCCGTGTTGCAGCCGGTGAATGGGAGCTTTTTGATACGGCGCGCAACCATTGGCTGCCACCGCACAAGCGCCGGCTTGGCTATATCTTTCAGGACGCGCGGCTGTTTCCGCACCTCAGCGTGCGGCAAAACCTCAATTACGGGCGCTGGTTCGCGCCAAAATCCACGCCGCGCGGGGATATGGACCGGATTGTCGAGATGCTTGGCATCGGGGCTTTGCTGAACCGCAGGCCCGGCGATCTGTCGGGCGGTGAAAAACAGCGGGTTGCGATCGGGCGCGCGCTGCTGGCAAGTCCGGGTATCATTCTGGCGGATGAGCCGCTGGCCGCGCTTGATGCGCAGCGCAAGGCGGAAATCCTGCCCTATTTCGAGCGGATGCGTGATGAGGTCAAGGTCCCGATCCTCTATGTCAGCCACGCCGCCGCCGAGGTCGCGCGGATTGCGACAACGGTTGTGGCGCTGGAGGCGGGCCGGATCGCGCGTCAGGGCCGCGCCGCGGATGTGCTCAGCGATCCTGCGGTCACGCCCATCGGGGTGCGCTCCGCGGGGGCCATGTTGGAGGCGCGGGTCAAGGAACATCACGCCGATGGGCTGAGCACGCTGGAAACCGAAGGCAGCATGCTGCTCCTGCCGCGCGTGGATCAGCCACCGGGCACGGCGCTGCGGATCTGGATCGAAGCACAGGATGTCATGCTGGCCACGCAGCGACCGCAGGGGATTTCTGCACTCAATATCCTGGAAGTAGACGTGCGTGAGGTCCGCATGGGCTCCGGTCCCGGTGCCATCGTGCAGCTGTCCTTAGGCGCGGCGCTGATCCTCGCGCGGGTCACACGGCGCTCGGCGCAGGCGTTGGATTTGCAGCCCGGACGTAGAGTCTTCGCCGTCATCAAAGCCGTCTCCGTCGCGCGGGATGCCGTGGGCTAGCACCGTTCCTGAGGTGCTTCGTATCCGATACCTAGGCACCAAGCAACGCCTCCACCTCCGCCCGGCTCGGCATGGCCGGGGCTGTGCCTGCGCGCGTCACGGAAATCCCCGCGGTCGCACAGCCGATCCGCACTGCCTCCAGCGCGGATTTCCCTTCCGACAGTACCGCTGCGAACCCGCCGTTGAAAGCATCGCCCGCCCCGGTCGTTTCCACCACTGCCCCCGCGCGCACCGCCGGCACCAGCCCATGGCCGTGCAGATAGGCACCGCGTTCGCCCATGGTGATGATCGGCGTTTTGACACCCAGGTCACATAGGGCCTGCGCGGCGCGGCGCGCATCCGCCTCACTCTCCACCGCAATGCCCGTCAAGGCCTCGCATTCCGTCTCATTGGGTGTGACATAATCGCAAAGTGCGAGCATGCCGTCGGGCAAGGCCGCCGCCGGGGCCGGGTTCAGGATGGTGGTGACCCCACCCTGTCGTGCAATCTGCAAAGCGCGCAGAGCGGCATCCATCGGCTGTTCGAGTTGGGTAACAAACACATCCGATCCGGCAATCAAATCGGCTTTTGCCTCGATATCGGCGACGCGGATGAGCGCCGCCGCCCCCGGCGCTATGATGATCGCATTATCGCCCGTGCTCTCCTCGATGAAAATATAGGCCGCGCCGGTATAACTCTCGCTGACCTGATCCACATGCGCCACCACGCCCGCTTCGGCCCAGGTGTCCAGGGCCAGCTTGGCAAAATCATCCTGCCCGAGCTTGGAGATCATATGCGTCTGCGCCCCGATGCGCGCACAGGCCACCGCTTGATTGGAGCCCTTCCCGCCCGGCCCCAGAGAGAAGGAATTGCCCATGATCGTCTCGCCCATGCGCGGCATCCGATCCGCACGGTACGCCGTGTCGGCAACGAAAACGCCGAGTATCGTGACCTTGCCCATCACGCAGCCTCTGGCGGGATCACGCCCTTGCGCAGGGCGAAACAGCCGTAAAACCGCCGCTCGCCGGTCTGGATGACGGCGTAGGCCTGTTTGGCGCGCTCATAAAAGGCGTATCGTTCCACCCCGATCATCTTTGGACCCTGCACGACCGTGATCTGCGCCTGCACCTCCTCCATTACGGGCATCAAGGTATCAGGCTCCCCGACGACCTCCATCCGCGCGGCGGCGTCATCCACAAAGGTATCGATCGGATAGACCGACAGCACCGCCCGCACCACCTCAGCCGCGGGGTGATCCATGCGCAATACCTCGCCCAGCACGGTTTGCCGCGCCACGCTATCGGCGGGGAAATTCGTATCGCAAATGATCAGATCATCCCCATGCCCCATCGCCCGCAACGCATAAAGCACATCCGCATTCAAGATCGGGTCTATTCCAATGAGCATGTCGTCTCCCTCCTGTTACGTCAAACTGTCCAGCACGGCTGCCGCCATGGCCATACCAATGGCACCATGTGCCGCTGCGTCCAGATGAATGCCATCCACCGGATCTACCGTCGCGTGTTGGCCCATATCCGCAAATGCCACGCCTTGTCGCTCTGCGACGGTGCGCAACAGCGCGGGCAAGGCCTGCGATTTCTGCGCTGCCCCGGCAAAGATCTCCTTGAAAATCCCGGCTTCGATCACCGGAACCGGACTTGCGAGCAAAACCTGCGGGGCCGCACCCGCTGCTCCGCAATCGCTGCGCCGGATGTCAAGCACAACCCGCTCCACCCCCAGCGCAATATCATGCGCGGCAACGTTGAAGCGCGCTTTGAGGTCATTGGTCCCCAGCATCACGATCACCAGATCGATCGGGCGGTGGCTCTCCAAGAGCGCCGGCAGCGCAGCCTGCCCGTTTTTGTGAGACCCCTCAATGGGGTCGTCAAAAACACTTGTGCGGCCGGGGTGTCCTTCGACGATCACGTCATACTCAGAGCCGAGTTCAGCCGCCATGATCGAGGTCCATCGCAGCGGTTTGTCAAACCGACGCCGGTCTGCGACATCGCGAAAGGCCCTTGTTCCATGTGTATTGCTGTCCCCAAAACAAAGGATTGTGCGCGCTTCCATGTCGCTTACCCAACCCTCTGACCGGAGGCCGCATCAAAGCAGTGCAGGTGATCGGGATCGGGCGCAAGGTGAACGGTTTCACCGGGTGCAAAGGCGTGACGTTCACGAAAGACCGCCGTGATATCCTGATCGTCATGGCGCAGGAAGACCATGGTTTCTGATCCCGTCGGTTCAACCACCTTGACCTGCATGGCGACACCCTCTCCCGCTGCCACCAGACGCAGATGTTCGGGGCGCACGCCAAGGCGCACGTCGCCGCTATGCGAACTGCCTTTCACCTGCACGCGATGTCCCGCAAGATCCGCCACCCCCCCGTTTCGCTGCGCGCCCAGCAGATTCATCGAGGGCGCACCGATAAACGTCGCCACAAACTCATTGGCCGGGTTGTCATAAAGCTCGAGCGGTGTGCCGATCTGCTCGATCCGGCCCGCCTGCATCCCCACGATACGATCCGCCAGCGTCATCGCCTCAATCTGGTCATGGGTGGCAAACACGGTCGTGGTTTTCAGCCGTTGGTGCAGTTCCTTGATTTCCATACGCATCTGGATGCGCAGCTTGGCATCAAGGTTGGAGAGCGGCTCGTCAAACAAAAACACCTGCGGGTCGCGCACGATGGCGCGTCCCATCGCCACACGCTGGCGCTGCCCCCCCGAAAAATGCCGGGGCTTGCGGTCGAGGTATTCCGTCAGGCTCAGGATTTCAGCGGCCTCCCTGACGCGGCGCTGGATTTCGGAGCGCTCCACCTTGGTCACTTTGAGCGCGGACCCCATGTTTTCACCCACCGATTTATGCGGATAAAGCGCATAGGTCTGGAACACCATCGCAATATCACGCTGCGCCGGGGGCAGGTTATTGGCGACACGTTCACCAATCGCAACCGTCCCACCATTGATCGGCTCCAGCCCGGCGATCATGCGCAGCAAAGTGGATTTGCCGCATCCCGACGGGCCGACAAGCGCGAGGAATTCTCCATCAGCGATCTCGACGTTCAACCCGTGGATGAGCTGCACTGCGCCATAGGATTTCTGGATGTCTTTAATTTTGACCCCTGCCATGCGCAGCCTACCCCCCGAGTTCGAAATCTGATGCTAGAGAAAGGGGTTTGCCTTGTCCACGCCCGCTGGGCAGCTTTTGTTGGGCGGTGTTATACTTTGCGTACCCAGACGAAAGAGATATAAATAGGAGGTAATAAGGAAGCACCCCAATGTCTGTTCTATCCCGCCCCGAATTTCACAGGGGAAAAAGCCGCCTACGCATATGTTGAGGCGCGCATTTGGCCACATGGTGCAACTTGCCCCAAGTGCGCAGAGCGTGAGCGTGTGAGCAAGATGGGCGGCAAGTCCACCCGCGTTGGTGCCTACAAATGTTACAAGTGCCGCAAGCCATTCACTGTGAAGGTCGGCACCATCTTCGAGGCCAGCAACGTTTCAATGTGTCTGTGGATGCAAGCCATTTACCTGATGTGCGCCAGCAAAAAAGGCATTAGCAGCGATCAATTGCACCGCACCCTTGGCGTAACACTCAAAACCGCATGGTTTATGTCTCACCGCATCCGTGAAGCAATGCGCTCCGATGGTGGCCCGATGTTCGGCTCTGGCGGTGGTGTGGTAGTAGTTGACGAAACTTTCATCGGTCAAAAGCACAAAAAGAAAGAGCGTACACGCGGTTACGCTCATAAGAATGCCATGCTGTCTCTGGTAGACCGCACCACAGGCCAGTCTAAGCCTTTCGTGGTCAAGGATGTGACTAAGGCAACGCTGATCCCGATCCTGCAAACCAATATTGCTAAAGAAGCCAAGGTCTACACTGATGAGGCCAAGAAATACACTGGCATCGCAAAGCACTCTGCAGACCACGACTTCACCACCCACAGCAAGGGCGAGTATGGCCGTGGCGTCGTCCACACCAACACGATTGAGGGCTACTTCAGTATCTTCAAGCGCGGCATGAAGTGCGTCTACCGTCGGATTGCGGCCCTGTTGAGAGATGCAGGCTGGCAGGTGAACGACAAACGTGTCGAACGGCTTTGGCGGCGTGAGGTGCTTAAAGTGCCAATTCCGTCGTTTCACGAAACGACGTTAACAACCAAAGAAGGGACGGCTCTGGCTCAATGATGGTTCCTGTGTGCGGCTGCGTCCCGAGTATCGTAATCACGTCTGGTCATACGACTTCGTGCATTACCGAACCGACGACGGCAGAGCCTTTAGAACGCTCAACATCTTGGATGAGCACAGCAGGGAATGTCTAGCGATCCGGGTGAAGCGCAAGTTGAATTCGACCGAGGTCATCGACGCCCTGACGGACTTGTTCATCCTGCTCGGTGTTCCTGCCTACATCAGGTCTGATAACGGCCCTGAGTTTATTGCTGAGGTTGTCAGGGATTGGATCAAGGCCCCCTCTCAGCGATGCTTTGCATCGCCTGCCGGGCAAAGGTTGGAACAAAGACTACATATATCGAGACTGGGTCACCGTGGGAAAACGGATACTGCGAAAGCTTCAACGGAAGAATGCGTGATGAATTGTTGAACGGCGAAATCTCCTACTCGCTGCGGGAAGCACAGATTATTATTGAAAGATGGAGGAACCATTACAACACAAAACGACCACATAGTGCTCTGGGCTACCGCCCACCTGCGCCAGAGGCCATCGTTCCGATGGACCAAACGCCAATCATGCAATAATTTTCAAACTGGACCACCCAAGTGGGGCTGCTCAAGAGTGAGTATCCGAAACTCTGTGTATGAGGCTCAGCTCATGCGGTTGAGACGGGTTATTTGCTGAACCGTTCTGGGTATAGGATAGCGAACCGATTTCGAGCGTCCACCAATTGTCTGACGCACCTACCAGCCTTCTCGAAGCTGCGGATCGCCAGATAGATCAGCTTGGGTGCGGCATCATCTGTTGGAAAGCTGCCGCGTGTTTTGGTGGTTTTTCGGATGACGCGGTTAAGGCTTTCGATGGCATTGGTGGTGTAGATGATTTTGCGCACGGCAGGCGGGAAGGCAAAGAACGGGATCACTTCTTGCCATGCCCGACGCCAACTTGGGGCGATTGAAGGATATTTCTGGCCCCATTCAGCCTCGAAATCATCAAGGGCTTTGGCGGCGTTCCCGTCATCTACCGCCCGATAAACCCGCTTCAAATCCTTGGCGACATTCTTGCGGTCCTTCCAGCCGCAGAAGTTCAGGGAATGGCGCACAAGATGCACGATGCAGGTCTGGACCGTCGTGTCCGGGAAGGCCGCGTGATGGCGTCCATTGCCCGGCAATCGCTGCTTGCAGCGATGAGAGGGAGGAAGCCCTTGAGGCCGTCAATGACTGCGATCAGGATGTCTTCGACGCCCCGGTTGCGCAGATTGTTCATCACAGAGAGCCAGAATTCAGCCCCCTAATTGGCCGCGATCCACAAGCCCGGAACTTCACGCTCTCCTTCCGGTGATGCCCGGACAAGCCCATGACCTGCGCGAAACCGACACTGATCCGCAATCTGACTGGCGGACATCTTCTCGTGGACAGGGGCTTTGACGCGGATTGGCTGCGAAATGACCTGCTGGATCGTGACATCATCCCGGTCATATCCCCGAAATCTAACCGGAAATTCCCGGCAGAGTTCGACAAGAAGACCTGCAAATGGCGGCATCTGATCGAAAACTACTTCGGCAAAATGAAGGAAAACAGAGGCATAGCCATGCGCTCGTGCAAAACAGACCAGAGCTTCAAAACCCTCATCTCGATTGCGGCGACAATCATCCAAATGCGGTGAACGTCAACAGCCCATAGCGCACCTGATAGCTTTGGGTGCAATTCCTCAATGTCGTCCACATGGGAGTGACGCATTTGGTGAAGGATAGTGTTTCGATTTCTGCGTAGCACTCTGACGCGCTGAACGGCAAGTTTGATGTCGTCTGAAGCGACGGCGACCGGCTCTCTTATCTTGGCAACACTCACTAATATATCTTCAATATCCCTTCCTCTTGACTTGCCGAAAAGAACATCAAAAACTTGTCGGTCAGTGCCGACATAATACCAAAGTATCGCCTTTAACTCATCTTCAACCTTTGACCACTGGATGCTGATATCACCAATAATCTGTAAGCATCCAGCTTTAGACTTCTCAGTCATAGGTCCGCAGGTGGCTGAATGTTTTCTCAAAGTGCGCTAATCTCACTGCAAGCGGTCTCCAGATCTCCGACACGACGCTTGTAGGAAGTCGGCGAGTTGGTCTTACTTTTCCGACCAGTTTGCAGCCTTGTTAAGATGGATCAGGGTTTCATTTAGGCTGCCAATCTCATTGGTTCTGTTTTGCTGACATAGGCCTCATTGGGGGTCAATATGCCGCGGGTCGAATGTGGGCGCTCAGAGTTGTAATAGGTCAGCCATTTGCTGATCCCCGCCCGCATTTCTGAACCCGCCTCAAAGGCGTTCAGGTAGACGCATTCGTATTTCAGTGATCGCCAAAGCCTTTCAATCATGCGATTGTCCCGCCAGGCAGCTTTGCCATCTATTACCGTCAGTGCATTGCGTAGCAATGTCACGAGAGGCATGCTGATCTTGATCTTTGCATCCGTGAGCACGTCGATCCAAGCACCACTGGTAAATTGGCTGCCTTGGTCCGTATTAAATATCTCTGGCCTGCCGTGCTTTGCCAGTGCCTCTTTCAAGGCTTCAACGCAGAAGTCCGCGTCCATGCTGTTGGACAACCGCCAAGCAAGGGCTTTGCGACTGTACCAATCCATGATTGCCACCAGATACAGAAAGCCACGCCGCATCGGGATGTAGGTAATGTCAGCACACCATACCTGGTTCGGGCGGTCGATCACGGCTTTCCTAAGCAAATACGGCCAGATCTTATGCTGGGGATGTTTCTTGCTCGTGTTGGGTTCCTGATAGATCGGGACCAAACGCATGAGCCGCATGAGAGGGCGCACGCAATGGCGACCGCATTTGTGGTTGTTGCGTTGCATGCACCGCGCCATTTGACGTGACCCCTACCATGGCGTTTCGAGGAATTGCTTATCCCCTCTCGGGATCATGCTTCGCATAACCCTGCCGGGCAGTGAATGATTTCCATGAACCGTAGGTTCTCAGCGCTCTCCCCCTTCGGTTCATAGTACAAGTGGGATCGGGTCAGCGTCAGCAGCTTGCATTGACGGCGTACACTCAGCTTGTGCTCCTTACTCACCATTTTTGCCTCGCGTCCCGAGCAACTGATGCGAGGCATCCACTGCCCGACAGGCGCATGCGCAGCATGCTGCCGGGAGGGGGCCAAAAAATCCCGCTCCACCACCAGCTGGCCGATCTTCCCCTCTCAGTGATTGCAGGCAATCACCTGCCGGTTGACAGAATGCAACTTGTCGACGTCCGCAATGCTCACCTGTTCTGGGGCTGCACCTGCTCAGCGACGGACCCTCGGCGCGTAAAGGCCGTCGCCAGGTTCTCTATCGCCGCGCATTTCCATGTCCCAATCTGCGTCGGGTGAATGCCATATTTCTTGGACAGCTCCGCCAACGTCATCTCCTCGCGAATTGCTTCAAGCGCAACCTTAGCTTTGAAATCGGGCGAATAATTCTTTCGTTTCGTCATTTGGGATCACTTCTTTCACAAATTAATCCACCTTAACGACTGGTCCGAAATCTTGCGACAACCTCTGTATGGGCGCGATGTAGTGCCACGGATAGCGTCACCAGCTTCATTTTCCGCGAATACCGCGACCGCTCTAACATGGGCTACGGGACGCTGCTGGCGATGGTCTACGCGCTTGATATAACAATGAACTTCGGTGTAATAGCGTTTGAAACAATTTCAGCTGTACGGATCGAACCTGAGCATCCCAAGCTATTCAAAATTCAAGAATTTTTCAGAGTTCACGATCTTACCTGTGTCGTCTTTGAAACAAATTCGACCGGTAGTTGTATAAAGGTTTTTACCACCTCCGTCCAAATAAATCCATATTTGGCCTAGATTTTAGTGGCAGCGTTACCCGCACAGCGGACCCTACCCCAACTCTCTCCCAATATCCTTGGTCTGCTCATAGAGGCGGCGAAACAGCGCGTAGTGCTTTTCATAGATCAGGTCCGACTTGGCCTGCACGGTTTCCTGAACCGGGTTCCAATCGGCGATGTCCGCACGCGCGACAGTGCCAATCGCCAGCGCCGCCAAAAAGGCGTCGCCATAGCTCGCTCCGGTGATTTTTTCGCAGACCGCCTGATCAATATCCGTGATATCAGATGTCGCCTGCAACCAGAGCCGGTTTTTCGTCCCGCCCCCCACCGCAAGTAGCCGCGTCGGGCGTTGTCCCAGATCGGCAAATGTATCGGTCACATGGCGCGTCCCGTAAGCGATGCCTTCGATCAAGGCGCGGTACATGTCACCGCGTGTGTGCGTCAGGTTCAGTCCGAAAAACGCGCCCTTGGCGTGGATGTCATGGATGGGTGTGCGTTCCCCCGAGAAATAGGGCAGGAACAGCAAGCCATTGGCACCGGGCTGCGAGGTCCCCGCCTCCTGCGCCAGTATGGAGAATGCCTCAGCCATCTCCAGATCCCGCGCCATTTGGTCACGAAACCAATGGGTCAGCGTCCCCGATGTGGCCAGCCCGGCCATAGAGGCATGCTCCCCCTCAAATAGCCAGGGCGCGTACCAAATCGCGGAGTCTGCCACGCGGGTCTTGGTGCGCAGAATGATGAAAATGGTCGAGCCATACATCATCATCATGTCGCCCGGTTTATCGACCCCGACTGAAAACGCCTCTGCGGCCGCATCAATCGTGCCGGCGGTGACGGGCGTCCCTGCGGCCAGCCCGGTCGCCGCGGCGGCCTCGGGCGTGATCTGCCCAGCAATATCGCCCGACCACATCAGCCGTGGCAGTTTTTCCAGCCCCACGATGTCATCCGCCAAATCATCCACCCAGGTTTGCGTGGCGATATCATAGAGCGGTGAAAAATTCGCCGCCGTGTAGTGATCGATCACGGTTTCGCCCGTGAGCCGCTGCACCAGAAAGCTGGTGGAGGTCAGGATATGCGCCGTTTTCGCATATATGTCGGGGCGATGCCGTTTCAGCCAGAGGATTTTTGGCCCCACGGATTGGGACGTCAGCGCGTTGCCACAACGCGCGATGATGGTGTCTTCACCGATGCGCGCGCTCAACTCCCGCACCTCCGCTTCTGCGCGCCCGTCCACGCCGTAAAGAACCCCGTTCATCAAAGGCGCGCCGCTTGCGTCCACGGGGAGCATGCAGGGACCGATGGCGCTGCAAGCAACCGCTTTGATCTCACGCGCGTCTATCCCGCTATTGGCCAGAAGGCTCTGGCAGACATAGACGAAATCACCCCACCAATCCTCTTCGGCGCGGTGTTCTGCCCATCCCGGTTGCGGCACCAGCATCTTGTGTCCACGCGCGGCCTGCGCGATGATGCGCCCGGTGAAATCCACCAAAACGCCCTTGGTTTCATAGGTGCCGATGTCGATGCCAAGCGTATAAGCCATCAGGTGTATTCATCCCGGTTCAGTAAAAAATCAGCGTCAATCCGCGCCGGCGCAGGCACCAGCAAATCCGCCAAAGTCACAAGGTCGCGCAGATCACAAACCTCACGCGCCAAATGCGAATAGCGCATGGGAAACTCCAGATCGACACAGGCCACACCCTGCCCCACCAATTGCACATAAGACAGGTCGGTCAAGATGCCCACCTGTGCGGAGCGCTGGAGCGGGATGCCTGCCGCATCTGCCGCCCTTTCGATCAAATCGACAATGGCGGGATGCGGAATGACCCCGTTCAACGTACCGCAGCCATGGAAGGAATAGAGGCTCATGCCCGGACCGCCCCCGAGCACCATGTCACCGCGCGCGCCCATTTCCGGCGTGTCGCTGGCCAGCATCAGATCAATCTGGATCGCCATATCCGGTTGCAAGCTCTGCGCCACCGGCTGTGCGCCGCGCAGGTTGAATTCTTCCTGCACGGTAAATGCCAGATATACGGTCGGGCCACCGCTGCGGTCTTTCAAAGCCCGCGCGACTTCCAGCAGCACCGCACAGCCCGCGCGATCATCCACGCTTGTGCCGCAAATGCGATCCGGCCCCAGCTCGAAGGCGCGCGGGGCATAGACCACAGGCGCGCCGATCCGGACGCCCGCTGCTTCGGCATCCTCGCGCGACGTGAAGCCTGCATCTACATAAAGCTCTGATGTCGCGAGCACCCTGGATTTTTCATCCGGTTCGGTGGCATGGTGGCTTTTGTTGGCGATCACGCCCAGGATATCACACCCCTGCGCTGCGCAGATCAACACCTCTCGGGCAAGCAACGCGCGTTCGGGAACCCCACCGAGACGCACCAACCGGATGAAGCCGTTATCCTCGATCCGGCGCACGATGAAGCCAAGCTGATCCATATGGGTGAACACCATGACGGACGGGCCGGGCCCCTCAAATGTGGTGACCAGATTGCCAAGCCTTTCGGTGCGGGTCGCCAGCCCCATCTCCTCCAGTCGCGCAGCAATCGCGCGGCGCACACGGTCCTCATGGCCCGACAACCCCGGCACCTGCATCAAATCCATCAGGTCATGTTCGGTGCGATCCGTCATCCGCGTGCGGCCTTTACCCGGTCCATGAAATCGCGGGCGCGGTCCGGATCAACGGCTTGCCATGTATCCCCATCCACTTTCAACGACGAGCCGACGATGCAGCCATCCGCCACGCGCAGAACATCCGCGAAGGTCTCGTGTTTGACGCCGGTATTGGTCATCACGGGCGTGTCGGGTAGCACCGCTTTGACCGCTTCAAGGTCGGACATCGCCGCCGCCTCGCCGGTGATCTGGCCCGACACCAGCACCGCATCGGGGATGGAAGAAAACACCGCAGAGCGCGCGCGATCCGGCAGGGAGCGCGCATCCAGCGAATGGACGAATTCCGCCGAGACATTAAACAACATCGCCATATCCGAGCGCCCCAATCGGTCGCGATAGCGCATGGCCTTGCTCGCATCCGGCGACCAAAGCCCCATATCCGAGGCATATGTGCCGGTGAAAATCTCGCGGATGAAACCCGCCCCGGTTGTGGCGCCAACCGCCACGCTCGCCATCCGATCCCAGAGCATATTGACGCCAAAAGGCACGGTAATCTCACCGCGCAATTGCCCGATGACATAGGCCATCATCGCCGATGAGGCAGGGTCCACCTGAAACTCATAGGGGCGATCGTTTTCATTGCCAAACATCACCGCATCAAAGCCCGCGCCCTGCAAGGCGTCCAGATCCGCCCGCGCCGCCGCGACCAGATCAACATCCGGATCAAAAAGCGGTGCGCCGGGCAATGCGCACAGATGCACCATCCCGATGACCGGTTTGGACGTGCCAAAGGCGGCTTGGAAAAGTGTATTCATGATCTCTCCCTCTTCCCGCGCCCAGCTTAGGTTTTGCGCCCTGTTCACGCAAAGGGAAAGTGTTCTATGGTTCGATCAAAGCAAATCGGAGAGCAGCATGACACTGAAAACACGACATTGGGACCGGATCGACAACGGGGGTGTCAGCTTCACCGAGCTGGGGTTTGGCACGGCACCGCTTGGCAATCTTTACCGCGCGATTTCGGACGGCGATGCGCGTGCCACATTAGATGCGGCCTGGGAGGGCGGTGTGCGCTATTACGATACCGCGCCGCTTTATGGGCTGGGCCTGTCGGAAACCCGGCTCAATCCGTTTCTGCGCGACAAGCCGCGCGATGACTACGTGCTCTCCAGCAAGGTCGGCCGCCTGATGCAGCATTGCGCGCCCGAGCATCGCGCCGGTGTGGGCAAATGGTTCGACGTGCCGCAACGGCGCGAGCAATATGATTACACCTATGATGGTGTCATGCGGTCCGTGGAACACTCGTTTTCGCGCCTCGGCGTGGATAGGATCGACATTCTTTATGTGCATGATCTGTGCGTCTTCAGCCACGGCTCAAAGGAAGCCTCGGACATGCGGATCGAGGAGTTCTTTGGCGGGCGCGGCTATGACGCGATGGTGTCTTTGCGCGATCAGGGCATGATCCGGGCCATCGGTGGCGGTGTGAACGAATGGGAGGTCTGCCAGACGCTGGCTGAGCGCGGTGATTTCGACCTCTTCCTGCTGGCGGGACGTTATACGTTGCTGGAACAGGAGGCGCTGAACAGCTTCCTGCCGCTGTGTGAAAAACGCGGCATCGGCATTGTGACCGGCGGGCCCTATAATTCGGGCATCCTCGCCACGGGTGCCAGGCCCGGTGCGTTTTACAATTACGATCCCGCACCGCAGACCATCATCGAGCGGGTGAATGCCATCGAGGCCACCTGCAAGGATCACGGCGTGCGCATGGTGGATGCGGCGTTTCATTTCCCCCTGCTGCATCCGGCGCATGTGTCGGTCATTCCCGGCGGTCAGGGCGTATCCGAAATGCACGCCAACCTGCAAGCCGCGCAGGCCAAAATTCCGAACGCGCTCTGGAAGGATCTAAAGGCCAAGGGCCTGATGCGCGAGGATGCGCCCACATAAAGATCCACGCGCATAGGTATGAGGGGGACCCGGCGCGGTGATCACGAGGGGATGGCGCAGGATCCTGTGACGCTGAACCGTGGTTGCGGACCGGATGATTTTGCCGCCATGCTGGCGCGCCATGGGGTGACAGTTTTGGGCCGGGTGGCATGATGTCAAGGTTTGGTGGCCGATATGCCGGTGGCAGGCGGAATATGATGCTTGGCACGACACGGTCGACGTATTGATTGCGTATCTCAGGATATATGAGAACGCCGATATTTTTGGCACCATCGCTGCGCGGTTTCAACGCATGGGCTGAGCCGCGAAGAAATCCGCAACCCGAGCGGTGTTAATCCCGGAACGCTCCGAAAGGGGTAGCGACACATGCAGGGCCGCAGCGGCCTAGGCAAAAGGAATAGCCTGCGAAATCGGGTGACCTGCCGCAAAGCGCGCGGCCAATGCGCCCACAAACATATTCCCTGCTCCATGGGTCGACATCACCACCACCGGATGGCCGGGATAATCTGCGCCTTCATACCGCAGACCCGCTGCGCCGCGCGTTTCAAGGGTTGTGACGTCCAACCCCGCATAGGCCGCGCCCTCAACCCGGTTCACAATCACCAGATCGAGGAGGTCAGTGAAAGCCTCCGGCAATGCGCGCACTGGTGCGGCATTGAGTCAGACCTGAGCGCCCGCAGCGCGCGCCTTTGCGCCGAGGCCCTGTTCACTTCCTGCGGGATTTCGTTTTGCAACAGCACCACGCGTGTCCCCACGGGCACCGCGATGGCCGCCGCATGAATATGCAGATTGGCCGCGGAAACGATCACCGCGCCGTACTCGCCCTGCGCATCCACAATGGCCGCACTCATGCCGCTTGGGCCTGCGTCCCGTTGCAATTGGCTCAGGTCGATCCCGCTTTGACGCAGGGTGGTGCGGATCATATCGCCGAAACTGTCGGGACCCGCGCACCCGGCAAATGCCACCGACGCGCCAAGCCGTGCGGCGGCGAGCGCTTGATTGCCACCCTTACCGCCAAAGACATATTCCACCGAGGACCCAGTGACGGTCTCATCCAGCGCGGGCAGATGGGGCGCATTGAGAACCACGTCCAGATCAGCGATCCCGCCACAAACACGCTCACGCCAGCATCACGCCCTGTACCAGAGGCATGGCCATCGGGGCATCCTGCCGTGCGATGGCCGTTTGCAGAGCGGTATCATTTACCAAACACGCGGCGATCGCGCGCAGTTTTTGCACCACCGCGATATTGGTGCGCGCCTCTTCAACCGGATCGAGGCCAGAGTGATCCGGGAGGGTGTCGAAATAGATCGCCCCGTCATAGCCCGCGCGTTCCAGCTCCACCAAAAGCTCGATGGTCTGGATCGGGTGCACCGCGCCGACCATCAACCCGTTGTCCCATTTGCCGTAACCGTCATTAAGATGCACGCCCAAGATACGCGAATGGCGCGCCACAAGAGCGGCGGCAAAGGCGGGCCTTTCATCGGCGTAAAGCACATGGACAAAATCCAGCGTGACGCCCATGTTGCGCCGCCCGACGTCCTTGATCGCCAGCAAGGTGGTTGCGGCATCCGGCATCAGCGCAAAGGCGCGCGGCTCGTTAGGTTTATATTCAAGCGCAATGTCGATGTCGGGGGTGTGATCGGCGACTTCGGCCAGGGCGGCCAGCGTGTGGTCCCAGGCCTGCGCATAATCCATTTGAAACGAATAATCGAACCCGTCCTGTCCCATCCAGAGCGTCATCAGATGCCCGCCCATTTCCGCCAAAGCATCCCAGACCCCGTTTGGTTTCCTCAATCGCGGCGCGGCGTACGTCGGCCTGCGGATGCGTGAAAGCGCTTAATTTATAGCGCGGATCGGTGTAATACCGCATCGCCAAGCCATTGAGCACCATACCGTTATCATCAAGTGCATGCGACAGATCAAGCGGGCGGTCCTGTGTGAAATCGTCCGGGCAGTTGAGATCAGCCGCGTTCAAATCCGCCGATGCCGCGCGTGCCAGAAGATCGGCCGTCGTCACGGTATTCTTGCCAGGCCAATAGGCATCGGCACCGATTTTGAACGCATTCAGGCGCGTTGCGAAGCGGGGGGATGTGGGCATTTTCATACACGCGAGCCTACCTCAAGCCGTTTGCGGAGGCAGTTCGCTTTTGCATGCATATTTTCAGAACGCTGAATTGACGAGCCTCGGGTTTTATCGCAGCCTTGGTGGATGAAAATTCTCAAAAACCCGTTTCGCCGGGTCGGTATGTCAAATCCGGCTCTGACCGATTTTCCCGCCCCCAGCCTTGACTGGCAACGCCCTGTGGATCTGCTCAAACGCTGTCCGCGTGCAGGCGTCACCCCGCTGACGCAGTCTGAGACGCTCGCCAAGCACTGTGACGTCGCCGAGGTCATTTTGAAGGATGAGCGCAGCCGTATGGGGTTGGGTAGTTTCAAGGCGCTTGGCGCGGCCTATGTGATTGCCTGTGATCACGCTGCCGGGATCGCACGTGGCGCGACTTATATCACGGCAAGTGCGGGCAATCACGGGATGTCCGTGGCCGCTGGTGCCGCCGCGTTCGGCGCGTATTCCGTGGTCTATATCGCGGAAACGGTACCGCAGTCTTTTGCAGATCGCCTGGCGCAGGTCGGGGCGCAAGTGGTGCGCGAAGGTGCGGACTATGAGGCCAGCATGCAGGCCGCAGCGCGCGCCGCTAAGGCACAGCGTGCAATATTGCTCTCCGACAGTTCATGGCCCGGATATGTCGAGCGCCCTCACCGCCTGATGGAGGGGTATCTGGCGCTTATGGCTGAGGTATTTGAGCAGATGGTGCAAACCCCGACGCATGTGTTTTTGCAGGCTGGAGTCGGTGGTCTGGCCGGATCGGCGGCGGCGATGGTGCGCGATCACTGGGGTGACGGGCCGCGGGTGGTTGTCGTTGAGCCCGAAGCGGCTCCTGCGCTTTTTGCCTCGATTGAGGCGGGTGCGCCGGTTGCAACCTCTGGGCCAAGTTCACAGATGGGGCGGCTGGATTGCAAGGAGCCATCTTATATTGCGCTGAAGGGCCTGGCGCGGGACGGCGATTTTTTCGTCACGCTGAGTGAAGAGGAAGGGTTGGAGGGCGCGCGCCTGGCAGAAGAAAGCGGTTTAGCCTCAACGCCTTCAGGTGCGGCAGGGTTGGCGGGATTGCTGGCCAGTTCCCGCCATCGTTCCACATTGAGCTTGGATGAAAACGCTCGCGTGCTGCTGATCCTGAGCGAAAGCCCAGAGACGTGAGCCCAAAGCCGCGTGGCTTTCCCGAGGCCGAATTCCGCCAACGCCTGCAGGCCGCACAAGAACGCATGGGGGTTGTAGGACTTGATGCCCTGTTCCTGAGCACCGAGCCCGAAGTGCGGTATTTCACTGGTTTCCTGACGCGGTTCTGGGAAAGCCCGACGCGGCCCTGGTTTCTCCTCCTACCGCAAAGCGGCGATCCGATTGCCGTGATCCCCTCCATCGGCGCGCATTTGATGGCGCAGAGCTGGATCACGGATATTCGCACATGGCGCGCGCCGGATTACGACGATGACGGCGTGACGCTTCTGGTCGATACCATTGCCGAATGCCTGCCTGCAAAAGCGCGGATCGGTGTGCCTAGTGGATTGGAAAGCCATTTGCGCATGCCGCTGGCCTCTTGGGATGCTTTGCGGGGGGCCATCGGTGCGCGCCGAATGGTATCGGATCACGCCATCCTGCGCGATCTCAGAGCGGTCAAATCAGACTACGAAATCGCCAAGATTCGCGAAGCCTGCACCATTGCCGACCGGAGTTTCGCGCGCATTGGCGAAATCGCGCAAACCGGGGTGCCGCTTGCGGATGTGTTCCGTCAGTTTCAGATCCTGTGCCTTGAGGAAGGCGCGGATTGGGTCGGTTATCTGGCCGGGGGCGCAGGTCCGGGTGGATACGGCGATGTGATCACCCCGGCCGTGGCGCGCCCACTTTGTCCGGGTGATGTTTTGATGCTGGACACCGGTGTGGTGCATGACGGGTATTACTGCGATTTTGATCGTAACTTCGCGATTGGTACGGTCGATCGGGCCGTAGATGACGCCTATGCACGCCTGCTCGAGGCCAGTGATCAGGCCTTTACCTGCGCGCGTCCCGGCGTTACCGCATCAGAGCTTTTCCAGAGGATGGATGTCATCGTAACGGGTGGTGCCGGTGGCTCGGACGCCGGGCGCCTGGGCCATGGGTTGGGCATGCAATTGACCGAATGGCCCTCGCTTATTCCGGCGGATGAGACCGTTCTGAAGGCCGGTATGGTCTTGACCCTGGAGCCCGGCATCGAAATCAACCCCGGCCAGACATTGGTCCATGAGGAGAACATCGTGATCACCGCGACGGGGGCTGAATACCTTTCCACACCTGCGCCGCGCAACCTTCCAAGGCTTGCCTAATGGCCTCCCAACAATTTCCTTACGTGCTGGACACAAAAAAACGGCCTCAATTAGGCCTGATCGTCCTGCAATCAGATGTGACGCTTGAGGATGATATGCGCCAGTTGCTGCCCGCCTCGGTCAGCCTGCATGTCTCGCGGGTGCCCTCGGCGCAAACCGTTACCGCCGAAACCCTCGCGCAGATGGAAGACCATCTGGCCGCAGCGGCAGGGCTGTTCCCGCGGGGGTTGTGTTTTGACATGCTTGGCTACGGCTGCACCTCCGGCACCGCACAGATCGGCGCATCCCGGATTGCCCAGTGCTTGCGTCAGGGCACGCAGGCCAGGCAGGTGAGCGAGCCGCTTTCCGCTCTTGTCACCGTTTGCGGCGCGTTGGACGTGACCCGGATCGCGTTTTTATCACCCTATATCGAAAGCGTATCGAACACGTTACGCGAAACGCTCGCCGCACACGGCATCCAGACGCCCGCCTTTGGCAGCTTTTGCGAGGAACAAGAAGCCCGCGTCGCCCAGATCGACAGCGCATCCATTTATGACGCCACCTGCCGACTTGCCGAAGAGACCAATGTGCAGGCCGTGTTTTTATCCTGCACGAACCTGCGCACCCTGGAGGTGATACCGCAGCTGAGCCGGTCAACCGGTTTGCCGATCCTGTCCAGTAACCTCGTTTTGGCATGGCACATGCTGCAGGCCACCGGTGCAATCGATCAAGACAGCCAACCGGGTGATTTGCTGTAAGCGTTCATCGCAACGCTTAGACGCCTGCGTGATCCTCGCCATACCCTTTGTGATGTTCTGGCCGGGTGCATTTTCGGATTTGCCGGTTTTTTGAGACAATAAGCGGCAATAGGAAATCATTTCCCTCTGGGGCGCGTTTTTTGTCGCGCCCTTAACCCTGTATTCGTTCCTTTATTGCAAGAAGTGTCACACAGCCGTTGCCCGTGAACACATCTCTGCGAAAGCCCGCCGCCCGTGCCAAAAAGCGTCTCCAATGCATAATTTTCTGTTAAGTCTTCAGGTCTGCCTGTGGCTGCTGGCGGCCCCCTATGCGATGGCGCAATCTTATGGCCATCAAGGCAAGCAAGCCAGCTCGCAGGTCTGGAAAACAGGCGAAAACACACCTCGGGGCTATGAGGCGGACCTGCCCAGCACCGCCATCAACATCACCTTCCCCGAACAGCAGAACAACCGTGACCGTACCGGAATGGTCATGTTCAGCGCAACAACGGGCCGATACGGGCTCTCGCTGGGCTATCACAACGTCAATGCCCTCTCTGGGGCAACCACACGCGCCACGGATCCCGCTGGCACAGACACCGCGTCCAGCGCCGTGATCGGAACCGCCTTGGGTGAATACAGGCTGGGTACGGATGCGGACACCACGCTCTGGCTCGGCGGGGGGGTACGTTATTGGGATGTGTCGACCGACCTGAACCTGACCGCCGGGATCGAGCCAACGACCACGGTATCCGCGGGCGACAGCTGGTTTGATCCGCTCCTTGGGATGCGGGGCCGCTCCGACTTGGGGCATCACTGGTTTGCAACGGGATGGGCCTATGCCGGTGGATTTGGCACTGGATCAGAGGCGATGATCGATGTCCTCGGTGGTGTTGGCTATGAATTTACCGGCACAGTTTCAGGTGTTCTCGGATATCGTTACATGTCCGTGGAGCGCAACGCATCCGGATCAGCGCATGACCTGCAGCAACAAGGGTTCATGGCGGGCGTGTCGTTCAACTTCTGACCGCCACGCCCTTCCCCGCTGGCGCCAAAGCGGCACATTTTGCATGTTTTAGATCGCGCGCTGGCCGTTGCCGGGCTCTCGCCTATCTGAGGGCGGCCTGCATACGCGCTGAGCTGCAAAAACACTTCTGCGCATATTCAGTCTTGCGCACGGCATCCGCATCATACCCCACGGCAATACCGCAATCTTCGCGGGCCGCACCGGCCATCTGGAACGCCGCCCCGTCCCGCCTTGTGATCGCCATCTGATCAAAAGACTGAACCGCCTCGGCAAGGCGCACACGCAAATCCGTCTGCAATTCTTCGCCGATAGAGGCCGGCGTAAGCGGAATTTCGCGATAGCTGCGGCAAGCACTCATGATTTCCTCAAGCGACACCGTCACACGGCGATTGGCCCGCTCCGCGCCGGTAACGCTAACAAGCAATTCACGCTCCCCGCGCGAGGCAATGGAACCGATCCGGTCCACCGGAACCCCCTGCGCCTGGAGTGCTGCGGCGACGCTTTGGGCGCGTCGCAATCCAAGGCCATCGTTGTAACCCGTTGTTCCTACTGCATCTGTAAAGCCGACAACCACGGTCGGCTTATAGCTTTGACGTGCCTTGAGTTGCTCTGCGATCTGCGCGACCTGCGCCAAACCTTGCGCATCCAGTTGATCGGCGTCGAACTTAAAATTGATCGTTCCGACGTCCTGAGCAAGGGCGACCATCGGCAATGACATGGAAATAGTTAACAAAAGCGTGGCAAAAAAACGACACAACATGCGGGTTTTCCTCTGGGTTGTTCGCCGCGAACGTATTCCACTGCCTGCACAGTTGCAACAAGGCTGGTTCTGATCCTATTGTTAATGCAATGATAATACCCACACAACGGTGGGTGACTGAGCAGTAATCGGTGCAAAAACATGAATAGATGTCTACTGAAGGGCCTCCGGGCGCTGCCGACCGTTGCGCTATGCGCATCGCTGACATGGGGTCACCAGGCTGGTGCTCTTTCACTGGAGGACTCGATCCTCTTCGTGTTGGAGACGAACCCTGAGATCAAAGCCGCGGAGGCCAACAAACAGGCCATCGAGTTTGAACTTGATCAGGCGCGCAGTTTCTGGGCGCCGCGGGTTGAATTTGAGGGGCGCTCCGAAGGCAGCATCAATAACGGGACACGCACAACCGATCAGGGCGCATCCGATGATGCGTTGTTCGGATATGAGGTTTCCGCGCGGATCACGCAGCGTCTATATGATGGCAAATCAACCCGCTCGGAGATAGAACGCCAGGCCTACCGCATTGATGCGGCGGCCTACCGCGTACTTGAACGCTCCGAATTCCTGTCTTTGGAAGCCATCCGGGTTTACAGTGACGTGATACGCACGCAAGCCCTGACCGAAAAGGCCCGGCTCAATCTGGCATACCACCGCGATATTATGGCCAGAATTCAAAGCGCCTATGACAACGGCGTTCTGGGCATTGCGGATTTGCAACAGGCCGAAGAGCGCCTGTTTCTGGCCGAAGACACACTGATCCAGTTCGAATTGACCGATACGGACGCGCGTATTCTGTTTTTGGAAACCGTGGGTGTCACGCCGGACAATCTGCAATCCGTACCTGAAATCGGGGCGCGCCTGCCCGGCAATCTTGATGATACGCTCGCGACTGCCTGGCGCCACAACCCGACGATCCTATTTTTTCAATCCGACATCGGGGCCGCTGAGGCATTGTCGCGCCAGGCGAATGCCAACCGTTTTCCCACACTCGATCTGGAGGCCGAGACCCGTTACGGAGAAGACGTGCGTGGCTTTGAGGGCGAGGTTAACGACGCCTCCATCGGTCTGGTGCTGCGCTATGAAATTCAGGGCAACCGCAAACGTGGCCAGCGTGAAGAACAGATCCGGCGCGTCAGTGAGCAGCGCGCCCGCCTGTTGACCCAATCGCGTTTGGTGGAGCGCGAAGTACGCCAATCATGGTCCAATCTGAAATCGACGCAACGGCGCGTCGGCCTTTTGGACCGGCAGGCAACCCTGTCGCGTGACTTGCTGGCCTCTTATGAGCGGGAATTTGATGTTGGTGCGCGCTCCCTCATCGACGTTCTGAACACCCAAAACGCTCTGTTTCAGGCCGAGGTTAATCTGATGAATGCGCGCTCCCTTGAAGTTTTTGTGAAATACCGTCTGCTTGCCGCTGCGGGTATCCTTTTGCCCGCCCTTGGCATCACCCCGCCCGAAGACAGTGCGGCCTATGCGGTGAATGATCAGCGTGCACCTGGTCTTAACGCACCTGGTGATAGGTCTCGTGACGATGCGATCAGCTTTCGAGACTGGCGCAAAAGCCTGCGCTCGGAATAACGCGCGAAACGGAGGTCTGAAATTTCCGATCCCCCTCAACAGAAGAAATCGCGCACGGCCCATGTGTCCGCTCGTGTTGTGCCACAAGAAGCCGGCCCCGCGCCCCAAAACGCGGCGGTTCCCGATTGGGCGCTTGAAACACCCCCACAAGACCCTCTGGCGGCCAGCCTTGCGGAAGCCATGCGCCATTGCGGGCGGGATGTGGCGCTTGAAACGCTTACAAACGGGCTCGCCCTGCCAGCGGATGGCCGGTTGACGCCTGATCTTGCGGTCTTTGCGGCCGAGCGTAACGGGATGCCTGCGCGGTTGGTGCGACGCCGGCTGAGTGATATTTCAGATGAGAGCCTGCCGGTTGTTTTGCTGTTGAATGGCAAGGATGCCTGCGTTTTGTTGAGGCGCAACCCGGACGGCACATGTGTGATTTTCCGGGCCAATCAATCCTGCGAGGCGGTCACCGCCAAGATTACCGCCCTTGAGGAGAGCTACTGCGGCCATGCGATCCTGCTTCAGCCACAAGCGCAGTTGCAGCCCGATACGACGCGAACCCATGGTGAGCGGCATTGGCTCTGGGGGGCCCTGCGCCCCTACTGGCCGGAATATACGCAGGTCATCCTGGCCTCGATCCTGATCAACCTGCTCGCCCTTGCAGTGCCACTTTTTACCATGAATGTTTATGACCGGGTGTTTCCAAATGCGGCATTGATCACGCTCTGGTCGCTGGTTGCCGGTGTGGGGTTGGCGCTGGTTTTTGACGCCATCCTGAAACTTGTGCGCGCCGGGATCATCGACCGCATTGGGCGCAAGGTTGATCGCAGCGTGTCGGCGAGTGTGTTTCGCCATGTCGCCAACCTGCAACTGGACGGTGAAGTCCCGGCTTCGGGGGCCTTGATGAACACGCTCAAGGATTACGAGCAGGTCGCAGAGTTCTTCTCCTCACAGACGCTGGCCAATCTGATCGACCTTGGGTTTGCCGTGCTGTTCATTCTGCTGATCTATTATATCGGCGGCCCGCTCGCCCTGCCCCCGGCTGTGGCGCTTGGGTTTGTGTTGATCATGGGCCTTTTGATCCTGAGCCCGCTGCGCGGTGCCTCGGAGAAAAACCGCGCAACCGGAGGGGCCAAAACAACCGTGGCCGCCGAATCCGTGGCTGAAATCGAAACCCTGAAGGCGATTTCAGGTCAGGGAAGAATGCAGGCACGCTGGGAAATCCAGAGCGCGCAGGCCGCCCAGGCACAAGCCCAAAGCCGCAATCTGGCGACCTTCGCCACCACCGCCACCGCGCTGGCCACGCAGGCCTCCTCGATTGGGATCGTCGTCATCGGCGTCTATCTCGCCCTGGAAGGCCAGATTACCATGGGGGCCGTGATCGCGGCCATGATCCTGTCGGGGCGCGCGCTGGCCCCCACTGCCGCCGTAACCGGTTTATTCGTCAGGGGGAGCTTCGCGCTCTCTACCCTGCGCGCGCTGGATGCCTTGATGAACAAACCCTCCGATGCGGACCCGCGTCCGCGTGCACTCAACACGACCTCACGCACGGGTGCGCTGGAGCTCAAAGGCGTCTCATTGACCTATCAGGGCGCGGTGTTGCCCGCCCTCAAAACCGTCACACTCTCTATTGCCGCCGAAAGCCGCCTGGGTGTGATTGGCCCGATTGGGGCAGGCAAGACCTCTCTCATTCGCGTGATCGCGGGGCTGTGGCCTCCGAGCGAAGGGTTGCTCTTGCTGGATGGTCTGAACACGCAACAGATCGCCCCCGCAACGCTGCGCAGCATGGTGCAACTGGTGCCACAGGAAGCGGTTTTATTTTCGGGCTCGCTGGCTGAAAATATCGCATTTGGCCTGCCCGGCGCGCGCGATGAGGACATTCTGCGCGCCGCGCGTGATGCGGGTGTGGACCGGATTGCCGCCGCCCATCCCGATGGTTTTGCTATGCAGATCGCGGAGCGCGGGCGCAACCTGTCGGGCGGTCAGCGCCAGATGGTCGCGCTGGCGCGCGCGCTGCTACCGCGCCCGCGCGTCCTCATATTGGATGAGCCGACCTCCTCGATGGATATGCAATCCGAAGCCCTGTTCATCGCGGGTGTCGAACGTGCTCTGCAACGCCGCCCCATGACGCTGATTATTTCCACGCATCGCATGGCACTCTTGCAGCTTGTAACCCATGTCGCGGTTCTGGCGCAGGGCGAAGTGCAACAGCACGGTCCCAAGGATGACGTGCTGGCACGCTTGAAACAGCCTGCACCGGAGTCGAGGCCATGAGCGGGTCCGAGTGGAATTTTGAGCAGGACCCCGCCGCCCCACGCGCCGGGCGCGGATGGTTTCTGACGATCTTTCTGATCTTGCTGGTGGCCTTTGCCGCGCTCGCCATCGCCTGGGCCAGTTGGGCACGTGTTGAAATCGTCGCGCGCGCCACGGGTGTTGTCGTCCCTTCCGGGCGGGCGCGCAATGTCGAGAGCCTTGAGGGGGGGATCGTCCGCGATATCTTGATTTCCGAAGGCGATACCGTCGAGGCTGGCGAGGTTTTGATCCGCATTGATGACATCGGCGCCGCTGCCAGCATGGGCGAAATCACGGCGCGACGCGATGCCCTGCGCGCCCGCGCCATGCGGCTTGAGGCGGAACTCCTACAACGCAATGCACCCGATTTCTCGGGCCTTGATCTGGCCAGCGATCACCCGTTGGCGCTGCGGGAACTGGCGCTGTTTGACAGCCGCAAAGCCGCCGATCTGTCACAGCGCACGATCCTGATGTCGCAGGTTTCCCAACGCGCCCAGGAAATCGAGGAATTGACCAGCTCTCTGGCCCGCATCGACGAAAGCCTGACGCTGCTGGATGAGGAAATCCAGCTGCGCAGCGATTCCGGCGTCGTACCCCGTGCACAGATTATCCCGATTGAGCGCGAACGCACCGTCAAACGCCAAGAGCGCGATGGCGTGCTGAGCCGACGCGCACAGGCCAAAACCGCGCTTGGCGAAGCCGAAGCGCGCGTGTTGGAATTGAACTTGAACCGGCGCGCTGAAATCAACGCGGAACGTTCCGAAACACTCAACGAACTTAGCATCATCGACGAAACGCTCAAACGCGCCTCCGATGTGCTGGCACGCACCAGCCTGCGCGCGCCGGTCGGTGGCATCATTTCCGTGCTCAACGTCAATACGCTGGGCTCGGTCATTGCGCCGGGCGAAGAGGTGGCGCGCATCGTGCCCGCCGGGGACAAGCTGGAGGTCGAAGCGCGCGTGCGCCCCGAGGACATCGCCTTCATCCGGCTTGATTTACCGGCCAAGGTGAAACTCACCTCCTTTGATTTCACGATCTACGGTGCGCTGGATGGCACGGTTGTGCGCATCGGAGCGGATGCGGAACGCGATGAGACCACAGGCGAGACCTATTTCCCGATCATCGTGCGCACCGACACAAATACGCTCAGGCGCAACAATGAAACCAATGAAATTCGCACCGGTATGATCGCGTCAATCGACATCCTCACGGGCGAACGCACCGTGCTCGATTATCTGTTGAAGCCGCTGCGCAAGGCCCGTCTTGAGGCCCTGCGCGAGCGTTGATCTCAGAGGATGGCGGTCTGGGCCGCGCCAACGCTGTCCTCAAAGATCACCTCGACCTGCTTTGGAATACCGCCGCCTGCTGAGGCGATATTGAACGCGGTCACGCCACCGACGTCCATATCCCCGGTCACCGCATTATAGCTTGCAAGCGCGCCGATATCATCAACGCCGTTGATCGCGTTGCTGAGGTCCACCCGGTCCCCTGCCCCAAAATCGGTGATGATATCGGCCAGATCAATCGGACCCGAGGACAGCACGAAATCATCCGCCCCCGCACCGCCGGTAAGCGTATCAAGACCACCGCCACCTTCAAGGCGATCATCGCCCTGCCCGCCGCGCAACACGTCAGCATGATCCGAACCGATAGCGATATCCGCACCGGCACCCAAATCGACGGTGAAGCCCGTCGTTGCGCCGCGCAGATCCACGAAATCGCTGCCGCCCATGAGTTGGAACTCGGCAATTCCCGCGTAGGGCCGGTCCACCGCGTCCCAGATGACCGCCTCATCGGCCTCAGTGCCGGTCGCGATTGTACCGCCCTGCCCGGCATCACCCGTCACATCCGACAGAACCACGCGCGTCAAACCATCCGGGCCCGTTGCGGTTGTGCCGCTATCGTGCATCTTCATGCCCTCTGGCGCCGAAACGCCCGCCAGCAGTGCAGCGGGGCTCTCGCCCGCATCAGCCTCGCCACCTCCGGCAACCACGGAACCTGTAGGAGCCACAGGCACATCACTCGGACCGGATGCCGCAAGCGAAATACCTGCGGTGTTTTGCATTCCCGATAGCAGTTCGGGCTCGGCGACATTGACGCTGGTTTCGCCAAGTGTTGGCGATATTGCCACGTCGAAATTCAGCGGGGTCACGGGCGGCGCATTTACCACCAATGTCACATCCAAAGGCTCTGGCCCGGTTGTGCCGTGATTGGAGGTTGCTGTCACGGTGCCCGTAATCGGATCTGCGAAACCCGGCGGCACTGTCAAGGCCAAGGCCGCGACCAACAGTGCAAAATCCGCTGGCGCAAGTGCTGCACGGCTGAGTGTCAGGGTTTGGCGATCAGGGGAAAATACCCCTGCGGATGCGGTGATCCCGCCTGCCAGCGGCGCATCAAAACGCACGACCACTTCGTCCAGCGTTTCCGAGGGCGTCGCTTGCGTATCGGTCACGCTGGCGCTGATGCCGAGCGGCACGTCATAGGCGTTGGATGCGTCTTGCGGCGTCTGGATCACTAACGTGCTCAGGTCGATATCCACCTCGCCCAATACGGCGAGATCAAAGGTCTCTGTCACATCGCCACCCTCATTGGTGGTGGCACGGACGGTGGCCGCCAGAGGTGTTGCGTTGGTGGCAAAATCGGCCGGGAAGGTCACCGACAGGGCTGCGAATTCGGCCTCCGAGAGGGTCACATTCAAGGTCCCGGACACTGAAACCGGGCCATTGCCGAAATCATAGGTAGTGCCCGCAGGAACCCCTGCCAGCGTGAAGGTCACGGAAGAGATGACCTCGGAGCCATCCGCGTCAGAGACCAGCAACACAACGTTGGACGCCGGCGATACGCTCAGCGGCGCATCGGATTCCTGAACCTCGAGCACAGGGTCCGTGATGGTGATCGCCAGATCCGGCGTCGGCGTAATGGCAAAGCCGAGCGCCGAGACATCGGAACCCTCGGTATCCGTATAGCCATAGGTTGCATTGGTATCGGTGGAGACGGCGGTCACATTCAGACCGGCTGTTCCGGAAAAATCGGGACCTGCGTTGAACGTAACAACACCCGCTGGCGCAAAGAATGCCCCATTCGGATCCGTCGCAGAGCCGCTGAGCACGCCCGGGATCGTTACGATGCCGCTCGCAGGCGTGGTTTGCGCAACCCCGTCGAGGAAAATCGTGCCGCCCGCGGGCACCTCGATCTCAAAGGAAACCGTTTCATGCGGGTCGGGTGTGCGCCCGACAAGCTCCACAGTATAGACGGCGTTGTCGCCCTCAACACCGGTGGGGGATGACAGGCTGGCCGTGAGATCAGGTTTATCGGCATCCGGCAAGACGCGCAGAATGAATTGAGTCGAGGCGGATGCCTGGTCGAAATTGGCAAGTTCCAGCGTATTCACGCTGATGTTAATCGGCACTTCGGCCAGAATATCCGCATCCAGGCTGTCCGGTGTGCGGCTGTGTTCATCCTTCAGGCCGATCGTCAGCGTTGCAAAATTCTCGCGTGACACCGTGAATGTCCCATCGCCGTTATTGATGAAACTCCCCCCAAGCACCACGTAGTCGGGCAGCGGACCAATCACGGCGGATACCGCTTCTGAGCCGTCCTGATCCGGCCCAATGCCCGGCAGGATAATGTCGGAGAGCAGCTGCGGCTTGTCCTCGACGATCGTGACAATCGGCACGGCACCGGTCGGATCCGTAACCAGCGGCAGGCCGGTCTCAGTGGGCGTCTGATCAGGATTGTAATCAAACACCGGCGTATCCGCGACGGGGATCACATCAATTGTACGTGTCACGGTACTGGTCAGCGTGGAATTATCGACGTCTTGTGTTGTTGCCGTGACGCTCAGCGTCAGTGCCCCGCTGAAATGGGTCGTGGGCCGTATTTCGAGCCCTGCAAGATCGGCGGGCGTCAATGTATATTGTGCGCCCGAGCCACCATCCGGTGTGATCAAACCAGAGGGACCAAAAAGTTGCGCGCCCGTATCCCCGCCCAACGTGACGATGACATCACCGGTCTGGCGCTCGCCGCCATCCGCACTCGATATGTCGATATTGGCAGCAAAATTCGTGTCCTCCAGGACAGAATCGGGGCCATTAAAGGTGATCAACGGTCCATCGACCACGGGGTTGATCACCGTCAGCAACTCACCCACATCGCTGGAGAAAACATTGCATGTGTAATTGTTCAGAACGGTCGTGAATTCGATATTCGGCAGCGCATCGTAAGGGTCCGCAGTCCCGAGGGTCTCGCCGGGGTTAAACGGATCGGGCGAGGATTCATTGGGCGGAGGCGTGTAGATAATGCTCCCCGTAGTCACGGTTCCGGTGCCGCCCAATTGGGCGAAATCAATCACATATTGGCCGGTAACCGGGTCAAACAACACAGCACTTGCCGGATCAGCCGAAAGCGTAGCACCCGGTGGGATGCTCAGGCCCAGACCAACGTCGCCCGAAACACCAAGCGGCAGGTTCGTCAGATCAGCAATCGACGTCCAGGGACCATTCGGCACAATTTCGATTTGAAAGGCATTTGCCGTGTCTTCTTCGCCAACACCAACCAAGCGGAATTCCGGCACGGGCAGAACGCGCGGATCATCCGGCGGACACACAACCGGCCCGACAAAGTTCCCCGATGGCAAGACAAGCAGGGACAGCGGCTCGGATTGCACCGCGCCACCCGGCAAGGCTTCGATCGCATCCAGTACATTCTGAACGCTGACCCCTGGCCCGACACTGGGGATGCTGGCTGTATCCGCATCGGCTTCCAGGATAATCGCGTTGAGCGTCATATTGTAATAGGTCGGCTCGGTGACCTCCGTCGGGCGGATGGTCAGAGTGTTAAGCTGCGACTGTGAGACGACAAAACTGTCTGCGGTTGGATCAACCGGAGTGCCCCCGGCAAACCTGATGCCGGCGGGAATGTCGGAGATCAAAAAGTAGATCGTTTCCGAACCGTCCGGATCACCATCCGTAAATGTGATCTCACTGCGTGCACCGGTAATCGGATCAGCGGCGGTAAATGGATCGGCGACACCCGCAAACCCATTCTGCAAGAACGTATCACTGACCCGCTCGGTCAGGGAAAATATGGTATTGTCATAGCCCGCATAGGCATAGACCAAATCCGCATTCGAAATCCCATCCGTTGTCTGCCCTGGAAGGTAGACCGCATTGATGTCCGATTCCGCAATGCCGCCCGAGGTTTGATCGGGGTCGGCTTGCTGTAGATCCACCACCGGATCATCCGCGATGCCCTTGACGTTGATCGTCACGGTGCCGGTTGCCGTGGTCTGCGCTTGGGGGTTGACGGGATCGCCAGGGTTCAGCGGGTCAATATCCTCGACATAGGTCACTGTGACATCAAACACGACAGGGGGTTGCCCTGCCAGAGTGCTGCTGTCCTGCCCCGGCAGCACATACAGGGTCGCTGCTTGCGTTTGCGATATCAGATAGGTGTCCACCGTGCCGGGTTGCGGCAAAATCTCATTGCTGTAGAGCGGATTTCCCGCGCCATCCACGCCGGTTTGATCGGGCGCGCCGTCAAAGAAGCGCGGCAGGCGGCCTTCGGCGTCACTGCGCACATTCGTGATCGTGAAATCACCTGCAATGCTCTCGGGCGAGCCCGCAGAATTGCCGGCGTTGTCGATGATATTGCCATCCAATTGCACCAGCACCGCCGTGTCTTCGGTCGTGCTGATGGTTTCGGAAGGATCACCGCCATCTGCAACGGGGGTCACCTCAATGTTCACATCGACCAGCGTGGTCTTGCCAATACCGCCGCCATCCGCTTCCTGCGTCACGATATCGACTTCGATCGGGATTTTTCCGGCAAAATGCAGCGGGATGCCTCTGAGCTCCACATCCAGCCATTGATCGTTTTCAAGGCTCCAATCCGCTGTACCGTCGCTGTTCAGGCGGGTCAGCAAGGCGGGGACCTTGGGTCCGGTGGGGTTGGCTGGATCGGTCACATAGACCGTGATGCCACGGGGAATATCGCGCAGCACCGTGGAAATAATCGTCTCAGACCCGTCCATATCATCAATAAACGGCGTGAATCCAAAGGGGAGCACACCGCCCGCATCATCAATGACCTGCTCGTTTCCGATTTGGAACAAAATCACCTGGCCGCGGTTATTGACCGGGTCGACATCAACATCAATGGTGATATCCGCCTCAACATCTGCTGTGGTCAGCGTATTGCCATCGGTCACGTTCAATTCGAAGTTCAGATCCCCCCCAAAGAAGGTACCATCCGCGTTAAACGGGTCCCCCGCACCGCGATCCACGTCATAATCTTCATAAAGCGCCGGGTAGACAGGGATGGCACCCTCAAACGACACCACATCCGCCTGGAAGGTAATCGTCAGCTCGCCGGTATTGGCGTCATAGGCGGCGCTGTCGATCTTGGCAAATTCGCTCGCGGAAATCGGGCCGCTGCCATCCAGCGTAAAGAAATCCGCCTGTGTCAGCGTGACGTTGGACGCGGTCTGCGTAATCCCGATCCACGAGGAGGGCAGATTGGAAATCACCAGCGTGTTCAATGCCTCCGAACCGTCGGTATCCGGTGTGTCGGCATTCAGATGCAAGAAGGCCTGCACCTGTCCGGGGCCGGAGCCATCTGCTGTGCTCTCCAGCAGGGTCACTGTCTCAGTGCCAGTAACGGAGGCATCATTGCGGCGCGCCAGAACCTGGGGGATGATCTCCTCGAGGCTGCCGCTGGCGACAAAATTGCCGTCCGTCACAAAGAGCCCCGCTTCCAGCGAGGCTTCTGCTATTGGCCTGACCGTCACGACGGTCTGGAACGCCTGAGAGGCGGTATTGTCGCCCGTGTCGATTTCACTGTCCCCGGTGCGGGTTTCGCTCCAGGAGACATCCCCCTCCAAAGTGGCAACGCCGGAGAAGTTCTCAGGAAGGCGCAAGCGCATGCGCGTGATAGCTTGCGCAAAATCCGCATCTGACACACCGGACGCGCGGGCAACTTCGAAGGCAACGACATTATCGCCGGCCACCGCATCGGTCTTGGTGACATCCACGAAACGGTTGCGACCGCGAAAGTTCAAAAACAGATCAGCGTCATTGGCCGGATCAAAAGCGGCACTTTGTGTATCCACCGTGACCGTGAATGTGACGGCGTCAAAACGTTCCGATCCGTCCGTGTCCTGCAACGACAAGCGCCGGATACCTGCATCAATGAATTTGAAGTTATTGATGTTTTCATTTTCGGTACGATTAACCGTGGACAGGGTAATCTGATCCACGACCGCATCCACGTCGAGATCCACGCCATCCTGTGCGGTTGCGATGTTATTCGTCAAACCGGCGGCAGTATCCACGGCCGTGACCGTGGCCAAAAGATCGTCGCCAACAACTGTTTCAACGTCCCTGTCATCATCCGCCAAAGGGGTGACGCGCAGGGCGGCATCAAAACTGGTCACATTCGGATTGAGCGTGATACTCAGCGTATTGCCGGTGATCGTTGCGCTCGCAATATCACCCGCACCCTGCTCGAAGAGTGCCAGGTTGACCGCCCCGTCGCCCGCCCGCAGCCACCCGGCGGGGACGTTTTCAATCGTGATATCACGCAGCGCTTCTGATCCATCCATATCCGGTGTGGAGGCCTCAATCACCAGCAGAAAAGAGGCATCCTCCTTTACCACGAAATTATCCGTGCCGACCGCCGTGACGGCCGCTTCGCTTGCATCCACGCTCAACGAAATAACCGGCTCCGCGACCGGTGTGACGCTGACCAGGAAGGACGCAGATTGCCCCGCAGCGCCGGTTTCATTGGTCACAAACGTCGGCGTGACGGTGATCACACCGGAGAAATGCTGCGGCAGGCTCGCGATCTGCAAATTGCTAAGATCAGCGGGCGAGCCGGTCCATATGTTGGAGGTCGCAGTCAGGACCGTGCCATCAGAGAGCAACGTCGGCCCGTTCGCAGGCAGCCCCGCGAAGGAGACCGACACACCGCCCAATGCGACCTCTGAGCCATCAATGTCGGTGATCCCAACGGCCAGACCCAGATCAATCGGCGCGCCAAGGTCTTCGATCACGGTCGGCTCGGAGCCGGTGATGGCAACATCGCCCTCAGCCGTCACGGTGATGAAGAAATTGTCAGAGGCCACACCGCCGTTCGGGGTGCTCAAGGTCTCGCCATTCAGAAGGGCCTCATCGGTGGTGAATGTGACCTGCCCCGAAATTGTGCTGGCCGGGCTCTCAGTTGAAAAATCATCCGGCAGACGCAGGATAATGTCCTCATAGGCGGCAAGCGATGACACACTCAGCGGGAAGGTGCTGGCGGTCAGGGCCGCGAAACTTGCGCCGTTGTCAAAGGATATCTGGCTGCCCGTCGGGAGGCCGGTCAAGGCCACATCGACCAACGCAATGGATTCCGAGCCATCCGCATCACTGGCGACGGCGCTCAAGGCGCTGGCAAGGGCGAACTGCAGCGGGGCCTGCGAGGTCGTATCAGAATCGACCACACCGGGCGCATCGTTTTCCGACAATACCAAGGTGCGCGGCCCCGACAGCGTGATATCCCCTTCCGGGGCCACGGTGACGTCGAAACTCTCGGTCGCGATACCACCCTCATTGGTGGTTGCGACCACGGTGCCGGTCAGCCCGCCGCTTAACGATTGCGTCGCGTAATCCGCAGGCAGGCGGATGATCAGGTCGTTATATTGTGCCAATGTGCCGGTGAAATTCAATGTGGCCGAGGCCGGCGTGAAAGTCACGCCATCGATCGAGAACAGCGTGCCCGAAGGCAGGGCGTTGAACGTCACATCCACCTGCGTCACGGTCTCGGACCCATCCGCATCAGTGGGCACAGGTGCGAGGTAACTGGAGGGTGCGAAATCCACCGTGGCATCGGTTTCCTGAAGCGTCGCCGTTGCGGTGACGTCAATACGCACATCCCCCTCGGGTGTGATGCGCAGGGTCACGGGCACATTGGCCGTCCCATCAGAGGATACCGCCGCGATGTTTCCGGTAATAGCACCGCCGGGCAAGGCCGGACCTGTCACAGATTCGGTTGAATAATCCGTCGGGAATTGCAGACGCAGCGCGCCGTATTCCGCAGGCGTACCGGTGAAGGTAAATGTGCCGCCAGTCGCGGGATCATAGGAAACGCTTGAGGCCGGAACGTTTTGGATCACCACACCGGGCGGCAGGTCCGAAAGCTCCAGGGTGATGGATTGCAGCGTTTCTCCAGCCCCGACCGAAACCTGCCAGGCCTGGGCGGGGTTCACCTCGACCGTTGCATCGGTTTCGGCGGTAATAATGTCGGTAATCGCAAAATTGATATCGGGCGTGGGCGTGACTACGATCACCTGGCTGCCGCTCTGGCTGCCCTCAAGGGTGGTGACGACTACATCCGCGGTGAGCGTGCCGGAATAATTGCCCGGCAAATCCAGCGCCAGATCGCGCGCTTCCTGCACCGTGCCGGTCCATTGCGCGCCCGATAATGTGCCTTGGGTGACGGTGGTGCCTGCGGGCAGATTGCCAAAATCAATGGTCACAACCGCGCTGAACACCGAGCCCGGCACTTCGGTTTCCGAGCCATCGTCATCCGTGATCGCAATGCTCAGACCCAGCGGGACACGCACACCGCTGCTGCTGTTATTGACGCCGCCATCTTCCTGCGCATCCACACGCAGGGGCACGGTCAGGGCGATGTCATTGACGAAACCGACATTGACCTGCGCTGATGCCGTGACCTGACCATCCACGGGTCCATCCACGCCGTTCTGGGCATCCTCATCCGTGGTAATTGCGGCTGTAACGGTAATTGGCAGGGTCGTGGCACCTGTCACATCGTCCCGGTTGGCCGTCGAAAAATCCGCCGGAACAGACACGGAGACCGCCGCGAAGGCCGCGCGCACATCGCCCACGGTCGCGGTATCAAAGGTCGCGGTCAGTGTTTGCGTTTGATCCGCCGCTGTGGTGAGCGCAGCATTGGCGGGCAGGCCTGAAAAATCCGCCAGGGTATAAGTTGTATCGCCGGGCAGACCGGTAATGGTCAGAACCAGCGTTTCGATTTCCTCCGACCCATCCAGATCGGTCGCGCGCGGGTCGAGAAGCTGGCCCAGCGTGAAACTCTGCGCGGTTTCTTCCTCAACAAGATCGGCAAAGGGCAAGACGTCGATTGCGGCATCCCCTTCCGGCCTGATCACCAATTCGACCGGTCTTTGGTTATCACCTTCATTTGAGCGCGCAAAAAGCGTGCCGGTGATCGGGTTCGGCCCGGTCGAATAATCGATTGGAAACTCAAGGGATAGCACAGCGTATTCAGCGAGCGTGCCCTCAAACGTAAAACCGCCACCCGCAACCGGGTCATAGGTGATGTTTGTTGCTGGCACGCCCTGCACAACCACGCCCGCGGGCAGGCCCGTTAATTCAAGCCTCACAAACTCTAACACTTCGCGTGGCAACGCTGGATCAGTATCACTGACACTCACGGACCAGGTGACCGCTGGGTTCACGATCACCGGCGCGTCGGTTTCAGCCTCTTGAATATTGCCAGGCGCAAAATCCACATCACCCGTGGGGGTAACCGTAATCGTCTGTGAGGATGTCACGCTGCCTTCATCAGTCGTGGCGGTGATCACGGAGGTGATGATGCCAGAAAAATCCTCCTCGAAAGTGACGCTCAACGCGTTGGCTTCTGCCTGCGTACCCTCCCAACGACCCGTAGTTGGATTGAACAAACCCGTGCTGAAGACGGTGTTCGGCGGCATATTCGTGAAATCAATCTTGACCAAGGCGTCGGATTCAGACCCATCACTGTCACTGATCGCAATGTTCAAATCAAGATCGACGGTAACGCCGCTCCCGTCGCCATCCTCGATCCCGGTTGCCGGTGGTGCCGCGATGTCGACATCGGGTTCGGCCTGCACAATAATCTCGAGCGGGCGTGTCTGGCTGCCGCCTTCGGTGGTTGTGGCACTCAGAACGCCGCTGATGGTCG
Source organism: Roseobacter fucihabitans (assembly GCF_014337925.2). Classification (NCBI taxonomy): domain Bacteria; kingdom Pseudomonadati; phylum Pseudomonadota; class Alphaproteobacteria; order Rhodobacterales; family Roseobacteraceae; genus Roseobacter; species Roseobacter fucihabitans. The sequence goes on along the minus strand of NZ_CP143423.1, from coordinate 1,616,948 downwards.
TATCCGGGTTTGTGGTCGAGAAGTCATTGGGCAGCCGCACCTGCAAATTTTCATATTCTTCAAGCGTGCCGGTAAAAGTGATGGGACCGTTAACCGGCCCGAACGTCGTCCCGCCATCGAATGAAACCTCGCTCCCGACAGGCAAACCATTCAAAACAAGTTCAACGTTGTCGATCAACTCGGAGCCATCGGGATCCGTGACGATTGGTCTCAAAGCATCCGCAGGGCGCACAATGAGCGGCGCATCGAGCGGCCCATCCGTTTCAAGCGCTTGCAAAACACCCGTGCCCGCAAAGCCGAGGTCTTCTTCCGCCTCAATCGTGATCGGGAAATTCACGTCAGAACTGCCGCCAAAGCTTGATGTGGCCGTGATGCCAACGTCCAGATCACCCGGCGTGCCGTCCACCCGGCTTTCGCTTGAGAAATCGGATGGGAAGTTCAGCGTCAACGCCTCATATTCCGCCTGTGTGCCGGTAAACGTAAAGGTTTGCGTGGCCCCGTTGGACACGAAAGACCCGCCCGTTGCGGTGGTTCCAAATGGCAGGTTCGGCACCGTGATGGTGATCACACTGATCTGCTCTCCATCAGCTGCATTCCCCGCGCTGATACCGACGTAATCGGCAAAGCGGAAGCCAAGCGCCGCGTCCGTCTCGATCAGACGCGCCTCACCCAACAGGGCCAGCTGCACATCCGGCTCACCCGTTAAGGCCGCGCCATCATCCACCCCGAAATCGCGTTCGCGAAATTCTGGAAAAGCGAAATCCGTCGGGGGCAGCAGTGGCGAAATACCGATGCCAATCAACGGATCGCCAATTTCGACCGGATCCTGCTCACCCGATCCGCCCGCCGGGCCATCCCCGGCACCGGCCAGGGCGAAAACGCTGACCTCGATTGCATCAGCGATGGTCTCCCAATCGGCCTGATCCAACGCAACGGTGACGATGTTCTGGGACGGTACGCTCAGCGTGTCGGCGGTGACCAGAAAATCACCCTTTGCCCCGTCCAGCAGGCCGACGATACGGCCATCCGGCTGCACAAAAAGCAGATCATCCCCGAGCAACAGAGGCTTGGACATCACGGTGCCTTCGGGAAAATACACATCCGCCTTGGATGAGGCGTCCATGAACACAACATCGATATCGGCCTGCCCATCCTTGAAGCTGGCCATCATATCGGCCAATTCCTGTTGTGTCGTCTCTGCGGAAATTTCAAATTTATCGCTCAACCGAACATACCTCATAAGGATGTAAAAACATCAGATTACCATTGTCGCGCTGCTCAGCCTGGCCATCTGTTGATCCCATCCGGACCCTCAAAAATGCTCGGCTCGTCGCGCCTCGTCTCAGCTCTTGCAGACCGCGCGACCTTCACTCGAAAGGTCCGCTAAAACCCGCTTTAAGTTCTTGATACAATTTAATGGAATACATATCAAATTTGAATGGTTTTTTCGGTTAATCGCATTGATTTGACGCGGGGTTCTCAAGCTGGAGGCAATCGCCTCTGCGCAAACCCTGCGTCATTCGCAATTCTGTCGGCAGTGGGGAGCCAAATGTTAGGATCGATCCTGACCCAGGGCGTGAATGCAATTGGGGGTGTAGGCCGGGCGTCGGCCGCACAAGCCGCAAGGCCGTTAACGCGCGTTTTGCCAAGACGCGATGGCCCTGTAGGGGATCGTCAGACGTTCGACATGCGGGCTCGAACGGAGCCGCTCACAGCTTCGCCCAATCCGCCAAAGCAACCTGCGGACCACCCGGCGGTTGCAGGGTCTAAAACGCGGGCCTACTGGCAAAACAAAAACCTGCAAGAGGCGCGATCTTAGCTGGTCCAAGCCAGAGCGTTGCTTTTACCAAAACGGCCCCGGCATGGCGCGCAGGCCCACGCGCCAACATGCCACCGCACAAGACGTGGTGCATCACATTGCAACCTTCAGAACGATCAGAGCAGGATAAAGTCCTTTTTTCCATAGCCCCGACGGCGCGCGCAGACCTCATACCCCTCGCGGTCCCCATCATCATTGGTATTGCCCTCAATGGTTTGGAAAGAGCCGGCCTGCGCGGCGCTGACAAAGCCGACATGGGTCCAATCCGTTGAGGTCCGCCGCACCAGAAAGAGCGACCCCGCCGGTATACCATTCGCTTTCGCATCACGCTCCGCCAAAAAGCGACCCGCTTTTTTGGCTTGCGCGGCGAGGGTATCGCAGGAAAACGACCCCCTGATCGGAACGCTCTTCCCCAAGGTCTGCGCCGCCTGATGCATGCAAAAACTCGTGAAACCGGCACACCAGGCCCAGGGCCTTCCCTCGTTGCCTTCCATATAAAGGCGCACCCAAGGGCCGGCGTTTGCCCCGCCCACTTCCAGGGGGTGCTGCGCCAGATGCACCTTGGAAAAGGCCAGAGCGGTTTGAGAAAGCGTCATACCCGCCGTCACTGGCATCGACAGAACCGCAATCATGGGTGCCACCATTACCGCATGTGTTGCCTTGTCCACACTCCCCGTTACTTTGATACCTTGGGCCTGTTGAAAATCCTTGACCGCATCTTCGGTCACCCCGCCGAAATCGGCATCCACGGCGACCTGGTGATGATGAAGGCATAGCCATTCTTGAACACGTTTGGCGACCATACCGCGCTTGCCGCGCGCGACGGGGCCAGGAAATGTGATCTCATCGCGGATCCACGCGGAGAGTTTATTGAAACCATTATTAGAAATATGCATTTGAAATCCCTTTTCTGAATTGATTGGATGGGGTGAAGTCGAAATTGCGACCCACCGATTTTGCTGGTAGTGATCACGCCATGACGTTATCGCAGAAACCCTTGCTTTTGATCTCAGTGGTCGTGTTTTCGGCCCTCCTGTTGTGGTGGATCAACCGGTCCCCGGCCAGTTTGGAGACGCTGATTGAAAACGCGGCCTCCGGTAAGCTTGAGCGACCTGTGGCGATCGACGTCGATTTTCGCGGCAGGTTTGAGAATTGGCGTTTCATATGCGGCACGGTGACCGACCCTGATGGTACCCCCCTTGTCGTGGCACCCACAGGCCTCCCAGCACCGTATGAAAACAATGATTTTTGCGCTCTGTTAGATACCAAAGATGGCGGTGCATTGGTCGAATTCGATTTTGGCTCCACGGATATGCCCGCGATGGACTGGCTTGAACGGTATGATTTGGACCCGGCGATTTTGACACACGCCAGCGAGTGATCACCGCGCCCGCATGACCGGCGATGCGATCCAATAGGACGTGAGATCAGCGCGCCCCCGTTCACAACCCGACAGTGGCAAGTGCTGCATTGACGACTATGCTGATCAAACCCATACGGAATTGTTCAAGCTTCTGTTTTGCAATACCTTTCGCCTTGAGCGCGTTCAGCTCGGCCAGCCCTTCCAGACTTCTCAGCAACAGACTGAACTCATTTTTGCTCAAATGCCCCTGCGCCAGGGCCCTGGTCCATTTGGGCAGCTTGTCGCGCGCTAGTTCGATGAATTCCGCCGCATCCTGCTTGGCCGGTTCCTGCCAGTCCGAAAACAGGTTCTTGGCCAGATCACCGGCACCTTTTTGCACCGTTGCTCCAAATACATCCCATGCATCCTCTAAGTCTGGCATGCTCAACCCTCCCCGCTGCTGGTCGATCTACGACCGGTTTCCAATTCAATGATGCGGTCGAACTGAACGCTTAGGATTTCCGAGAATTCATCCACGAAAAACTGCCCCATGCGCTGGTTGGGTGCCTTGCGCCATTGCGCCACAAAATCGCCCAGCGATCCGCCATTGGGATCCACGATGATGGCCCATTGTTTGGCGGCGGTTTGCGACGCCTCCTTGCCGCGCCCCTTGGCAAATTCAAAAGCCGATGCGGCATCGATCAGCAAGGCATCCGCCATCTGCTCGTGTTTGGAATAGGGTTCGGTGCCTTTGGCCACCAACGCCAAACTGCGCGCCTTGAGCGATGTCGCCTGTTTGTAGGCTTCCGCAGAGTAAGGATCCGCCAGCCTCTCACAGCCGGCCAATACCATGAATGCCAGCCCGAAAATCCATAAAATATGAATCGGCAGCCGCAGGGAGTTCATCACGCAATACCTCCAACGTGCTTTGCACCGCTATAAAATAAGGGCGATGCGATCTGAAATCTTTCCAAAAAATATAAGTTTGGATGCTACCTAAAAGAGAACACACAGGCATTTGTGTCAAGGCTCGCGTTTTGAAGGGGTCAAAACCGCCCCGCTCGCTGGCACGAATGCAGGGTCGCAACCTTCATGGATCGCGATTTTCGGATGGTCGACTCTGTGATCGGCGAGGCTTGCCCCGGTAATCCGTTTGTCGTTGAGCCACCTTTGGGTGTCAAAGCGCAAATGTCTTGCGCCCCTCCCGTTGGGCTCAGACCGTCCCCCCGAGCGACCCCTCAAGCGCAACCATATCCTGCCCGCCCGCCATCAGGTCCTGCAACTCTTCCGGCGTGATTTCGCCGCGTTCTGCCGTGCCCAAAGTCTTGCCCCGGTTCAGCACGGTAAACCTGTCACCAACCGCCATGGCGTGGCGCACATTATGGGTGATGAAAACCACCGCGATGCCCTGCTTGCGCACCTTGTCGATGGTCGCAAGGACATTGGCGGTCTGGCGCACGCCCAATGCACTCGTCGGCTCATCCAGGATCAAGACCTTTGCACCAAAATGCACCGCGCGCGCAATGGCCACGGTCTGGCGTTCCCCACCCGACAATGTCCCCACGGCCTGGTCGGGACCGCGCAGATTGATGCCCATCTTCTGCATCTCCTCCATGGTGACGCGATTGGCATAGGCGTGGTCAAAGAAATCAATCGGCCCGATTTTGCGCACCGGCTCATTACCCATGAAAAAGTTGCGGCTAACCGACATCAGCGGGATCATCGCCAGATGCTGGTGCACCGTGGCGATCCCGGCGGCAATCGCATCACGCGGATCGGCAAAATCAAGCGGTTTGCCCTCAAAGATGATCTCGCCCGATGTGGGTTTATGCACACCTGACATGGTCTTGATGAAGGTCGATTTGCCTGCACCGTTATCGCCCAACAGGCAGTGGCATTCCCCGGCAAAGACGTCCACAGAGACCCCGGCCAAGGCAATCACACGCCCGAAGTGTTTTTCGATGTTCACCATTTGAATGATTGGATCGGACATCTTAGCGCTCCCCTGTGATGATGCGGCGGATATAGGTGTTCAGGATCACCGCAAAGAGCAGGATCACACCTAGAAAAACCCGGAACAGGCTCGATTCCACGCCTGCGAAAAACAGCCCCTGCTGCACCACCCCAAAGATCAGCGCACCCAGAGCCGCGCCGATGACCGAGCCATAGCCGCCCGTCAACAGCGCGCCGCCAATGACCACCGCGATGATCGCCTCGAACTCCTTGAGCAACCCGCGATCCGCCCCGGCGGAGCCGAATTCCATGACCTGACAGGTCGCAAAAACAGTCGCGCAAAAGGCGGTGAACATGAACATTGTGATTTTGACGCGGTCCACCGGCACCCCGGAATTGCGCGCCGATTCCGGATCACCGCCAGCGGCAAAGATCCAGTTCCCGAACTTGGTCCGGGTCAACAGAATGTGCCCGATCAGCACCAGAAACAGCGCCCAGACGATCAGCATCGGAATACCGTCGACAACCGGTTGACCCTGGCGTGTGCCGCGCTCGAACACATCGATAATGCCCGCATCGCCCAGCATTTGGAAAAAGCCACCAAATATCTTGGCCCCGAAGAGCGGCGCGAGCCAATCGCCCTCTGCTGCCTCGCGAATCCCGCCGATGATGGTTTTGCGCTCGAGGGTTTGCGGGATGAAGATCGTGAAACCGCGCAGGATGAACAGCGTGGCAAGTGTGACAATGAAACTTGGCAGGCCGGTTTTGACCACAATATACCCGTTGAGCGCGCCAAAGCCGACACAGATCACAAAGGTGATCAGGATCGCCATCCACATCGGGAATTCCATGGTCACCCCGAAAATGGCGATCATCATGCCGGCAAAACCGATCATCGAGCCGACGCTGAGATCAAACTCGCCCGAGATCATCAACAGGCAGGCGCCCACGGCGATGATGACAAATTGCGCGGACACAACCGTCCAATTCATGATGCCTTGGGCGTTGAACATGCCGCTGTCAAAGGCAAAGAGCAGGAAGAAGGTGAAGACCGCGACAGTGCCGACGATCCCGCCCAATTCGGGACGGATCAGGGCCTTGCGCAGGCCGGAAATTTCCTTGACGCGTTCGTCTGTTGCGGGGGCATCTGACATCTGAATGACCTTTGCGGGTTTATGTCGGGGAGCGGAAAAGAAGGGGCGACCCCCGCGTCATGCAGGGGCCGCCCGTTGGTGTGAATCAGCGGTATTGGCCCGCGAATTCTTCAACCTTGCCAAGCGCGTCTTTGGTCACGAAGCCGGGCCCGGAGTTGATATTATTGCCCGGCAGAACGCCGTAACGGTCATAGTTGGTCAGCACGACGACCGGCAGATAGGCTTGCAGGAAGGGTTGCTGATCAATGCCCCAATTGATGATGCCTTCCTTGATCGCGTTCACAATCTCGGTGCCCAGATCGAAGGTGCCGAAATAGATATCGCCCGCGATGCCCATTTCCTTGACGGCCGCAATGGTGGGGTCCGCAGAGGTCGGCCCCAGTGTCAGGATCGCATCCGTTTCAGGATTGGCCGTGAGATAGGCGATGACACGGTTTTTGATTTCCGACGGATCCTGGCCGGAATCGATCATGCTGTCGCCCAGATCCACGCCCAACCCATCGGCAAACCCGCGGCATCGCTCACCGACAACCGTGTTCGAGATCACGTGGTTGACGCAGACAAAACTGCCAATGCCATCACCCTTGGCGCGCAATCCGGCCGCAAGTCCCGCGTCATATTCGGGTTGGCCCACAAACATCAAAGCCCCCACTTCGCGCACCTGTTCGGGCGTGCCGGAGTTCATGATGATGACGTTGATCCCCTGATCCACGGCGTTTCGGATCGGTCCGCTGAGCACATCAAAATCGGCCAGCGTTGTGATGATCCCGTTTGGCTGGGACGCCGCCGCCTGTTCGATGATGCGCGCCATATCGGCCAGATCACCGGTCGGCGGGTTGCGATACTCAACCTCGACATCCATCTGTTCTCCGGCGAGCGCGATGCCGTTCTTGATCGTGTTCCACCAGCTGTCGCTGTCTGGCGCATGGCTGACCAGGATGTATTTTTCGCCTTCAGCGGCCGCGCTGGTGGCGGTTACGAAGGGTGCGGCGACAATGGCTGTGGCCAGCACCAGTTTCTTCATCAGTGATGTCATGTTTTCCTCCCAAGGATTATCGTTCTCATGGCAAAAGTGCGACCTCTGCCGCCTTTACGACTCATGATAAGCATACCTTAATATTTTTTGCAACCGGTTGCAAAAATACCCTTTGAAATTCATACTCTGGGCAGCCTATCGCAAGACAACAGGCCCAGAACACCGCAATGAACGGATAGAACGAACATGGCCATCACGTTGAAAGAGGTTGCAGAACGCGCCGGCGTTTCCCGCTCGGCGGTATCGCGCGCGTTTACCGATGGGGCGTCCGTGTCCGAAAAAATGCGCCGCAAGGTCGAAAAAGCCGCCAAGGAACTTGGTTATAGCCCGAATGCGCTGGCCTCCTCACTGACCACCGGGCGCACAAAACTGATCGGACTGGTGTCCAATAACTTCCACAACCCGATTTTCCTCCAGGTGTTTGATCTTTTTACGCGCGGATTACAGGATCGGGGCCTGCGCCCGTTGCTGGTCAATTTGACCGATGAAACCGACCCGGACGCCTCCGTGCGGATGCTGCGGCAATATTCCGTGGACGGGGTCGTCGTGGCCTCCTCGACGCTGTTGCCTGATTTTGCGCGCGCCTTTCGGGATGCCGGTGTGCCGGTGGTGCATAGTTTCGGGCGCTCTTCCAGTGCGCCGCAGGTGCATGTCGTCGGGATCGATAACGTCGAATGTGGGCGCATGGCCGCCCGCACGTTGATCGCGCGCGGTTACCGCAAACTGGCGTTTCTGGGCGGGCCGGAAAATGCGACCTCAACGCAGGACCGTTTCGCCGGGTTTTTTGAAGTCCTCAAGACGATGCCGGAAATCGACAGCAGCTCCTCTTTTGCAGAGGCCTATTCATTCGATGCCGGCCGCACCGAAATGCTACGGTTGCTCAAATCTGATCCGGCAGAGGCCTATTTTTGTGGCGATGATGTTCTGTCCATTGGGGTCTTATCCGCGATCAAGGACAGCCATCTGAATGTGCCGGGTGACATTGGCATCATCGGGTTGAACGACATGGAAATGGCGCGTTGGCAGAACATCAATCTGACCACGATCCACCAGCCCATCCAGCAAATCGTGACGTCTTCCATAGAGCTGATGGTCGCCATGCTGGATGAGCCGGACCGCTACCCGGAGGCGCGCATCTTCCCCTGCTCCGTGGTGGAGCGGGGGACATTGCGTCCCCTTATCTGAACATCGGCGGGCGCGCGTCAAGCCACGCGCCGTCTTGCTGGCCCGACGCCGCGACGGCGTAAACGGCGGCCATGGACCGCAACCCATCTTCGGCGCGCGGGTACAGGTTTGCGGCCGGGTCCATGGGGCTGCCTTCCTTTTGCGCGCGGATCGCTTCGGCCAGATCGCTGTAGATATTGGCAAAGGCCAGTGGCATGCCCTCAGCATGACCGACCGTGACACGGCTCGTGCGATCCGCTTCCGGGGACAGGTTGCCTTCACCGCGCTCAATGACCTGCAAACGCCCGTTCAGCGGCATGTGATACAGCTGATTGGGCTGCTCCTGCGCCCAACGCAACCCGCCGGTTTCGCCAAACACTTGCAGAGTCAAACCGTGTTGACGCCCTAGTGCAATGGAGGAGGTCCACAACCGCCCGACAGTCCCACCATCCATGCGGAAATTGACCATAGCGTCATCTTCGAGCACACGGACATCAATGCAGGACACCGTGTCTGCGCTGAGGCGCGTGACTTCCTGTCCGCAGACAAAAGACGCCATATGCATCGCGTGTATCCCGCAATCGGCAAATTGCGCGGACACCCCGACCTGTGCCGGATCATAGCGCCAGCGCACGCGCGGGTTATCCGCATCCGCCGCATCCGCGTGATGGCCATGGGCGAATTCCGCCTTGACCAGTCGCACCTTACCGATGTCGCCGCGCGCCACCATCGCCCGCATGTGACGCACCAGAGAATAGCCGGTATAACCGTAGTTCACCGCGCAGATTTTACCCGTGGATCGCGCGAGTTTAACAATCTCCTCGCCCTCCTCCACGGTCATGGTCATCGGCTTTTCGCAAAGCACGTTGAACCCGTTTTCCAGGAACGCCTTGGTGATCTCGAAATGGGTCGCATTAGGCGTGGCCACCGTGACCAGATCCACCCTGTCTGGGCGCGCCGTTTCCCCCGCCAGCATGTCTTGCCAACTCCCGTAGGCACGATCTGCGAGCCCCATGCGTTGCCCATATGTGATCCCCGCCTCGGGACGGTGATCCAACGCCCCCGCAACGAAATCAAACGCGCCATCAAGCCCCGCACCAAGGCGATGCGCCGGTCCGATCTGGCTGCCTTCACCGCCCCCGATCATTCCCCAGTTCAGTTTTTGCATACGCCGGTTTCCTTATTTAAAACCAATAGATTCAAGATATTCACGGTTCGCCCGGGCATCCCCAACGGGGTCAGGGTCCAGCATCGGATCGCAATCCTGCTCAACCGTGCACCAGCCCTCAAACCCCGCATCAAGCAACACCTGACGCACAGCGGGAAAATCAACATCCCCCTGCCCCAGATTGCAAAAAATCTCCTGCCCGCAGGCATCATAAAATCCGGTTCGCTTGGCGATCACATCCGCTTTGACGGTCGGGTCAATATCCTTGAAATGCATATAGGAAATGCGCGTTATATGCCGTTTCATAAAGGCAACCGGATCAAAACCCGCGTAGGAATGATGCCCGGTATCAAAGCAAATTTTCAGGATGTTTTCATCCACCTCATCCAGCAAGCGTTCCAGTTCCGGTTCAAAATCGATGAAGCCCCCAGCATGGGCGTGAATACCCACGCTCAGGCCATATTCCTCCGCTCCCATCCGCGCGATTGTTGCGATCCGGTCGCGGTAGGCGGCCCATTCCGCGGCCTCCATCTGTTCCGCCTCAGACACACGACCAGCGGTCGGCGCTCGGCGCGGTGAAATCGAATCGATCAACACCAGATGCCGCGCCCCATGCGCGCTCAGCGCCTTGCAGGTCCTTGTCGCACCATCCAGCACATCCGCCCAGGCCTCGACCTCATGAAACGGGCGAAACACCACGCCACCGATTAATTCAAGACCGTTTTCGGCCAGTGCATCGCCCAAAATTGCCGGGTCTTCCGGCATAAAGCCCACAGGCCCCAGTTCGATGCCCTTATACCCCGCCGCCGCGCAGTCCTTGAGCACCGATTGCCAAGACGGGTTACGCGGATCATCCGCAAATTCGACCCCCCACGAGCAGGGTGCATTGCCAATTCTGATTGTCATCTGGAGACCTTTCCTCCGCCTATACCGATTAAATATTTTGCCAGGATTGTGCCCGCGCCGAGCGAAATGCCGCATCAATCACACAATTCACGTCATGCCCATCCTGAAACGTGGGCCAGAGGTTTTCGCCCGTTTCAATCGCGTGCAGAAAATCACGCGCCTCAATGATGATCTGATCCTGATAGCCCGTCCCATGCCCGGGTCCCTGGCAAAACGGCAGATAATCGGGATGCGCCGGACCGGTCAGAATCTTGGTGAACCCGCGCCCCGCTTCAGGTCCCTCCATCCGGTAAAGCCAGATCGCATTCTGATCTTCCTGATCGAACCGAATAGCACCTTTTGTGCCCGATATTTCATAGGCATAGCCCATCTTGCGCCCCGTGGCGATGCGGCTGAAATACATCTGCCCCATCGCTCCATTGGCAAAACGACACATCATCTGCGCGTGGTCATCATTATCGACTGCACCGCCCGGACGGGTTTTATGGACGGTTTCAATCTCGGCCATGACCCGCGTGACCGGCCCCATCAAGGCCAGCGCCGCATTGACCATATGCGGGGCCAGATCGCCCATTGTGCCATTGGCGCGACCCTGGGTGCGCCAGGTCGCGGGCGTGTCGGGATCGGCGTAAAAATCCTCAGTATGCTCACCGCGAAACCAGGTGATATCGCCAATGTCGCCTTGTGCGATCAACTGGCGGGCAAACTGGCTGGCCGGGGTGCGAATGTAATTGAACCCGACCATGTTGACCACGCCCGCAGCTTGTGCGGCAGCGACCATCGCGGCACTGTCTTCAAGCGATGCCCCCAGTGGTTTTTCACAAAACACAGGCTTGCCGAGTTTGAAAGCGGCTTCGGCCACCGCACGGTGTGTTTCTTGTGGCGATGCGATGATAATCGCCTCGACCCGCGGGTCGTCGACCAGTTCCATCCAATCGCCCGTTGCGCGCTCAAACCCATAGGCCTCGCGATATGTATCAGCACTCGACCTCGAGGACGCGCAGACCATTTCCAATCTCGGACGCAACGTCGTATTGAACACCGCGCCAACCGCAGACATGGCCACCGCATGGGCCTTGCCCATGTAGCCACCCCCAAGGATACCAATTCCGATCTGAGGCACTGTGGGCTTCCCCCTATTTGGAAATTCAATTTGCAACCGGTTGCAAAATCAGTATCGTGGGATTCGAAATCCCGCAAGATGGTTTTATCCGCCTGTCGAATTTTCTGAGGAGGCCTTGGCTCAATGACATCCACATCAGACACCCTTCGCCTGACTACGGCGCAGGCCACCATTCGCTGGCTGGCCAATCAGTTTATTGAAGTTGACGGTGCGGAAATGCGCGTTTGTGGCGGCGGCTTTGGCATTTTCGGGCATGGCAATGTTACCTGTCTTGGCGAGGCTCTCTATGGCGTTCAGGACGCATTGCCGCTTTTTCGCGGGCAGAACGAACAGAGCATGGGGTTTGCCGCCGCCGGATACACCAAACAATGGCTGCGCCAGCGGTTCATGTTTTGCACGGCCAGCGCCGGTCCGGGCACGTCGAACCTGTTGACGGCGGCGGCATTGGCGCATGCCAACCGCCTGCCGATGCTTTTGCTGTGTGGCGATACGTTTCTGACCCGCCTGCCCGACCCGGTGTTGCAACAGATGGAGAACTTTGGCGATCCGACCTTGGGCGTGAATGACGCCTTCAGGCCCGTGTCGCGCTACTGGGATCGGATCACGCATCCCGCACAAATCATCCAATCGCTGCCCGCCGCCCTTGCGACCCTGCTCGATCCGGCGGATTGCGGCCCAGCCTTCCTGGGCCTGCCGCAGGATGTACAGGGGTGGGTCTATGACTATCCAGCTGTTTTCTTTGAGAAGAAGGTGCACCGTATCCGGCGGCTGACCCCTGATCCGGCGGAAATCGCGGATGCGGTTGAGCTGCTGAAATCCGCCAAACGCCCGATAATCATCGCCGGGGGGGGCGTGCAATATTCCCGCGCGGTGGCTGAGTTGACGCAATTTGCTGAGGCGCATCACATCCCGGTCGTTGAAACCATTGCCGGTCGGGCCAACCTGCTGAACGATCATCCGCTCAACATCGGACCCATCGGCGTGACGGGATCAGACAGCGCCAATACCATCGCCGAGGCCGCAGACGTGATCCTTGCCGTCGGCACCCGCCTACAGGATTTCACGACAGGCTCCTGGACGGCCTTTGCCAAGGATGCGCGCATCATCTCACTCAATGCAGCCCGCCATGACGCTGCAAAACACCGCTCTTTGCCCATCGTCGGGGACGCGATAACCAGCCTTTTGGCGATGGCAAAAGGCCTCGAATACAAAACACCCCCCGATTGGGTGGCATTTGCGCAATCAGAACGCGTGAAATGGGACGCTTATGTCGCCGACAACGTGGCGCATGGCAATCGGCCTAATTCCTATGCGCAGGCGATTGGCGTGGTGAACGCGCTATGCGATCCGCGCGACCGGGTGGTTGCCGCCGCCGGGGGGTTACCCGCCGAAGTCACCGCCAATTGGCGCACCTTGGGATTTGGGACGGTGGATGTGGAATTTGGCTTCTCATGCATGGGCTATGAAATCGCCGGGGCCTGGGGAGCAAGGATCGCCCAGGTGGAGCGCGAGGCGGATAAGGATACCATCGTCTTTGTCGGCGACGGGTCTTATATGATGTTGAATTCTGATATCTATTCCTCGGTGCTCAGCCAGAAGAAATTGATCATTCTTGTGCTCGACAATGGCGGTTTTGCAGTGATCAACAAGTTACAAAACAACACCGGCAACGAAAGCTTCAACAATCTGATCGCGGATTGCCCGACCATTCCGGAACCCTTTGGCGTGGATTTTGAAGCCCATGCGGCAGCGCAGGGTGCGATTGCCGAAACGGTCTCCAGCCCCGCCGAATTAGGCGAAGCCTTCAAGCGCGCCAAGGCCAGCCCGCGCACCCATGTAATCGTTATGAAGGTGGACGCCTATGATGGTTGGACCACGCAGGGCCACACCTGGTGGGAGGTCGGCACGCCCCATGTCAGCGACAACCCCAAGGTGACGGCGGCGCACAAAGATTGGGAAGCCAGCCGTGACAAACAGCGAAAGGGCGTGTGATGACGCTTGAGGGGATCGCACAGCGTAACTTTCTGGTGGTTGGGCGCGTCGGCATGGACCTGTGCCCCGAGCCTGCGGGCACCTCCACGCGCGATGCTGAAACCATGGTCGTGGGCATGGGCGGCAGCAGCGCCAATATCGCCGCTGGGCTGGTGAAACTGGGCTGCAAGGCTGCACTTGTGACGTCCGTTTCCGATGACGCGGTGGGCTGGTATTGCGAGGGGCAATTGGATCGCTACGGCGTCGAGCGCACCTATGTGTCGCGCATCAGCGGCGAGGAACGCACATCGCTCGCGGTATATGAAACGCGCGTCGACAACCATCAAAGCGTGATCTATCGCAATAATGCCGCTGATTTCCAAATGAACCTAAACGATGTCGAAGCCGTGGATTACACCCGCTTTGGCGCTTTGATCACGGCTGGAACGGTCTTTGCTGCTGAACCCTCCCGCTCTGCCGCGTTCCGCGCCTTTGAACTGGCGCGCGCCGCAGGCCTGCCGATCATTTTCGACGTGGATTACCGCCCCTATAGCTGGCCCACCCCCGAGGTTGCCGAAGATGTGTTGTCACGTGCCGGTGCCCTGTCGGACGTCATCGTCGGCAATGACGAAGAGTTCGGCTTCATGGCAGGCGACATCGACAAGGGCCTCGACAAGGCGCGTGCCTTGGCCGCGACAACGGCGGCGATTGTGATCTATAAAATGGGTCACGCGGGCGCGATCACCTTTGCGGATGGCACGGAATTGCGCACCGGTATCTATCCGGTCCAAGCGGTCAAGCCCACCGGGGCGGGCGACAGTTTTATGGCCGGTTTTCTGGCTGGACTGTCCGAGGGGCGCGCGATGAAAGACGCCGTTTTGCGCGGGTCTGCCTGCGCCTCTATCGTGGTCGCAAAAACCGGCTGCGCCCCCGCCATGCCCGACACCAAGGGCCTCGAAGATTTTCTGGCCACACACCCCGGCCCCACAGAGAGCTAAAAGGAAACGCCATGCATATTGCGCCTTATGACAACCAGAACAAACCGATTGTCGGTGCGGATCACGACCTTGTACCGCTCAATTACTTCAATATCGTGAAGCTCAGGAAGGGTGAAGTGTTTGAATATGCTGTGCCCGGATATGAGACCTGCATCGTGCCTGCGACGGGTACTGTGGATGTCGATGTGGAGGGCGCGGCTTTTGCGAAACTGGGCAATCGCACGGTCGATGTCTGGGATGGCGAGCCCGAAGGCGTTTACGTCCCTGTGGGCGCGCGGGTGCGCATCACCTGCCTGAGCGATGCCACCGAAACCTTCATTGCGGGCGCGAAATATGACAAGGTGCTGGAGCCGTTTGACGTGCGCGCAGACGGGCTCGACAAGGTGCAATACGGCTCGGATGACACAAAAACCCATCGTAAAATCAAACATATCCTTGGCGCGAGCCATCACGACAAGGTTGGCCGTTTGCTGGTCAGCGAACTTTATACCGTGGGCCAAGGCGGCTGGTCTGGCTTTCCCTCGCATAAACATGACACGGACCGTTTGCCTGAAGAAACCCGCCATGACGAAACGTATAATTTCCGATTCAAACCGAACTACGGCTCGGGCGTGCAGATGTTGCAGCGCGAGGAAGGTAGAGCCGGGGATGCCTATCACATCGTCGATGGGTCAACGATCATGATCGACAAGGGCTATCACCCTTGCGCCGTTTTGCCGGGCTATGAGATGTATTATTTCACCATTCTGGGCGGTTTGTCACAGCGCAGCCTGAAGCAATATTTTCAGCCCACACATGCTGAACAACTCCACACCATTCCGGGCATCATGGATATGGTAGCGAAGTTCAAATGACACTGGCGACCCTCGCGGATGTGCTCCAACCCGCTCTGAAAAACGGCCATGCAGTGGCCGGTTTGGTGACCTTGGGCTGGGAAGATATGCGCGCCTATGTGGCCGCCGCAGAAGCCGAGGGAGTCCCCGTGATCCTGCAAGCCGGCCCGTCCTGTCGAGCGCACACACCCTTGCCGATCCTGGGGGCGATGTTCCGGCATCTGGCGGAATTGGCCAGCGTGCCCGTGGTGGCGCATCTGGATCATGGCTATACGATTGAAGAGTGCAAAATCGCGATTGAGAGCGGATTTACCTCCATCATGTTTGACGGGTCGCGCAAGCCGCTGGCTCAGAACATCGCGCAAACCGCAGCCATTGCCGAAATGGCGCATAAGGCGGGCGTTTCCTGTGAGGGCGAGATCGGTTTTGTCGGTTATGCGGGGGGTGAATCCTCCGCCGGGACGGACCCGGAAGAGGCCGCAGAATTTGCGCGCGACACGGGTGTGGATGCCATGGCCATATCGGTCGGCAATGTGCATTTGCAGCAAGATAAGGAAGGCGGGCTCGATCTGGATCGCATCCGCGCTATCGAGGCGGTGACAACCGTGCCGCTGGTCATTCACGGTGGCTCCGGCGTGCCGCTGGAACAACGCCGCCTGCTGTCACGCAGCTCGTCTGTGTGCAAATTCAACATCGGCACCGAATTGCGGATGGCCTTCGGTGCGGCCCTGCGCGTGGCGATAAACAGCGATCCCGACCGTTTTGACCGCGTGGCGATCCTCAAGGACACCCATGACCCGCTGGTCGCGGCCACACGCACGGTTTTGAAAGGGTTCAAAGGAGCATGACATGCTGAACATCGGGATTTTGGGGTGCGGGCGCATCGGACAGGTTCACGCGCGCTCGATCAGCCAGATCGACGCTGCAAGAGTGACCGCAGTGGCCGATGCCTTTGTCGAACCCGCGGAGGCGCTGGCCGCGAATACCGGTGCGCAGGTCTTGTCGCCCGAGGCGCTGATTGCCAGCGCGGATGTGGATGCGGTGATCATCGGCACCCCGACGGATACGCATTTCGACCTGATCCATGCCGCCGCGCAAGCGGGTAAAGCCATCTTTTGCGAAAAGCCGGTGGATATGTCCGCCGACCGTATCCGAACCTGCATGGCGATGGTTGAGGCGGCGGGCGTGCCCTTCATGACCGCCTTCAACCGCCGGTTTGATCCCAATTTCGCCGCGCTTCACGCCCGCATCATGCAGGGCGACATCGGGGATGTGGAAATCGTCACGATCCTGTCGCGCGATCCCGCCCCGCCACCGCTCAGCTATATCAAAAGCTCCGGGGGCATTTTCCGCGACATGATGATCCATGACCTGGATATGGCGCGTTTCTTATTGGGCGCGGAACCGGTCAGCGTTTATGCCGTTGGTGCCGCGCTGGTGGACCCCGACATCGGCGTCGTAGGGGATGTGGATACCGCCGCTGTGACTTTGAGTACGGCTTGCGGTAAGATTTGCCAGATTTCCAACTCGCGCCGTGCCACCTACGGCTATGATCAGCGCATTGAGGTGCATGGCTCCAAGGGCCTGCTGCGCGCGGAAAATATGCTCGAAAATACCGTTGAGATTGCCACGCACCATGGCTTCCAAAAAGCTCCCGCCCAGCATTTCTTTCTGGAACGCTACGCGGCAGCCTATCGGGCTGAATTGGGGCATTTTGTAAAAAGCGTCGCGGCGGGTGAACCAATCCTGCCGGGTATTCGCGATGGGCTGCACGCTCAGGTCCTTGCGGATGCCGCCGCGCAGTCTCTTGCAGAGAATACCGTCATAAAAATCGCGTAAGCCTCTGACGTGACAGCGCTTTCGGTGCATTGCAATATGGGCGTGGTGTGGAACCAAGGCGGTGCCTCTCATTGACCGTCCTGGTCGTGATGCGATGAGCGCAATTATCCAACCGTCCGTGACCCTGCGTCGCTTCCCTCCAAGACCTGAGGACACCTGCGCAAAACGGGCATCGACACGCCCCGAGGCACCCTTTTTGAAAGCTCACTCATAAAACTGTTTCATCTCCGGGTGGGCCTTCAGTTGGGCAGGCCTATAAGGTTTCATCTCACCAGAGTGCGACACCGCTTCAGCATTCAGCCGCGTCAAGACGGAGGGATGCAGCGGAAACCCGGCATCAACAATACGCGGTTTCACCGGCCATTTTTTCGTAAACCGCCAGAAACGAAAGACAAAGGTCTCCGCATGTTGCATTCCCATCGGATCCGGGCTCACGTGAAGCATCTGTTCATTGATCTGCACCTGCGGTACGCAATCGCGCAGCTCTTCAACCATCCAGCCCAGAGCAATATCACTAAGCCGCGATTCCGGTTCGGGATAACTGCCACCGACATCGCTGTGACAACCGGAAAACCACATCTGTTTGAGCCATGCAGGCTTGCGCCCTGTGGTCTTTCTGGCCTCGGAAGCCATGCCCCATTTGACCCGTGGGAAGTCGCGGCGGTTTTCGTCGATTGCAAGCGCGTGGCGGGCAAATTGAACGTCCGAATCCAGCCATTTATCGTAATTCCTTCGGTTCCAGACCGCGTGATGGCCATGTCTCCAGATACCCGCCCAATCGCGCAATCTCGTTACCTTCAACGGTCGCTCCGGGTCAGGCGAAAAATACTTGAATTGAGACCACCGCAGCTTTGCATAATGATACAGGATCAACGCCAAAGCCGCACCAAGGACCCCGACACCCCCCCAATGCAGCCCCGCCAGGATCACACCAATCAGCGCCAGGACCAATACCACAATTCCGCTCAGCGCAGCCGCGAGGACGATCCCATTTCCAAGAGCTGCAACTGTGTCGAAAACGCCGATGAAATGGGGTTGCACGTTGCCTTGGACATCCTCAGCCGCACCCGGTATGAAACTGGCGTATTTACGGCGGAACCTGCGCCCCAACTCTTCACGCCGGCTGAAATAAGGCTCCTGCCCGCGCGAAAACCCATTTCCGTGATTATACACGAAATTCACGGCATCGCTGGCGATCTTGCGCAACCTGTCTCCGTGGCGTGGCACGGGCGTCCCATCCGGCATCGCGGTCGGGATACCACAGAGGTTCATGACATTTGCAACCGCCCGGACGGTATAAGCGCCGCGCGAAAACCCAAACAGCAACACCCGGTCTCCCGGCTCGTAATAGGAAATGATCTTCTCATAGCAATCGATAACGTTTTCATCGATCCCCGTGCCAAGGGCTGCGGAAACCGCGTCGCGCAATCGTTTGAGACTTGATCTCCCGGATTCCCCCGTGCCCAAACCCGGATCATAAAAACAGACCTGTTCAAAAGGGCTGATGGGTGATGTTGGCCCCGGTCGCATCGCACGATACATTTTATAGATGTTCGAAAGACGCTGATCCGGGCGCATGCCGCCAAGCTGCCCCGTACCATCCGAAAAAATAAGAATGTTTTTTGGCATAACAGCCCCATGAAATTCAGTTAGGGATGAATATTGACGCTCAGGCCCTAAGGGTCAAATGAACAATGGCGTTTGGGTCAAGCTGTGAGACACGCAAAGCTGGTGTAGGGGCGGAAACGGCATGTTTGGCGATCCGATAGGGTCCGATCCCTCGTTTTCTCTGTGACTACGTCACGGTCATGCGCCTGGTCGTAGCTTTGCGCATTTTAATGAATGTCACGGGCGGCCTTCATCCGGATTCAGAAAATGATAATATTTTCCGTCTAATGCCCGTGACTAACAAGGTTGCAGCGACAATGGAAATGACCGCGGCGGGCATTTCTGGAAGTCCTGTGACATCTCTGGTTTTTAAAAGGAAGCTCTTGATGCCAAAGTCAATCAGCGCCATTCGAATTGGCGTAAAGCTCCCGGCGGTCATGACACTTTTGGTCGCCCTGACGATCATCACACTTACGATCACCAACGTTGCTTCTAAAAAAAATACCGTCAACGCAAGTGCCAATGAAAAGCTGGAGGGCATTGCTCAGTTGAAGTCGAAACGAGTAATATCATTGCTGGAAGGCATTGAACGTGAAATCTACATACGCGCCAATGCACCATCAACCAGTCAGGCGTTGATTGCACTTGCAGATGGCTATAACGCACTCGAGAACCCCGAAGAAGTGTTGCGCCGCGTCTACATTACCGAAAGCGAATTTCCTCTGGGTGAAAAAAACCAACTGGTCAAAGCGGATACCGGATCCAGTTACGGATTTATTCACGCCGTTTACCATCCTTCCTTCGAGGCGCTGCGCCAACAAATGGGCTACTATGATGTGTTTCTTTTCGATACGGAGGGAAATCTGGTCTACAGCGTCTTCAAGGAAAACGATTTTGCAACCAACATCCTGACGGGCAAATGGAGTGAATCTGGCCTGGGCGAGGCTTTCCGGGGTGCTATAAACCTCACACCTGATGATCCCCCAGCTTTCATTGACTTTGCGCCCTATGCACCCAGTTTCATGGCCCCCGCAGCCTTCATTTCCCGGCCCGTTTTTAATGAACAGGGCACATTGCTCGGGGTACTGGCCTATCAAATGCCGATTGAGCATTTAAACCACGCCGCGAATGACCTGGAAGGCCTTGGAGAAACGGCGGATGGCTATCTTGTGGGGCTTGACGGTATCATGAGAACTGATACCCGCCGCTCCGAGGTCAACGACATCCTGGAGACATCTGTTGATCTTGACGTCATCACCCATGGGCTTGCCGGGCAGAAAGAAGGCAGCTTTGACGTTATTTCGCACACAGGAGAAGATGTTCTTGGTTATCAAATCCCTTTGGAGTTTCTCGGCGCGCGCTGGGTTTATGTGCTTCATCAAGATAACGCTGAACTCTTTGCTGGTCTTCAGCGGGCTCTGAAGATTGCGATCATTGTTTCAGTTGCGATCTTTGCAATCGCGCTTTTCATCTCGATCTTATTGTCCCGCAGCATTACCCGCCCGCTGCAAACATTGACGAACGCAGTGAACGAAGTGGCAAATGGCGCGACCGAAGCCCAAGTGCCTGAAACCGAGCGCCAGGATGAAATCGGTGAACTTGCCCGCGCGGCCGAGGTGTTCAGGCAGAATGCATTGCGTATCGAAAAAATGAATGAAGAACAGAAAGCAGCGACTGAAAAGATGACGGAATTGAACGCCGAGCGGGAGAAATCCGCTCAGCGCGAAATCGAAATGGCCAGAGAAAAGGAAGAAGCCGACCAGATTGCGGCCCAAGAGCGCGCGGAAATGATGCGCAACCTGGGAAGCTCCTTCGGCGAGGTCGTAAACGACGCGATTGCCGGTAAGTTTTCAAGCCGCGTTGCATCCGATTTCGCGGATGAAACTTTGATCGAGCTGGCGCAGAACATCAACATGCTGATGGAGGCCGTAGATGACGGGCTGTCTCAGACCGGCGCACTTTTGGCACGCGTCGCAAAAGGTGATCTGACGGAGCGGATGGAAGGCAATTTTCAAGGTTCCTTTGCCGACCTTCAGGGCAACGTAAATGAGATGCTCGACTCGCTCACCACTTTGATCGGAGAAATTTCGGAAAGTGGTGCCACCCTGTCGGGATCGTCTGGTGAATTGCAGCAAACGGCGGATTCGCTTTCGCGCCAAGCGGAACAAAATGCTGCCTCTGTCGAAGAAACCTCTGCAGCCCTTGAGGAGTTGTCGGCCAGCATCAAGCAGGTCAGCGCCAATATTGCCGGGGTGAGCACAAGCGCTAAAGAGGCTCGAAAAACAGCGTCAGACAGCGAGATCATCGCTGCTGAGGCCGCGATGTCAATGGATCGTATTGCAGATGGTTCGAAAGAAATATCCCGCGTTATCGGTGTAATCAACGACATCTCCTTCCAAATCAATCTGCTGGCGTTGAACGCAGGTGTTGAAGCTGCGCGCGCTGGCGACGCGGGACGCGGCTTCTCGGTCGTGGCCTCTGAGGTGCGCCAATTAGCACAAAGAGCGAGCAACGCAGCAAAGGAAATCGCCGAAGTTATCACGCAAAGCGATACAGCCGTGGCGGAGGGCGTCACAAATGTTGCGAGTGCAAAGGACTCTCTGGAAAACATTGCAAAGACCGTCGTGAACATTTCAGAAAGCGTCGACTCAGTGACAACCGCCATTTCAGAACAATCCGCAGGGATCAGCGAAATTACTTCGGCGGTCACTCAGATCGACAGCAATACTCAAAAACAAGCGGCTGCGTTCGAGGAAGTCACTGCGTCAAGCCACGTACTTGCAAAAGAAGCTCAAGATCTGCGCAAAGCGACGTCGCGTTTTCAGATCCAGGAAGAAAAAAATGTGGTACAAATCAAAAAACCAGAACCGGCGAAACAACAATCCGCTATCCGAGCCATCCCCGAAAAAGCCGTCGGTGCCGATGCATATACTGGGTGGAATGAGTTTTAGACGTTGGAAATTCTGATAAAGACAAATTTGATAAGGCCGAATGGGTAAAATGAAAACCCCAATTTTATATTATATATAAGACGGACGTAACAAACGAATATCGGCACTTCCGACCTCAGGTTTCGGATAAGCGACCTATCGCTCAATGTTGAAGTCATCATTGGACCAAGTCCATTCTTGTGAACTAAAGCGAATTAGTTTCGATGTGATCTGACACCGTCCTCTTTTCAGCAAGCTAAAATGTGGACGGTGCGGCTCTTCGAAGAGATAATGATTTGAGCTCAAAACGCGCCCGCAAGCAATCCAAAACCACAAACTT
This sequence comes from Roseobacter fucihabitans, assembly GCF_014337925.2. Classification (NCBI taxonomy): domain Bacteria; kingdom Pseudomonadati; phylum Pseudomonadota; class Alphaproteobacteria; order Rhodobacterales; family Roseobacteraceae; genus Roseobacter; species Roseobacter fucihabitans. Next base: position 1,594,764 of record NZ_CP143423.1, on the reverse strand, counting down.
CCTCAATCATTTAATCTTCCATTTTGGGTGCTTGATGTAGAAATTAGCGGTTAAGCGGATCGTGCATGGTCACAGGCTCGAAAAATCCGCGAAATTAAACTCCCGATATACCTCACTGCCATTGATCTGGTCGAAGTTGCATGTGCTATCAATTCACGACGCCGTGTAGGCGCCGGTTTCGGGCTTGTTTAGGTTCGGTCACGCCGAAGTCCTGAGTTTGCGCCAGCCCGCCCTTCTCAGGTTCATCCTTGCGACAATTGCGCGATGTTTGAAGCGGAAAAATACCGGTGCCTGCTCGTGGCTAGACTAACGACCGGATCTCATTTGTTTTGCTCTGCATTCCCAGTTGCGCAGGTTCAATCAGCACCACATCTGCACACCCCGCTTTAGCTCTGGTTTCAAAACAGCCCGTATTTCAGCAAATTACCCTCACCTCGCAAGTGCTGGAACGACTTGTTTATGATCACAAAGACTAGAGGTTGCGCCCACTCCAAATAGGTGCCGGATGGCGCGCCTTCATTGTTTTCATGCATCGCGCGCGCGGAACAACTCAACCTGAAGCGGCGAACCAAAAAATGGTCCGCCGCCCCAAAGCTATTTACCCCATATCTCAGAATAGGCTGCACGATAGGGGCTATCAGGATCAAAGGAGTTGCTATCGCCGAGTTTGGCCAAGCCCTCCGTCGTCACCAGAGCCGGCGACGTAATGTAACCCGAACAAGGCTCCTCCTGAATGGCACGATTCAATTCATCCACCAGCTGCCAGCCTTGCAGGTTCAGCGGTTCGGCAACAGTGATGGTTTGATATTGCCCACTTCTAATCCGTTGAAATGCCGCCTCTGATCCATCCCCTGCCGAACCCGCTTTCGGCGCGCCATCACCGGGGATACCAGCGGCTGCAAGTGCCGGTCCCATGAAGTCGAAATAGAGATCGTTGATCGCCAATGCATGCGTCCAGCTTGCCCCATGTTTCTGCAACAAACTGGTCGTCAATGGGCCCATCCGCGTGGATGTATCCGCAATTGGTGTGTCGACATATTCCAGAACCGTACCGCCCATCGCCTCGATGGTTTCCTTGATACGATCTGCCTTGTCGATGGCAATCTGATAGGTAGAATCGGTGAATATCACGGCACCAACGTCTTCGCCTGCGTCCTCAATCGCCCATTTTGCCGCAACTTCGGACACGGTCATCGCATCCGTGGAGACATTGGCAAAGATACCTCCGGGGGCATCACAGCCGATTTTCGGACCGGAATGCCATGCCACCATGGGGATGTTTGCCGCGACCACCCCTTCCAGGGCGGCCTGTTGTTCCACCGCATCAAAGCCGTTTATGACGATACCGTCAGGTTGCAAAGCCATCGCCTGCCCGATCGCCGCGGTGCGACCCTGTACCGAACCGGCCCCGTCAAGGACCCGGATATCCCAGCCGATGACATCGGCAGCTTCTTCGACACCGTTTGTGACGCCAAGAACGCCACCGTTTTTCAGATCTGCGGCAAGCACCACAATCGTTTTACCTTCGGCGGCTTTCGGCCCCGACGTGGGTCCGTCAAAGGCCGTCTCTGCAAGCGATGGCACGGCAAAGCTTGCGATCAGAGTGCTGGCCAATAAGGTCCTTATAACTGTTCGTCTCTTCATGTTTTCCTCCCGGTTTCATGGTTGTTTCAGCGCTTGTTTGCACCCTTACGACGCTGTGCATAGCCTGCAATGCCGATCGCGATCAGCAATGTGACGCCGTTGAACAGCGGCTCGACCCAGAATGAGCCGCCAAACTGCTGGATGCCGGATATTCCGACGGCTAAAATGGCAACACCAACGATTGTGCCCCAGACATTCACGCGCCCTGGCTTGATCGTCGTTGACCCCAGAAACGCGCCCACCAGCGCGGGCAGCAGAAATTCAAGCCCCACTGAGGCCTGCCCAATACGCAATTTCGCCGCCAGCAACACGCCCGCCAGTGCCGTAAGTGTGCCAGAAGCCACGAAAGCGGCGATGACATATTTGCGTGTCGGGATGCCGTTGAGTTGGGCGGCGCGCTGATTGGCCCCGATGGCGTAAAGATATCGCCCCACCGGCGTATATTCGAGCACGATCCACATCACGATGGTGATCGCGATCAGGTAATATCCGGTGATCGGCAGGCCAAAAACAAACGTGGTGTTCAGCGCGTAGAACCCATCTGGCAAGACGCCAACCATTTGCCGCCCGCCGGTGTGCCAAAGCGCGAGCGCATAGAGCACCGTGCCCGTCCCAAGTGTCGCGATGAAACTATCGATCTTAGCAACCTCAACCAGCAGGCCGTTGAGAAAACCAGCAACAGCGCCGAGCACGAGAACGACCGCCACCGCAATCGGCCAGGGAAGGCCCATCATCGTTTGCAGACTGATGGCGAGGATGTGCCACAGCACGATGCCGTATCCGACAGTCAGATCAATGCGCCCGGCAGCCATTGGGATCATCGCCCCCAGCGAGAGGAGCGCAATGATCGCCTTGTCCGATACGATGGCGCGCAGGTTCAGCATGGTCGGAAAGGTGTTGGGCAACAGGATCGAAAACAGCACGATCAACAGAACCGTCAGGATGACGAGGCCATAGGTTGGCAGCAATCTCAGGAGTTTTCTGCTGCGGCTGAGGCCCTGCAATTCGGCGCGTGTTGGCTCCAAAGCACCGGATTCAAGTGACTGCATGTGCATGCTCCTTTTGCGGGGCGATGTTGCCGGCGGAGGCCGATTGAATGAGGTTTTCCGTCGATAACCGCGTGCCTGTCAGCTCCTCAACCAGCTTGCCCTGGCTAAAAACAATGGCCCGGTGGCAAATGGTTGCGATCTCTTCGAAATCGGTGGAGACCACCAGAATACCCACCCCCTGCTCCAATGCACGATTGAGCAGCGCATAGATTTCCGATTTCGCGCCAACATCCACCCCCGCCGTCGGGTCCTCGCAGATCAACAGCTTGCGCCCCGTCGCCAACCAGCGCCCGATCACGACCTTTTGTTGATTGCCCCCGGAAAGCGCCTCAATGGCGAGGCTAGGATCATTTGGCGACAACCCCAGATCGGCACCGATTTGTGCCGCCCTTTTCGCTTCCTTGCCGGACGACAAAAGATTCAAAATCCCACGCCCGATCGCGGCAGGGTTGAGGAATGTATTCTCCCGGATGGTCAGGTTCATGGCCACGGACTCTTCGGTGCGATCGCGTGCGATCAACCCAATGCCCGCATCCAAGGCGGATTGTGATGACCCAAGGTCCGGCGTTTCGTTCAGAAGGGTGATCGAGCCGGTGTGTTTCGCCAGCCCAAACAGCGCGCGTGATATGACCTCGTGACCCGCGCCGCGCAAACCAACAAGCCCGACGATTTCATTGCGCCGCAGCGTGATGCTCATCGGACCGACCTCCCCGACGCTCACATCCTGAAGCCGTAAAATGGGGTCTTCAGGGGCAGTTTGCGATTTGATCGTGGCGCGGGTTTTGCGCCCAACGATTTTTTGCACCAACTCCTCGGGGGTCGTGTGTTCGATACGGCGCACGCCAACCATCACCCCATCACGCAAGACCGCAACACGGTCGGCAATCTGGAAAATTTCATCAAGGCGGTGGCTGACATAGATCATCCCGACACCGCGCGCGCGCAACGGGCGCAACGCCTTGAACAGGCGCTCAACCTCGTCGGCTGGCAGCGAAGCGGTCGGCTCATCGAGCACCAGAAACTCGCTGTCAACGGCAAGCGCACGCGCAATGGCGACAAGTGACTTTTCGGTCCGTGTGAGGTCCTCAACGCGGGTCGTGGGATCAAAATCGCAATCGACTTTTGCGAGCGCGGCAACGGCGAACTCCTCCACGTCACGCCAAAGGATCAGCCCCCCACGTCTCGAATATCCCAACGCCAAAGCAATGTTTTCCGCCACCGTCATCCACTCGATCAAGCCGAGGTCCTGATGGATAAACGCGACCTTCTGGCGTTCGCCAAAACCCGCAGGCCGGTGTTGATAGGTCAAACCATCGATCAACATCCGTCCGCTGTCGGGCTGATAAATGCCGCCCAACACCTTGATCAGAGTGGATTTACCGGCACCGTTCTCGCCCAAAAGCGCGACGATCTCACCGCGCCCCACCGATAGGGAGACGTCTTTCAGTGCATAGGTCCCGCCAAAATGCTTGTCGATCCCGTCAAAAAACAAACCCATATGCAGCTTTTCAGTCATGCGTGCCCCCAAACGCGATACCGACGTCCGGGCAAGATCGAAGGAAGTTGAGTTACCCGTAACGTTGTGCCATGCTCGCCGCCAAAGGCCGAACGTGTCAAGCACAAAGTTACCGGTAACGTAGGTTGTCACCGAATGGACGAAAAGCAAGGTAAGACCAGCAAGATTAACCTGTCCGAAGTTGCCAGGGCGGCGGGTGTGTCCAAGATGACCGCCAGCCGCGTGCTGCGCGGGGATGGCGGGTATTCCAAAAAGACCGAAGCCAAAGTCATGGCCAAGGCCGACCAGCTCGGCTATCTGCCCAACCGGCTGGCGAGCGTTTTTGCGGGGGATCAGAACTCGACGTTCGTCGGGGTATCCATTCCGGATCTGGGGAATGAGGTTTTTGCCCAGGTGCTCGAAGGCATCGATCGCAAGCTGGGCTCATTTGGGCATCAAACCGTTCTGGGCCTGACGCAACACGCGGCTCAGGAAGAAGAGAACTGGATACGGACCGTATTGTCCTGGCAACCCGCCGGGTTGATCCTGACGGGCCGATCCCATTCGCCCCGTTCCCATGATATGTTGCGCAATGCGGGCATCCCTGTTGTGGAAATCTGGGATTTGAACTCCAGCCCGCTCGATATGAGCGTCGGGATCAACCATTTTGATTGCGGCTTTGACGTCGGGCGGTTCTTGATCGGTCGCGGGTATCGCGCCCTCGGGTTTGTCGGCACCTCGCATGACACCGCAAACGCGGCCAGCGCAAGGCTCGATGGGTTTACCAAGGCGGTGCAGGATGGTGGCGGCAGGGTCATGAAGCAGCTTTGCCTGCATGACACGGCCAGTTATTACCCTGGATTTTATGGAACCGAACAACTGCTGGCCTCGGACGGTGCGGTAGAATGCATATTTTATCAAAACGATTCAATGGCTTTCGGGGGGCTGCAATATTGTGAGCAAAAAGGGTTGGATGTTCCAGGCGATATGGGCATCGCGGGATGGGGCGATTTGGCCATCGCCTCGGTTCTAAAGAAACGGATGACCTCCGTGCATGTGTCGCATCTGAAGCTTGGACAGGCCGCGGCGGAAATGATGATCGCGCGCCTTTCTGGCGAGCCGGTCGCCGCCTGCCGCGACATTGGCTTTCATCTCATCCCCGGCGCAACGGTGCGCCCCGTTGTCTTGTGATATAACACGGCGCGACCCGCAGAATTCATAATCCGCCTTAGTAAGCCGGGATATAAATTTGCTGCTGTGCTACAATAGCATGTCCGACCTGGCGGTGGTCAGACCACCTCAGCCTTAAAGCGGTTTGCGTTTAATCTGAATTGATTTGTGTTTCCCAAAGGAGTCTTTGTCTGCTTCATTTTCAGTGTGGAGGTGGATGATGGGCAAACCTCTTTCTTTAGATCTTCGGCACCGGATTTGCGGGTATGTTGCTGCTGGGATCTTTTGTCGTGCAGCAGGGCGTATTTTTGGTGTCAGTGCGGCAACGGGGGTGCGTTATGCTGCGGACAAACGAGAGCGGCGCGACGTCACGCCCAGACCACAGGGCAGGCCGGTGGGCCGATTTGGCCAGCTGGCACCGTATAAGGATTTCTTAATCGGGGTTATCCGTGCCGAACCAGACATAACATTGCATGAACTATCCGGCGCGCTGGAAGACACGTCTGGCGTATCTGTTCACCTCTCATCAATTCACCGCGCCTTGGTACGCGCCGGGTTCTTATATGAAAAAAGGACTTATCGCACGGGAACGTAATCGGCCTGCCCTGCGCAGGGCAAGGCGGGGGTGGATCAACCACCGCCAGCCGCGCATGCGCCAGGAGCCACACAGACTGGTCTTTATTGCTTCTGGGGACATTGCTGCGCAATACCCTGACGGCCAGTGGATGAGACAGCCGTAAAAACCAATGTCACGCGGCTGTGCGGACGGGCACCTATAGGCGAGCGCCTCCTTGGCACCGCGCCCTTTGGAAAACGGGGTACGCAGACTTTCATCGCCGGGCTGCGCTGATCGCGCCGTGGGTGATCACGGGTGCACTGGACGGGCGCGCCTTCGACACCTGCGTTGGAACCCGGAACGGTAGCCATTCTCTCCTCTCCTTAATTGCTTTGCAATCAACTGCCGGGCAAGGGGCAATCTTTCCACCCACAAAAGCCCCCGCGCAGCGCAGGCGTTAAGAAAGCGCGTGCTGGTTCCTGTTCTTGCCGCCCTACTCCCGCGACCTCAACCCCACCTCTCGGGACATTGCTGCACAATACCCTGACGGCCAATGATCGAGATGGCTTTCTCAAAGCCCATCTGAGACCGATCGGGCTAAAAACGTTCGATGCACTCTTCCAGGCCCTCGGCGACATTTGTGATCTGTTTGATCCAAGCGAATGCCGGAACCTCCTCAAAGCTGCCGGATATGCCGCAGATTAAATGCAAAATGTTTTAGTAGGGCAATCCGACGTAATTGCTGGCCAAAATTGCCTGCGCATTCTTATCCTCGGACAGGTAGTCGATTTCCGCGCGCTGCATACGCAGGTCGAACGCCGATTGATCCGGAAAGCGGTGCAGCAGGCTCGTCATCCACCAACTGAACCGTTCCGCTTTCCACACCCTGGCCAATGCGCGTGCCGAGTAGCCATCAATACCGCTTGTATCCTTGTCGGCATAATATCTGATCAAACCCTCAGACAGGTAATGCACGTCGCTGGCCGCCGTGTTCAACCCTTTGGCACCTGTGGGCGGCACGATATGAGCCGCATCGCCGCACAGAAAAAGCCGCCCCCAACGCATCGGTTCGCTCACGAAGGAGCGCAGCCGCGCGATGGATTTCTCCACCGACGGCCCCGTGATCAAACGCTCTGCATGTTGCTCAGGGATACGCCGCTTAAGAGCCTCCCAAAAGGCGTCATCACTCCAGTCCTGCACGCTGTCAGACAGATCGCACTGGATGTAATAGCGGCTGAGGTGTCTGTTGCGCATCGAGCAGAGCGCAAAGCCACGCTCCGAACTGGCGTAGATAATCTCATCATGGACCGGCGGGGTTTCTGCCAGAATGCCCAGCCAGCCAAAGGGGTAAACCTTCTCGTATTCACGTCGCGCAGATCTGGGAATGGTCTGCCTACTGACCCCGTGAAAACCATCGCATCCGGCCACGAAATCACACTCCAGCCGATGCGTTGTGCCCTTACTGACATAGCTCACAAAGGGGGTCTCGGTGTCGACGTCACAGATCTGCACATGGTCGGCGTTGAAAATCAATTTCCCATTCACGACCTCGCGCGCAGCATATAGATCGCGCGTGACCTCGGTTTGCCCGTAAACGAGCACATGCTTGCCTGTGTGCGCTTCAAAGTCGATGTTGATCTGCCGCTCGCCATAGGAAATCACCGTCCCCTTATGCACAAGCCCCTCTTGCAGCATGCGGGCACCAGCACCCGCACGTTGCATTTGATCCACCAGCCCGGTTTCCAGAACGCCAGCGCGTATTCTGCCCAGCACATAATCCTTGGATTTGCGCTCGATCACGACCGTATCAATCCCGCGGCGATGCAGCAGTTGACTGAGCAATAACCCTGACGGGCCGCCCCCGATGATCGCCACTTGTGTCCTCATGAAACTCTCCCTGGCGCAGCTTGAATTTCACAAATGGATAAGTAAAATGAGTTTTTGGCCCTGTTACTTTCGCAAATTGGAAATAATGTGATCGACCGTCGGATCAAATTTCGCCACATCCAGTGTTTTGTCGAGATCGCCAGAGAGCGCAGTCTGAAAGCAGCCGCCGCCCGGCTCTGTTTGACGCAACCCGCAATTTCCAAGACGCTCAAGGAGTTGGAGGAGATTCTGGGCACCAGATTGATGCATCGCAGCCGGTCCGGCGTGCACATGACAAAGCAGGGCGATCTGTTTGTGCATTTCGCGCAAATGTCACTGGCCAGCCTGCAACAAGGGCTCGACGGGCTCGAACACCAGGCGAGTGCCGGACAAGAGCGGCTCTCCATTGGCCTGTGGCCCAGTGTTGCCGCGTGGTTCATGCCAGCGGTGGCCGTGGAGTTTGCCGGGCTGGCGCCGGATGCGGTGTTGAGCATTATTGATGGCCCACACCGGTTCCTGATCGACGGGCTGCGCCATGGTGATCTGGATCTGGTGATCGGTCAGTTGGGACAACCCGATACACTGCAAAATATTTCATTTACCCAGCTTTATCATGAGCGCGTGACCTGCGTGGTACGCCCTGAGCATCCGGCTCTGGCGACGCCCGATGTTTCGCAACTGGAAAACTGGCGCGTGGTTTACCCACCCAAAGGTGCTGCTATTTATCCCTTGGTCGAGCGCATGATGATCGGATTTGGCATCGGGCACCTGCGCAACCGCATCGAAGCGGTATCGGCAGATTTCGGGCTGGCCTATACGCTTCAAACGGATGCGATCTGGATCACGTCGCGCGGCGTCGTCGGGCATCACATTGCCGAAGGAAGGCTGATCGAACTGCCCTTTGATACCACCATCACCCAAGGCCCCGTGGGGCTAATGACCCCTCCTGATCAGACCGCCTCGCCCCTGCTCCAGGTGTTCAAAATCGCCGTACAGAATGTTCTTGGGCGCAACCTGCATCACATGGAACACCCCTGAACATCGGCTAAAACGCGCTTTTTGAGGGGCAAGATGATCGCTCAATGGGGTGCAACGACGTTGAAACGCGTCACGTCGGAATTTTTCCCAGCCTTCCAAGGCAGGCCAAAACCAGTTTTGCAATTTCCGTCCAATTAGGCACATCCCTTTACAGCGGCGGATTTTTTGGCTCTGCGCGGCGGGGGTTGGACCGCAGGCCAAACGGCGACTTGCGCCCTGACGGCCCATATCGGTTTGGCGCGCGCGCCCCTTGCCAAACAGGTTCGAGAATGGATAATTCCACATCTCTGCTCGGATCGCACAGCGTGATCATACTCTGAGCCTGGAGAGCGGCGCGACCGGCAGCGACTGCACATTACGGCGCGGACCTATGAAGGGATAAACCGGATGGCGACCCTATCTTTTGAGCGGAGCGAGTATGATGACCGCCTCGCGAAAACCCGAAAGGCGATGGAAACCGACGGGCTTGAGGCGCTCTTTGTGACGGACCCCTCGAATATGGCGTGGCTAAGCGGGTATGACGGTTGGTCATTTTACGTGCATCAGGGGGTTTTGATAACACAATCGGGCGATCCGCTATGGTGGGGCCGCGCGATGGATGCGGTCGGGGCGATGCGCACCACCTATCTGAACCCCGACAACATCCACGGGTATGATGACAGCTATGTCCAGAACCCGGACAAACACCCGATGGCGGATTTATCGACCCTGCTGGGGGTGCGCGGGCTTGAGCGTGCGCGGATCGGTTTGGAGATGGATAATTATTACTTCACGGCGGCAGCCTTTGGCGCGCTGGCCCAAGGCCTCCCGATGGCCAATTTTGCGGATGCAACGGGGCTGGTGAATTGGCAACGCGCAATCAAATCCGCGACGGAAATCACCTACATGCGGCGCGCGGCGCGTATCGTGGAGCGGATGCATGCCGTCATTCGGGAGCGCGCCGAGCCCGGTCTGCCCAAAAACGAACTGATCGCGGAGATTTATCACGCCTCCGTGCAGGGCGCACAGGGGCATTGGGGGGATTATCCGGCGATTGTGCCCATGGCCCCCTCGGGTCTGGATGCAACCGCGCCGCATCTGACCTGGGATGACCAACCGCTGCGCGCGGGGGAAAGCACGTTTTTCGAAATCGCCGGGGCGCATCGCCGGTATCAATGCCCGCAATCGCGCACGCTCTTCCTGGGTAAGCCTCCACAGAAATACCGCGATGCAGAACAGGCCGTCTTGGAGGCGATTGAGGCCGGTCTGGCGCAGGCCCGCCCCGGCAATTTATGTGAAGACATCGCCATTGCCTTCAACGCCACGCTCAACCGGCTCGGATTTCAAAAGGACAGCCGTTGCGGTTATGCGATTGGGCTGTCTTATCCGCCCGATTGGGGCGAGCGCACCATGTCCTTTCGCACAGGGGATAAAACCGTTCTGCAACCCGGTATGACTTTCCACTTCATGCCCGCGCTTTGGTTGGAGGATGGCGGGTTGGAAATTACCGAACCGATCTTTATCACTGAAACCGGCGCTGAGTGCCTGTGCACCACGCCGCGCGAACTCGTTGTGAAAGGGTGAATATGCGGGATAACCCGATCTGCGCATCCGTTGATTTTGACCAGGACGGCGTGCAACATGGACATCTGCGCCTGCCCCACAGCCGGGACGACAGCGCCTGGGGCTCGGTCATGATCCCGATCTGTGTGCTCAAAAACGGTGCGGGACCAACGGCGTTGTTCACCGGGGGCAACCACGGCGATGAATATGAGGGACCTTTGGCCCTGAGCGCCTTGGCGCAAAGCCTGCAACCGCGCGAAATCAAGGGGCGCGTGATCATCCTGCCCTTCATGAACCAGCCGGCCTTTGCCGCTGGCACACGCGTCTCCCCGCTGGATCAGGGCAATATGAACCGGATGTTTCCGGGCCGACCCGACGGCACGCCCACACAGAAGATCGCGGATTATTTCCAGCGCATTCTGCTGCCCATGGCCGACATCGTGCTTGATTTTCATTCAGGCGGCAAAACGCTGGATTTCCTGCCTTTTGCGGCCTCGCATGTGCTGGAAGACAAGGCACAGGAAGCACAGTGCCGCGCCGCGCGCGATGCTTTCAACGCACCGTTCAGCCTGGAAATGCGCGAAATCGACTCGCTGGGCATGTATGATGATGCCGCCGAAGGGCTTGGTAAAATTTTCGTGACCACGGAATTGGGCGGTGGCGGGACGGCGACGCCCGATACCACCGCCATCGCGCGCAAGGGCGTGCGCAACCTGCTGATCCACGCGGGCATCTTGGCTGAAGAGCTTGACCTGGCCCCGACGCGCCACCTGTCACAACCGGACGGCGCATGTTTCCATTTCGCCCAGGACGCGGGCCTTATCGAGTTTCACGTCCATTTGGGCGACAAGGTGACGGAAGGTGACACCCTGGCCCGTATCTGGGGTATTCATCACCTCAATCACGCACCATTGGTCGTGCCAGCCCAGATGGACGGCATCGTCACCGCGCGCCATCATCCCGGCCTTATTCAGGCAGGTGATTGCCTTACCGTGCTCTCTGTAGAACACTCGCCCTGAATGATCTCCACGACCAAAGGAAAACCGATGCTCAGAAACGACCAGCTTGCCGAATGGGACCGCGAGAATTTCTTTCATGCCTCGACCCACCTTGCCCAACATGCGCGCGGCGAGACGCCGACGCGCATCATCACGACAGGTTCCGGCGTCTACATTGAGGACCGCGACGGGACGCGCCTGCTGGATGCTTTTGCGGGGCTCTATTGCGTGAACGCGGGCTATGGGCAGTCAGAGATCACCGATGCCATCGCCGATCAGGCGCGTGAACTGGCCTATTACCACGCCTACGCCGGGCATGGCACGGAGGCCTCGGTGACGCTTGCGAAAATGGTAATCGAGCGCGCTCCTGCCAATATGTCCAAGGTGTATTTCGGGCTTTCGGGATCGGATGCGAATGAAACCAACATCAAATTGGTCTGGTATTACAACAACATCCTGAACCGTCCGCAAAAGAAAAAGATCATCTCGCGCTGGCGTGGATATCACGGCTCCGGGCTGATGACCGGATCGCTGACCGGACTGGATTTGTTCCACAAGAAATTCGACCTGCCCCTCTCGCACGTCCTACACACGCAAGCGCCTTATTACTATCACCGCGCCGATCTGGACATGGACGAGGCGGCATTTACCGCCCATTGCGCGGCGGAACTGGAAGCGCTGATCGCACGCGAAGGGGCCGATACGATCGCGGCCTTCATCGGCGAGCCTGTGCTGGGCACCGGGGGCATCGTGCCACCGCCAGCGGGGTATTGGGACGCGATCCAGGCCGTGCTGCGCAAGCATGATATCCTGCTGATCGTGGATGAGGTGGTGACAGGATTTGGCAGGCTCGGCACGCCTTTTGGGTCGGATTATTACGGGCTGGAGCCGGATTTGATGACCATCGCCAAGGGGTTGACCTCTGCTTATGCGCCACTTTCGGGCTCCATCGTGTCGGATAAGATGTGGAAGGTTCTGGAGCAAGGTACCGATGAAAACGGAGCTTTTGGTCACGGCTGGACCTATTCCGCGCATCCCATCGGGGCGGCGGCGGGCGTGGCAAACCTTAATCTGATCGACAAGCTTGGGCTGGTGGCGAATGCCGAGAAGATGGGGGCCTATCTTCTGGCGGCACTACAAGACGCGCTTGGCACACATCCGCATGTTGGTGATATTCGCGGTGCCGGCTTGTTGTGCGCCGTGGAGTTTGTCGAAGATCGTGACGCGCGGGCCTTCTTCGATCCCGCCCGTAAAATCAACGTACAGGTGGTGGCACAGATGCTTCAAAACGGTATCATTGCGCGCGCCATGCCACAGGGCGATATCGTCGGTTTCGCGCCGCCTTTCTGCCTGACGCAAAGCGAGGCGGATAAGATCGTGGCCGCGACCAAAGACGCGGTTCAGGCCGTTTTAGGCTAAAGCCGTTCACCCGTTGCCATGAGCACACCCGACGCAGCTCCGCGACCAGGCACACAAATGGGTTTCGTCAAAGAGACAGGTCAGCCTATCCCAGGCGATCCCAAGAACAAGGCGTCAACGAAGGGGTCAAACAATCGTGGCGTCGGTTGCCGCGCGCAGCTCTTCCTCGCTGACGCCCTCAGCACATTCCACAATGCGCAAGCCGCCCGCCACCACATCCAAAACACCGAGGTTCGTGATGATCCGGTCCACCACCGCCTTGCCGGTCAATGGCAGGGTGCAGGCCTTGAGCAGCTTGCTGTCGCCATGTTTGGAGGTGTGATCCATCACCACGATCACGCGGCCCACGCCCGCCACCAAATCCATCGCGCCGCCCATGCCCTTGACCAGCTTGCCCGGTATCATCCAATTGGCCAGGTCCCCGTTCTCGGCAACCTCCATCGCGCCCAGAATGGCCGCCGCGATCTTGCCACCGCGGATCATACCGAAACTGGTGGCGCTGTCGAAATAGGACGTACGCCCTAGTTCAGTGATCGTCTGCTTGCCGGCGTTGATCAGATCGGGGTCTTCTTCGCCCTCAAACGGAAACGGACCCATGCCCAGCATGCCGTTTTCACTTTGCAGCGTGATGTCTTTGTCGCCCACGTAATTGGCCACCAGCGTCGGGATGCCGATCCCGAGGTTCACATACATCCCGTCGTTCAGCTCTTGTGCGGCGCGTTCGGCCATTTGGTTGCGGTCCCAGGGCATTATGCGGTCTCCTGCTTGCGGGTGGTACGTTGTTCGATGCGTTTTTCGTGGGTGCCCTGCACGATGCGGTGCACGTAGATGCCGGGCAGATGGATCATATCCGGTTCCAGCGACCCGCGCGGCACGATCTCCTCGACCTCCGCCACGCAGATGCGCCCGCACATCGCCGCCGGGGGGTTGAAATTACGCGCCGTTTTGCGAAACACCAGATTGCCGGTGTCATCGGCCTTCCAGGCCTTCACGATGGCCAGATCCGCCACGATCCCGCGCTCCAGGATGTAGGTTTGACCGTCGAAATCCTTATGTTCCTTACCTTCGGCGATCACCGTGCCAACGCCGGTTTTGGTGTAAAACCCCGGAATACCCGCGCCGCCTGCGCGCATGCGTTCGGCCAATGTGCCTTGCGGGTTGAACTCCAATTCCAGCTCTCCACTCAGATATTGTCGCATGAATTCAGCGTTTTCCCCGACATAGGAGGAGATCATTTTGCGGACCTGTTTGCTCTGGAGCAAGATGCCGATGCCAAAATCATCCACGCCCGCATTGTTGGAGGCAAAGGTCAGATCGCGCGTGCCCGCATCCCGGATCGCGCCGAGCAACAACTCCGGAATACCGCAGAGCCCAAAGCCCCCGGCGGCAATCAACATGCCGTCCTCCAGCACCCCCTCAAGGGCCAAAGACGCCGTGGAATAGATCTTGCTCATTGTGCTTCCTTCGCTTGTCATCTGCCTGATCTGATCCGCATCAGGGGGGTCGGTCAGGGGGATCGAATCTGTTCGTGACAATCTTCTGCATAGAGCCATCTTGCAACCTCTTAGAGTTAAAACACTGCATCAAGACCCACGGCGGGCCCCTATCCGGTGTGCTCCACAGGGTGCGCCATAAACGCCGCGACACTTTGATCGCTAGCGGGCTTCCAAACCAATGTGTCATCCTCAGAACCTTCACAGATGCCATACTGCGGCTGGATGATATCGCCGCGCCGCATTCGGGTGCCCTGCAACGGGCCGGGACACCCCAAATGATCACGCGCGGGGTTGCAATGCGCGCGCAGAGTCCCGAGAGTTTCGCCGCATGATCCCAATCAGGGTGGCCGACCCTTCTCGGGGCCCCACCCGCTCTCAAGGAGAACACATATATGGCACGGGCGGGCGCGAATAGATCAGGGCTCATCATCCGCACGGCGCGGGTGTATTCCGGCTTGTTCATGCTGGCGTTCGTCACCGCGCATCTGCTGAACCTCAGCCTTGGCGTGTTTTCAGGCGACGCTATGAACAAGGCCAAACCGTTCCTGACGGGGATCTGGTCGAACCCGGTCATGGGCAGCCTGTTGCTCACGGCGTTGGTGGTGCATTTCCTGATCGGGCTCTGGGCGATCTATCGCCGCCCGACCCTGCGCACAAACCCGCAGGATTTGGTACAATTGCTGTCAGGGATTTGTGTCGTGCCGTTGCTGGCCACGCATGTCGTCGGTGTTATGTCGCTCAAGCTCAACGGGATACCATTCGACTATGCCATCGCGCTCAAGTTCTTCTGGGTGGACCGCCCCGAAATCGGACTTTTGCAGGTCATCTTGCTCTCTGTGGTCTGGATCCACGGATGCGCGGGGCTGATCACCTGGTTGCGCTCCAAAAGCGACATGCGCAATGTGCTGGGCTGGCTTTATCCGCTGGCCGTTGCCGTCCCCGTCATGGCTCTGACCGGCTATGCAGAGGTCGGGCGTCAAGTCCTCATCGAGGTTCAGAGCCAAGCCGCGCCATCCGGGTATTACGAGACAGAACCCGCTGCCAGCACCTCCATCCCGCAACCGGCCCGCACAGAACCAATCAGGTTGCCCTACGAGCAGGTAAAACGGATCACAAACGGCATTATCTGGTGGTCCATCGCCCTCGCCGCACTGACCTTAATCGCACGCGAAGTCAGGGTGCGCGTCCAATCGAGCCAGGTCGTTGTGATCCGGCGCGGAAATGCCCCGGCGCTGGCCAGCACATCGCAATTGAGTGTGCTGGACAGTTTCAGGGCGCATCACCAGCCCCACGCCAGCCTGTGTGAAGGGCGCGGGCGTTGTGGCACCTGCGCAGTACGGGTGACGGGTTTCGAATATCCCCTTCCAGAGCCAACGGCGCTGGAGATCAAGACCCTGCGCCGCATCGGGGCGACAGAAGATATGCGTCTGGCGTGTCAATTGACGCCGGCGGGAGGGCATCTGAGCGTCGAGCCGGTATATCCTGCGGATTTTACGTTCGAGGAGTCAGAGCACGCGCATCCGATACCCCCTCCAGACATGAAACAGGCGCAAACATGATGCGGCTCAAACATATCGCAAGGGGGGTCATCCTCGCCTTAACCCTGGCAACGGCGCAGAACGCTACCGCCCAAGAGAGCGTGCAGATTGCCGCGCCGTCTCCAAATGATCTGCATGAATTCACGCGGCTTCTGGCGGATGAGCGCATTCAGAACTGGATCGCAGAACAGGCGCAGGATGCCGATGACACAACCAATCAGGACGCCACCACCCTGCGCGAGCAGGTGACCGAGGCCATGCAACGCACGCGCGGGCGGGTGGATGATCTGGCTGCGGCATGGGCCAATTTTGATCGCGCGCCCGATGTGCTGGCCGCGCAATGGCGCGCGCAAATGACCCCGGAAAGGCGCGTGCGCAGCCTGACATTTGCGCTGATCTTTCTGTTTGTTGGGGCGGGTCTGGAATGGCTGTTTCGCCAATACGTCGCCCCATTGCGGCGGCGGATCGAATTTGGCTATTTCACGCGCCCCAGAGAACGCCTCGCCGCCGCCCTGACCCGCACGGCGCTGACGCTTGCAGGGTTGAGCCTGTTTGCGGTCGGCAGTATCGGCGCATTTTCCGCGCTGAGCTGGCCACCGTTGCTCTCGACGCTGATCACGGCCACGCTGATCGCCATTGTGCTGGTGCGCCTGACCAACGCCCTGATCAAGCTGTTTCTGGCCCCCCGCGTGGCCCAACTACGCCTTGTGCCGGTGGGCAACCATATGGCGCGCGTGATCGGATATGCGCTGATGATCTTCTCTGGGGTGTTCATTTTCGCCATGTCCTTCATTGACGTTTTTGCGCAACTCACCCCGCCGGGATCGCCGGAAACACTGGCCATAGCCGTGCTTTTTGCGACGCTTTTGCTGGGGGCGGGGCTGATCACCATTGGCGTCTGTTTTGCCCAGGCCAAAAAACACTGCCAAACTCTGCCGACGCGCACGCTGACGCGCTGGCGCAGCTATCTGGGCGTGCTCAGCGCGCTTGTCTTTGTGAGCTGGCTCTTTGACACACGCTCCCTGATGTGGACATTTGCGGCGATCGGGCTGGCCATCCCTGCCCTGCAACTCCTGCGCGGCTGGACCGATATGACCTTCGATCGCGCCATCGCTGATTTCAGGCACCGCACGGATCCGCAACACCCGCCGCAAGATACCGCCACAGTGGAGACGCAAGAAGACGCCGAGCCCGTGGAGCCGGTCGAGCCTCCGGATGATCCCTATGAAACCTACCGCCCCCTGGCGCAACGGCTGATCCGGTTTGGTGTCTTTGTGACGCTGGGGCTGACCCTGGCGCTGATCTGGAACGCGGGCATTTTCGAGGACCCCGACAAGCCCAGCATCGTGCAGCGGGTCTTCTCCGTACTGATCGACAGTGCCGCTGCGGTGTTGATTGCGGATCTGGTCTGGACCTGGGGCAAGACCTCAATTGACCGCCGCCTCGCCGCCTATGTTCCGCCCGAGGACGGACAGGCCCCCGGCCCGGAGGCGCGCATGGCGACACTGCTGCCGCTGCTGCGCGTGGTCTTGCTGGTGACGCTTTTGAGCATGGTAATGATGTCAGTGCTCTATTCGATGGGCGTGAATATCGCGCCGATCCTCGCCGGTGCCAGCGTCTTGGGCATTGCCATCGGCTTTGGCGCGCAATCGCTGGTCAAGGATGTGGTATCGGGTATTTTCTTCCTGATCGATGATGCCTTTCGCGTCGGGGAATATGTCGAGATAGACCAGCTGCGCGGGACGGTGGAGAAAATCTCGATCCGCTCGCTGCAAATCCGCCATCACCGCGGGGCCGTGCACACCCTGCCCTTTGGCGAATTGAAATCCATGACCAATTATTCGCGCGACTGGGTGATCATGAAACTCGAATTCCGGGTCCCCTTTGATACTGACCTGCAATTGGTCAAGAAACTGATCAAGAAGGTCGGCGCGGAGCTTAAGGCCAATGAGCATTACGGCGATGCGATCCTGGATACGCTGAAATCACAGGGCGTGCGACGGATGGAGGAGTTCAACATGGTGGTCGGCGTCAAATTCATGACCCGTCCGGGAGAGCAATGGCTGGTGCGGCGCGACGCCTATCAGAAAGTGCGCGATGCCTTTGAGGCAAATGGCATACGCATGGCCGAGCGCAACGTGAAGGTCGAAATCGCCGGGGATGAGTATCTGAGCGAAGGCGAGCGCAGGGCCGTGTCGGCGGCCGCGCAGGATGCCATCACCCCGCCGCAAAAACCCGGACTGGTGCCGGATGAACCCTAGGGACGGCGCGGCCCCTTCCAGATCGGGAAACCACAGTCACCTTTCTCTACTCCGGGGCCTGTGGGCATTCGATCAGGCGGAAATCCACCGGGCAATTCAAGACGTGTTTTAACGGCGGAGAAACCTGCGGACGGCAATTTGTGCCGATCTGCGCACCACCACCTTGAGGTTCGCCGGTGCCAGATCGGCGCTGGCCAGCAGGTTGCCCGGCGAGGTCACCACCGCAATCAGCATCCCGTGCCGCCCGCCCCCTGCATAGCCCAGATCAAGCGAGAGTTTCACCGCGCGCGGCGTGCGCGCATCCACCGGCAGGCTCGGATTACGCCGCCCCAAATGCGTCAACCCCGCCACGGGTGCAGGGGCGTTGCCAAGTACGGTCTGTTCAATGAAACTGCGCCAGGGGGGCGTCATGGCAAAGTCGCTCAGCGGCCCGGCGGGCGCGTCCTTTTGCAGGAAAACGTCGATATTGGCATCCCCCGCGGCAAGGGCAGTCGTGTGACGGTGATGGATCATCACAAAGACATCGTGCATCACCCTGTCATAGCGCGCAGGTGACGGCGCGCCCAGCATATCCGCCTCATTGGGAAAACCCGGATCCCAGCGATGCGCGCCGCTGGGCAACAGGATCAGGTCGGGGCTTTGGTGGAAAGTCAGGACCGTATCATCCAGCGGGTTCTTGACCTCATTGGGCAGGATCACGCGCCCGGTGTCATGCGGCACGGTCCGGATATAGCTGCGCCCCACGGAGGCCGGCAGAAGGGAAATATCACGCTCCCACACCCCGCGCGACACAAGGGCTGCGCGCAGGAATGTCCCCGCCTCTGTTGCGGAAATGTTCAGATCCTGCACCTGCGTCTGCGGCAAACCTTCCATCGCCGGACGCCAGGTCCATGTGGGATGCTCCCCGCTTTGATCAATCACGCCCTGCCACACGCCAATGCGATTGCCCACATAGACGTTGTCGGGCGCTTCGGGGTTCACGATCACGCAATGCGCCGCCGTGGGCGAGCCGCCCGTCCCGGCACCCGCATCCAGCGGCGCGTTGCGCAGGCCCGTCGGATACCAACGCCCCTGCCCGTCAAACCACCACAGCGTGTCATATAAGGGATCGCTGAGCAGGGCACCGCTGGCATCCTCCGAGCGCTGCCCCGTGGTAGAGACATAGAATGTTTCCTGTCCCGCAACCGACGTGTCATGCACGGCGATATCGGTCCAGGCGCTCATATGCGGGTCCGGCAGGTAGTTAAGAAACGGGTTGGGTTCGTCGTCGTCAAGATATTTGCTCTTGGGACGCTCGGCACTCGAGGGGTTGCTGATGATGGAAGCGTTCGGGACGGTCCAGACCTGCGGCCCCGAGGGCGTGGTGCGCGCAGAACGGAAAATCCTGATACTACGCGCGCAAAGCACGAGCAACGCCGTCCCCTCATAGGCATCCGCCCGATCTCCCTCCTGCAGGATATCGATCGCCAGAACAAAATCCGGGTTGCCCCCCTGCGTCAGCTGATCCTGGGTCAGAAGGGCCGTGGGAGCCCCATCGGTTAAGGTGGGGATCGTCACCCACCCCATATCGATGGTCCGGTCGTTCCAGCGCTGCGAATACCAGATCCGGTCCGTGCCGATGAAAAGCCGCGCATCCTCATCAAGCGTCGCGCGCGCAACAGCACATTGCGAATAAAACGACGACCGCGCATCCTCACTGTTTTCATCATCGGTGGCCGGTTCCGTGCGGATCACCGGGCCAAGGGGCACCATTTGATCCGGCTCAAAACTCCATGTGGCATGGACGTATTGCATCACGCGCATATGCGGCTTTGTAGGATGAAAAAGGCACCCGCCGCCATCCGCCTTGACGACCAGGCTCCAGACCGTATCGCCAATCCGCTGGATCGTGCCGTTATCCTGT
Source organism: Roseobacter fucihabitans (assembly GCF_014337925.2). Taxonomy (NCBI): domain Bacteria; kingdom Pseudomonadati; phylum Pseudomonadota; class Alphaproteobacteria; order Rhodobacterales; family Roseobacteraceae; genus Roseobacter; species Roseobacter fucihabitans. The sequence continues at coordinate 1,574,789 of NZ_CP143423.1, read as the reverse complement.
GTGCCTGCCATCACGGGGCCGTCAAGGCCGGGGTGGGAAGCAATGTAACCCGGTTCAGCCAGCGCCAGACCTGCATTCATTGCTTGGTTCACCCCGCCGTTGCGGCGAAAAACGCCGCCATCGCAACCCACCCAAAGCGTCGTGCCTGCCTGTGTCACCGCATGCACATCCGGGTGAATCCCCTCCCCGATGAAGGTCGGATCAGCCGCTGGCGTGGTTTGGTTGGTGTCAAGAAAATCAGTGGTCGGATTTGTGGCGGGCCCGGTAATGGTCAGATCAAAGAGCGCAGCATCAAATGCTCCGTTATCCTCCATCGAGCCGCCCACCGTGACCACATCATTCGCCCCGACCTGGCGAACCGAGATCGCCTGATCATGCGCGCTTTGATCTCCGCCATCATTGATCCGATTGCCCGCGTTATCCGGCGTGACCCCTGGTACAAAAAGCCCGATGGGCATGTTGCGCACCAATCGCGCCTGTGTGGTGCTATTGGTCAGATCGACGCGCCACAGGGCTGCGTATCCGGGGTTGGTGCCGGGGACAAAGGGGCACGGAACCTTACCCAGCACATAGAGCCGGTCCGTGTCCGGTGCCGCCGCGATGCTGAGACGTGTACCGGTCTCGAGGCCCGGCAGCGCGATCCGGCGGAACGGCCCGGCCCGGCCGTTGGGCGCATGGTAAAGCCCGTCCTGCGCCGCGCTGTCCACCAGCGTGACCCAAAGCCCCTTGTCATTCCAGATCACATCCGAGCAATAGGACCACTCAGACAAATCCGCAAAAGGCGTGGGCGTCAATTCAACCCGTTGCCAATCAGCGTCCTCAATGAAACCACCGCTGCGCGACCAAAGCCCGGTCGATGTCGCCGCCACAAGCGTTGCATCCCCGCCCAGCGTCGGTGTCACGCCGGGGTCGCGCGCCAGACGGAAAATGCCCTGCCCTGCGAGGTTGCGCGCTTCGCGTTTCCAGGGGTTTTGCAGCGGGTTTGCCAGCGCCTCGGGTAAGGGCACGTCCAGCCGCAACACGCCGATGCCGCCCATTTTTCTGCCCGGAATTTCGCCAAATTGCGGTATGCCCTCGCCCGTGGCGACATAAACCACATCCTTGGCGGGTTCATCCACGCCCCCGGTTGCGCCGAATTCCACCCAAAGCGCGCCCGTGGTCAGGGATAGATCCGAGCGGTTCGCACCCGTCGCCAGACCCCCCGCCCCCAACGGATCCCAGGAGACCCCCGCATCCCGCGAATACCACACGCCACCATTGGCGCTGCCGACATAGATGCGCTCCCCGTCGGGGCTGACATTGATGGCGCGCACCCGCCCCGCGACAATGGGATCACCGGTCGCCTGACCATTGGTCATGATCGAGGGGCCAATCGGTATCCAGCTGCGCGCCGCGTCGAAATTGGCCGCGATCACCTCATCAAGCAGGTCAAGATCGCCCAAGGCCCCCTCCGGCAAAGGGATGCCCGTATCGCGCAGCGCATGTTCCTGGCGACGCGCCAGCCTATCGGGCGATTTCCTGAATTCGCGGGGCCAGTTATAGCGGGTCATCAGGACTCCTCCCCGATCTTGGCACCGCCCTCCGGCGTGATGCGGATGTAGCCCTCCTGCACGCTCGCGCGCCCGCCTGGCAGCAGCGCGGCCTGGGTCGCGGCCAGAATGGGATCGTCGCGCCAGGTGATCGGCGTATTGCGCCGCGTCCAGGTTTGATCCGCGCCAAAAGCGGCGATTTTGGGCAAACGCACCCGGTCAGGATCAATGATCACCGGCCCGATACGTACCGAAGGTGCCACACGCCCCAGCCCCGGCGACACCCAGTCATTCAGTAATTCCAGTGACTTGCGCGGCAAAAAGCCCGTGGTGGCATGCACCCGCGCCGTGGGATGCATCAGCAACGTCAGGCGCAGTTTCTGCCCGACATGCACGCTCAGCGGCTCGCCTGCACCGATATAGGGTGTGTCCAGCGGGCTGGGCGCTGGCAGCGCATTGGACCCCATCTGATCGCCCACCCCGCCCAGAAGCGCGCGGAAACCGGAACCGCTGCGACTGATCAGAGCGGCCTGTGCCACTTCCTTTTCGATCAGGTGGAAATGCGCGTAATCCTCCCCGATGAAGAATCCGTAAAGCCCGTCATGCCCCTTGGCGATTTCGCCCAGACGCACCTTGAAGGCCCGCGATTTGACCGCGTCAAACACCGCCTCGCGCACCAGATGGTCACGGATATCATCCCCGCTGTCCCCAAAAGCACCGGTTTTGGCAAGGTCCTCGGGGATATCGAGCCAAAGCTGCGTCATCACCACCGCCACGGGCCGCCCGACCAGACCGGCAATGGTCGCGCCCGCCGACATCAGGCTGCTGTCCACGCTCCAGCTGGTGGTATCCACCGCGCGCAAAAACGCACTCAGCGGGCTTTCCTTGTCGCGATGCTCTGGGGTGTTGCGCTGAAACACATCCGCTTCGATCATGCCTTGAGCGATTTCACCGCACAGCCGCGCCGATTTGGGCAAATCCGCGCGCGGCGAGCCGGAAGCAGGCCCCTCACGCCCCACACCGCCCTCCCAGATCAACCCGCCGGTGATCGGATCATGCAAAACCTCACCCAGCGGCTGGCCGGTCTGGTCGAAGAACTCCAGCGATTCATCAATGAAATCGGGCAGCACATACCCCGAGATCGGGTTCACCATATTGGCGGGCGTGGCTTGATCCAGCCGCCCCTCAGCGGGCCGCGCAGAGGTATCACCGGGATCCACAAATCGCCACATCAGCCGCGCGGGCAAGGAGAGCCGCGGCGGCATCGCCAATGCGGTATCGCCACCTTCCGTTTTGGTGGCCAGCGCGGTGGGCAGTGTGATCCCTGAGGTATTCACATCACGAAACCGCCCGAAACTATCCACGATGCGGGCGCGCGTCAGGCGCAGGGTGCCGTCCGCGATCAGGTTGGGCAAACCCGCCGCGCGCAGCGCATCGGACACGGCGGCGGGCGCAGGCATCACCTGGCCATCCGGACCGGTCTCGATGGCGAGCCACAGATCGTTAATCCGGTCCAGCGTCACCGAGCCCAGATCGGCATTTTTCAGATATGCCGCGAGCCGGGACAGCGTCCCCTCGTGAAGCTCTCCAATCTCCCCCGCATCCGCCGCATCGCGTTGGTTTTCGGCGATCAGATAGGTGTCGATCACTGCCTGGTAGGTCCGCGCCACGCCTGAGGTGATGGCCGAACGCCCGAGCAGGGTCAGCGTTTCGCCCTGCGGCACCGGCGCGCCGTCAAATTCGATACGCCCCAGCGACCAGCCCTCAAACCCGCGCCCCGGTGCTAGTTCGACCTCCCATTCCAGCCAGACCGGCGACCAGGGTTGCACCCAGCTGGTCACGGCCACCGGGCTCGGCTCGCGCCCCTCGGCCAGCGAAAACCGGCGCATCGCATCGCTCACCGCGATCTGCGCGGAACGGGGTGTTTCGGGGTTCTTGCGCGCCAGAGGAACAATGCCATCATAGACCCCATCCGGCGAATAACGCAGCGCCATTTCCCCACGCAACCGGTTCTGCGTCTGCCCTACCGCGTCGCCGCGCACCACCGCTTTGATCGCATCGAAAATCCACGGCATCATATAGAGATCGCCCATGAAACTGTTCTGGATGATGCGGTTGGCAATTGCCGGAACGGCGCTGTTCACCAGCGGCGGCACATAGGTTTTGGCCTCATAGCCCTCGCCATATTGCACGGTCATTTCATCGGACCAGCGACAGACCAGCTTGTTCTCATCGTTAAACCGGCCATCCCCCAGAAACCGTTGTGCGCGCCCATAGTTGCGCAAACCGATGACCGGCGAAGTGGGACGATGATAGCGCGGACCGGGGCGGCGCACCTTGCGCGTTTCGGGTCCGTCCTCCACAACCTCGCCGGGTTTGATCCGGTATTTGATGTCTTCGCTCTTGCGGCGCAGCGCGTCGCGCGTGGACATGGTCTTGCCGCGCACCCGACCGTTCCAGATCACCTGCGCGCGCAGCGCCTCAGGGGTTGTCGCCTTGGCCTCTTTCGTGCGCAGCGGCCTGCCCGCCTTCAGGGCGGATTGCTGGCGTGTGATGATGACATCCTCATAGGTTTCGGGACCCTGAAACGCCTCAAACCCATCGCCGTGTTCGGCCTCATCCAAGGCCACCACACCGTCACTGGTGGCGACGTTCATCAACGATGTATTGGCCACCGCCGTGATCAGTGCCTCGAAATACTCCTTTTTCGCGGCCGATCTTATCCCCATACCGCTGGCGGCCTGTGCGGCAATCAACCGCTCCAATGTCGGTGCCATGGACAGGTTGATGTCGCGCGCACGTGGTGCTGCGTCCTTGCCCACACCGCCCATGATCGGCACACCGTAGACCGCGCCGTGCAGCACGGTCTGGTAGCGCGCACGGATACGCTGCAACACGACCTCGTCCAATTCATATTCGCGGAAACCTGCCGCGAGGCCAATCTGCGAGGTGCTCAGCTTCAAGGCGCTGCGCATATCGACGCGCTCAATATCCACCGCCTCGGTTTGCGTCGAGGCCAATACGGCTTTGGGCGATTGCCACGCGGTGATAAAGGGGGCCGTGGAAGCGGTCCAGTTGAACCCCGCGATCCGGCGCGGCACGCCGTAGGGCAAGGTCAGCCCGGCCAGCGGATCGAGGTTGCGCTCGGACCACCATCCAATCACGACATAGCTGGCCTGTTTTGTCATCACTTGCCCGGCGTCGATATCATCCAGCGGATCATGGAAGGCAAAACGGTTAAGGCTGGCGTCATAGGAGGCCGTCCAGTTGGGCGAGCCGCCCATAATCCCGGTCAATTGCTCAGGATCGAGCGCATGGGGCGAGATCGACGCGGCATCCGCGGGGTATTTGGGCAGATCGAACACGCGGCCTTTATCGGATTCGATCAGCCACGTGCGCAGATCAAGCTTGCTGCGCCCCTGCCGCCCGCTCATGCGCACCACAAGCCACCTGTTGGGCAGGGCGCGCATTTTTACGGGTGTGTCGGCATCCTCCACCATCTCGCCGCGCAACAACCCATCCGGCAAGGCCCAGTGCAGATGCACCCCCTTTGAACGCGCGCGCGGGATCGAAAACGGCGCGATGTGTTCCCCTTTTTTCGCCCCTTCGCCCAGCTCCAAAGGCAGGCGCACATAGCGTTCGCTATGCGATGTCGGCACGTAAAGCGCCTGCACATCGACAGGCACCAACAAGGCGGGATCCGGTTTTGGTGTGGGTTTCGCAAACAGTTGTTGCGCATCCAGCACCTGTTCCTGAACGCCGCTGGCCAACGCCCAGTTTCCACTGGAGAGGATGGATTTCATCAGGCCTGGTTTGATCCGGTCTGCCATGCTCAATCCTCCCGTATTTTCTTTTTCAGAACAGATGTATAGCGCGCAGAAACACTGGCGAGCGTCGGCTTGAAGGCGTCATTCTGCGTGGCGGTCGTGGCCACGTCCTGTGCAAAAATCTGCCGGTAGGGGAAACGGATCATCTGCATGGCAAACTCCGCACCGTTCACCGGATCACCGGGCGCCGTGCTCATCCCCGTGGCGCTCGCATCCGCAAAACCCCGCGCGGTGTTGGACAGGTCCAGCACACCCGCCGCACCGCGACGAAACCGCACCGGGATTTGCGCGGCCCGCGTGGGTAATTCCTGCTCGACCCCTGCGCCATTGACGTAATTGCCGGTCTCCACATTGCGCGCGGGCACCGTAGCGCTGGTACGCTTGGTGCGCGCGTTGGTCTCAAGGTTTACGCCAAACTGGATACCCTGACGCGGCTCCTCAATGTGCAGCACCTTGGGAATGCCATCAAACAGTGCCAACAGAACCGCAGGCGACAAACGTTCCAGACGCAACAGCTTGATGCGGGATGGGTCGCCCTCATCCGCAATCTCCGTATCCCCCGCCTCGGGCTCGTTCTTATAGGCGCGCACATGCAGACCCGGCCATCCCGCCACGGCGGCCGAGCGCAACAAAAACCCCGAGACCGGACCCGCAGGCCCGCGCAACACCGGCTCGCCCCCCGGCGCGCGGTATTCGCGTTCCACCTCATCCACTTCGCTCTCGATGGTCGGATAGAGCTGCTCGAGCTGCGCGCGTTCAACAGAATTGGTCGTTGCCACACTCAAGGCGCCCTGAACCAAAGCATCGCTCCAGGCCCGATCCAGATGAAAGAACCGGATCGATTCATTGGGCAACAGCTCTTCATCCGGCACCAGATTGTTGAACGGCACCCCTTCCAGCATCCGCAGTTTGCCCAGAAATGTCAGGATTTCGGGCGGTGTGATCCGTCCGCCATCTGTTGCGACAGTATCCACCACCGCATTGGCCAGCAGTTGCAGGGTCATGTATTGGGCGAGCGCCATATCAGTTCCTCTCAAACCGGTCTTTGACAAAGAGGTCAAAGGAGGAGAATTCATTCAGGTCCTTGATGGTATCTTCGCGGATGTCGCGCGTGCCGATCGTGGCGCTGGCCAGATCCGCGATGCCACTGTCCAGAACATCGCCAAGCTGGGCGTCTATGTCCCCGTTCAGGTTAATCTCGCGGGTGCTGATCCCACCGGGTTCTGCGGCCTGCAGGCGCGCGAAGGCATCCATGTTTTCCGGCTGGGCCGCGATCTGATCCACCATGGCGCGGTCCATGCCAAGCCCATCTGCCAGGAAGGCATTAAAATCGCCCACCAGCCCCTGCGCTTCAACGCCGGGGTTAACCAATTCGACAGGTGTGGAAATCGTGCGTTCACGGCGCAGGTCCAGCGCACGCATCAGCCCGCCCTCAATGAGTTGCGGGATCAGCCCGGCCTTGATCGCCTCAAGAATGGCGTCATTATCGAAATCGCTGATCAACGTATCGAGCAGATCAGGGCCGTCGCGAAACGCGGCCTCCTGTGCGAACTGCCGACGACGCGCTCCGAACTTATCGGCACGCCAGCGTTGCAGCGCGGCCACGAAGGAGGGTTGGGACATCGCCAGAAGACGCCCGGTTTCAAAGGCCACCGCGAGCGACACATCCTCGCGCCCATCCGGCGTCATCATCCGCAAATGATCGCTGATATGGGCCAGCACCGGGAACTGCGCTTCCTGCGCCAGCGGGTTGCGCAGCAATTGATGTGGCGACAAAGCCCCGCGATACCATGCATTGGCGTTTTCCCCGGTACGCGTCAGATGCGGCAGGCCGACGTGACCGGTCTCCGCCATTTCCAGCGGCAATTTTGTCACGGGGGGCGCGCCGGGGTCGCTGCCCTTCACCTTTGTCACACAATCGGGCAAGGCGCGCTTGTAGCCCCCCGGCGTCACGGTCCCCAACAGGCCAACATCAAGCGAACTCATCAATTGCTGAAAGCTGCCCGCGCCTGAACAGGTGAAACGCCAGGATGTCAGGACCGGAAAGCGGTAAATCTTTTCCGTGACAAGCCGTTCCAGCGGGAAGTTGAACCCCGAAAACGTCCCCTCGACGCGGCGCACGGCCATCGCGCCAACATCCTCGCTCACGCCGGAAAGCGATGCGAAATCGCCCTCCAGGAAGGCGGCCGAATCCATACGCCCCAGTACGTTCAGCCCCTCCGCTGTGCCGCCAGCCCTATCCACGACCGTGCCGTCATGAAACACCACCTCGCCGCGCCGAACGGCATCCACCATGGCACCGGCATCGCCCAGATCGAGCAGGCGCGGCTCCATGGTGAGGGTTTGCGGCACCGCCGTGCCGGACCCCACAGATGTCGCGAACCGCGCGATTTCAGCGCTCAGGAACAGGTCCGACAACTCGTAGAAGCTCCGCGGGGGTGCAGGCGGCGGCAAGACATCCAATTGGCCTTCAAGGTTGATCAGACAGGCGGTATAGGCCTTGGGCTTGCAGGTGTCGTGATCATATTGCGGCATCCGGTTGGCAATGACCACGGCCAGAAACCCGTCATCATCGCCCATGGCGTTTTCGGTATCATCCACATTGACTTCGCGCACATGGCTGAGCAGCGACAGGTCCTGAACCGTCGGAAACACCTTATCCACAGTGGATTGCGGCACCGACAGACAACTCGCACGCGGGGTGTCGAAATTGCCGGGCAAGGTCCTGGGCGCGGTGATGCAATCGGCGGCGGGTTGGTCGTGCTGGATCTCGCCCTCCCCTTCGGCGATCACCACCAGCGCCATCCAGGGCGTACTCTCCTCCACCCTTTGCTCATGAAACACGCTGCCCACGGGGGCCGCTTGGCGATCCCATGGCAGCGTGCGTTTTTTCAAGACGATCTGCGGCAAGCGGGCCTCATAGGCCCCTTCAGAATGCGCCGGGGGAAAGGTCATCAGCGCCTGATCGGGTGGCAATTTCAGGCGCGGGGCGGTGACGTTGAAATGCAAATCATGCGGTGCTACCGCCGTATCGGTACCATCGGTAACGCTCAGATCAAGCGTGGCATTCAATTTGTAACGGCCCGCTGGCAAAGGCGGCACGATGTAGTCGTATAAAAAGAATTTGCCTCTGGCGACCATATCCCTGTCCTATTCCGGCTGCGTCACGCGCAAATTGGCGGGCGCTTTCCACGTGATGCTTGTTGTTTTGCTGCTCTGCCCGCTTCCGGTTTCAAGATCGAGGCGCAGGGCGGCGTTAAGCAGGCGCGCAATCAGGCGATCCGCGCTGATCTGTGCGGCGATCACACCGTCAAGGCGATCGTCGGTACGCCCGCCGATGCTCAGCGAGAACGGCTTGACGCTGGCGGGTTTTTCGGAGGAATAGACGATCAGCGTCTTGCCATCGAAAGGCACCAGTTGCGGCGCGCCCTCCTCCATGTCCAACCCGTCAAAATGCAGCGCCAGCGTTTCAAGGTCCTCTTTCTGCAAGGCACCGTCTATCATCAGCGCAACACTCCGCGCACCGCGATCAAACTGGGTCTCAACCAGCGCCGATTGATCCGTCAGATCGCGCGCCTGCATCCAACCACACCCTGCCTTTTTACCCGCCCGCGCACGGCTTGCGCCCTCGGCGCGCACGAACCCGCCCGGACAGCGCGCGGTGCCATAGCCCAGATAGGCGATTTGCGTGGTTTCAAGCCATCCGGCAAGATCACCCGGCGCGGGCTCTTCTCCGGCGATGACCGCAAAGGCGCGCGTTTCGGCAGGCAGGACGGCACGCCCGGCATCGGCGTTGTTCACGATGACATGCCCGCCACCGCCAATCGCGATGAGCCGCGCTACCCCTTTGAGAGCAACCGCGCCAGCGCTTTCAAACCGCAAGGTGCCGCCCGCACCCGGCAGGTCGAAAACGGCAATTTCACCGGGCATCAGCGCGCGGGTCTCGCCCCGGTTGGCCGAGCGGGGTTGCACCATGTTTTCGATACCGGCCAAGGTTTTGCGGTCTGCGGAACCGGCCCCCCTGCGCCCTGAGGAGAAAGACGAAAGAGCTGAAACTGTCTCGGGCACAACAGTGGCGGCCACCAGCGTTTTGGCGGATTTGGGCGCACCGATCTGGGCGCGTAACAGGACCGGCGTGATCCCGGCGATTTGTGGATTAAGCACCAACGCGGGGGGCGACATGCGCTTCAGGTTCTTGGCAATCGATGCGGTCATCGTCACGCTTGTGACCGCATCCACGGCCGTCTTGCGCGCCATGCGGACCGGCTGCACCATCAGCCCGCGCAACCGCGCCTTGCCAAATGTTACGGTCTTGGTGGATTGTCCGGGGGCCAGTTTCACGCGTTTTTTACCCGCCGCCGCCGTCCCGATAATGCGTTCAGACAGGAGCCCGATCCGCATGGGAACGGCGCGGGCGCGCGCGAAAGAGCGTTGCGCCGTCGCCTGGCGCGCCGCACCGTGCCAGTCGGAGGCAAATTGCGGCATTTTATCCGGGTTCATGGCACTGAGCAGGGCGCGCTGTTCTTTTGCGACCCGCAGGAGGCTGGCGCGCAAAGCACCCGCCGCGCGCAACGGCAAGGGTTTGCGCTGTCCGGGCTCGACCTGATCAAAGCCCACACCGCCGGATGCATCATTCGGGATGCGTCTGGAGCGCACGGATTTGAACTGGAGATCCAGCCCCTCGGTCGCGGTGATCACATCACCTTTGGGCATTTTGCGCGTGTCATCATCCTGCGGCGGACCCCAGACCCCGATGGGGAATTTGCCGGTCCTGCGCGCGCTCAGGAAGATCCTGTCAGGCAGGTTCAGGCTTGCAGCCCCTCCATCCGTGCGCCTCAGGCTCAGGATCAGCCGGCTGACCTTGACCGCCTTGCCCGAAGGCGTCACGCCCAGATTTGGCTTGGCCCCCGTGGCCACGACACGCCCGTCACACAGGATCGCCGTCAGCGGGATCGTAGAGGTAAAGGACAGCTCAAATTCGCTTGTGACATCATAGGGATGCGCAGCACTGCCATCGGCACTGCCCGCCTCCTCGCCGTCGCTTGACGCCGGGGGCAAAGCACCGCGACCGGCGATTGCGCTGATGGCGCGCGCGCTGTCATTGGTGGCCAGTTCCAGATATTTCTCGCAGAACGCGCTCCAGGACACCAACGCCCCACGGGGTTTCGAGCTATCCCCAAACCGCACATGGATGTCGATGGGTCCGATCTCAATGCGCGCCGTGCCGTGAAATTCGGGGCCGCGCACTTCGATATAGGCCCCAAGGCTGAACGAAAGCCGGATGGTCCCGAACCACGTCGAAATCCGGATGCCCGCCGAAATGCGCGCATGGGCATCCGCCTCATAATTGAACGGGTCGAAATAGACGATGGCATTGCCGCCAAAGCTGAGATGCGCAAAGGCAGGGCCGAATTTGGCGCTGGCCTCAAACAGCCCGCCCGCCATGATCGCCTCGGACGTCAGGGCGAAATACACCTCCGCCTTGATGACGATATTGCTGGAAACGGACCAGTTAAACCCAAGCCGGGGCACCACGGGGTATCCGTCGCGGTGGAAATTGGGGTGATACCCGCCCAGCGTGATGACAAATTGACCCGCCTTGTCGCCCTTGAACCAGCTGACATAGGCAAACCCGCCCGTCAGCCGCGCGCTTGTGTGCAAAAGCCACGAGTTATCAGTCAATTGCGCCTGTATCCAGATCACGCCTTCCTCGGTCGAAAACCGCGCGATGAGGCCGAGTTCGATGGAAACAAGCGCCACTTGCGGGCGCGGCAGGGCCATGCGCGCGAGTCCGAAGATCGACAGCTCAAAGCCCTGCCCGAATTCCACGGCCACCACGGCGATCCCATCCACCAGCGCGAAGGAGGTGAAGCTGATGCCAGCGGCGAACCAGAACTTGCCTTTCTTTTCGGGGAAATTGCCACGGATCACGGCGAGGTCTGCGTTGAGGTCGCCATCCGGGCTGAAGGCCGGATCAAGGGCCGCGATCATGATGAAATCGTCAAAATCACCGGGGCTGGTCGGGGGGATCAGATCGCGGTTGATGCCAAAGCCGCCCCCGATGCCGGTGAGGAAAAACGCAGGCACCCCGCCAAAAGGCCCCAGCACCGCGCCATAGACAAAGAACGCTGAATAGGGATCATCGCCCTTGATCGCGGAATAGCCGCCGTAAAGCGACAACCCATAGGTGCCAAAGCGCGCGGCCAGCATGCCGATATAATCAATGCTGTCGGTGCCTTCGATCTCGAATTTACGCAAGCCCCCCGCCAGCACGACACCGGACATATCCGCCGAAACCGCCAACCCGGCCAGATCGACCGACCAGGAGGCCGGATCAAAGATGCCACCCGCGTCCAACCGGTAGCGCAGTTCCAGATCATCCACCGCCGCCTGCAACCCGGCGATGGAGACATTACCATCAAAGAGCAGCGAAATCGCTTGCAGCGTATCCTCCGACATCTGAGTGCCAAGGCCGATCTGGTCGATATAGATCGGGCCAAACTGGCTGCGGATCGGCAGCCACCAGGGCCCCTCCCCCTCGCCCGCGACAAAGCGGAACGCGACGCCGCCGCCATCGGCACTCGGGCGGGTCTGCACCGACAGCGCGGGGCTGAAGGCGGGCGCGAGGGCCGCGTCCCCGTCATTGGTTTCCGCCAGCATGCCTTGTGCGACCGCGTTACCGCCCTCCTCGTCGCCCGAAGCGCTGCCCACGGCGACGGCGATTTCAGAGAGCTGCACCTGCGCACCGCCCAGTTTTTGGCCGTCCCCCAAGCGCGCAAACCCATGCAGCGCGATAGACCCGATGGCAATCGGGCTTTCCAGGAGTGGCCCGTTTGAACGCCCGATGCGCAGGCCCACACCATCTACGGACAAGGTCGGCTCAAAAGCCAAAGCGCCACTGCTCTCGCGCAGCAGCCCGATTTTCAGCCCCGCCGTTGGCCCGCCGATGATCCAGCGGCTATCGTTTTCCAGCCAGAGCGCGATATCGCCCTCCACCAGCGGCAAGCGGCCCGCCAACCCCAGCGAGAAGCCAATCACTTCGCCGGTACGCGCGATGCCAATGTCAAGTTCGCCGCCCACTCGCACTGTCGGGTTGGCATCCGCCACATTGGCGATCAGCGTGATGACCCGCGCAAGCTTATCCTCCAGCAGATCCTCAAGGCTTTCACCCGGTTTCATGATCACACGGAACAGATCGGGATCAAGCCCACCGCCCGGTTTGAGCAGCACCCCGGTCAGCAGATCGCGGATGCTTGTGCTATTTGCCGGACCGATGGTTTCATCCAGCACGTCGTTGATGGCCTCAAGCTCCAGCAGGAATGAGCCGATCAGATCAATGGCGAAATGCATGATCCCGCTGGCGATGTCTTCGGGCGAATTGCTGCCAAAGCCCAGATCGAAGCTCTCGCTGTTGAACGCATAGCGCAATGCAAGCGCCTGTGCGTTGTCGGCCGCCACCGCCAGCCCGATGGACACGAAGGGGTCCATGGCCTCACTGCCGACATCAAGCGCAAAAATCGGGCGCAGGCTGATACCATCGCTGAGCGGGATATCTGCGGGGCCCACACCGGCTTGCGAAAGCGCGAGGCCCGAGGCGTCAAACTTGAGCGTGGTTGAGACAGTGCGCACAAAGGGAATTGTTGTGATGTTCGCGCCGACTTCGAGCGATACCGGGCTGGCATTCAGCGCAACATGCACCGTGGAACCGGATGTTCCAGCGTCGGGTATTTCAAGCCGCACCCCGGCGGCGGTGACCGTCAGAGTGATATCGCTCGGCAAGGCCGCCCCAAGCCGGACAAGCCCGGACGTCAAAAGCGCTATCCATCTGGCCTCAAGCGTGCCCGCAGGATCCGTGACCCAGGAGATCATCGCGGCACCATCGAAATTCCCGCCCACGCGCAGCAGTAAGGCATCCCCGATATCGCCCAGCACATCGCCCGCAGGTGAATTGGTATCAACAATTGCGTCCAAAGCCGCAGGAAGTGCCGCCGTCACGCCCTGCGTGGCCAATTGGCCAAGCCCCGCCGGGTTGGGATAGATTTCCAGATCACTGCCCGCGCCGTTGCGCAGGAAGAGACGTGTGCTCCCACCGGCCACGGCGAGATGTACGGCACGCTGGCCTGCTACGCCGCCGCTAAGCCCGACAAATACTGCAAGCGCAGGCAGAACCCGCCCATCTGACCCGATGTGCAGCCCGATTGCGCCGCCGAAATCAACATCCGCCCCCGGCATGAACAGCGCCGGATCCAGCGTGAATTCCACGATGAGCCCAGCCGCACTGCGCGCGCGCAGCGACAGCCCCGGCGCAATGTCCCACACGCCCGGCGCGCCCGAGAGACCCACCAGCGGCTTAAGCGCCTCCATCAGCGCAATGGCACGTTCCGGGCGGATGGTCGCGCCGTCCAGCGTACCCAGAACCGTCCCCAGACGCAGCCAGGCACCGGGGTTGATGAACATCAAGGGCGGGATCGCCACGCGCGGCGTGCCGGATGCGCTATCCAGCATCCCCAACGCGTTCAGGGCCGCATCAACGACGGGGCGCACACCGGGATCAGAGGCGCGCAACCCTTCAAGCAGGCGGGCCATCGCGTGGCTTGCCAGCGCCGGTGCGGAGGTTGCCAGCAGGCGCGTCACGTCAGGCGCGGGCCAGAGCGGCACAACGGCCGGCAAGCCGCCAAGGGCGTCGGCATGGGACCTCCCAAGGGTCAGTGAGGCCGCAAAAGGCATCAAGGGCACGGCCAGATGCGTGTCGCTCTGCGCCCCCAGCCGCAGCGCTGCACTGCTCACTCCTGCGGGACCAATAACGCTCGACACGGCCCATTCGGTGAAGACAGGCATGCCCGTGTCCCCCGACAGCGCGACCGTGACCTGCTGGCGCACCGGATCAAAGCTGAGGCCCGTCACATCACCTGTGACCTGTGCCACCCAGTCCAACAGTCGGTTGCGCAGGTCCGGATTGTCCAGCACATCGCGCAGACGCGCGGCCGGATCATCCAGCCAGTTCGACAGCGAAAGCGGATCCAGCGCATCGCCCGCGCCAAGGATGCCCGCGGCCCGCACAGCATCGGCGAGTTTGGCAAGGCTCGGGTCCGCCGCCGCGCTCATTTGCGCAAAGACCTGGCCCAACATATCCTGTATTTCGGGCATGCTGGGCGCGGCCTGCCCGTCTATGCCAAGATCCGCCACTGCGAGATCAGGCGACAGGACCAGACGCGGAAAACTGCGCCCGCGGATGCGTACACCGTGCATCACGAGGCGCGCGCGGTTGAGTTTTGGCGCACCCGCAGTCCCGAGCGTCAGGCTCAGTTCGATCTCAAGCGAGCGCAATTCCAGATCAAGCGGCCTTGGGGCGCGCTCCGGCCCACCAATCAACCAGCCGCCCGAATGAGCAATCTCCAATGCCGCGGAAATCACCCGCGCAGGGCGCGGCTTGGTTTCTGGGAGGGCGGCGGAAGGCTCCAGATCAATACCGATGATTTCAGCCAGGCCATGTCCGCGCAGACGTATCCCCGTAGTACCCGGCGCACTGGCCAGCGGCAGCCAGACACCCAGCGACGCAGAAGTCATGTCCTGCAATTTACGTTGCGCGTTGCGGGTTTGCGCGTTCAGGCTGAGCCCTGCGGCCACCGCAGCACTCATCGCACGCGCGATTGCGTCCGTGTCAAAGGCACCATGGACCAGATGCCGGGACAAATCGGCGCGGGTCTCCATCGACCAACCAAACGGCAGAGCGAGATCCTCCAGCAACGTGGCATCCACGGACAGATAGGTCCCGATAAGATCGCGCGCCCGCGCCAGATCATCGTCATCCGGTACCGCAGGGTCCAGATCGGGCAAAAACTCGGCAAGTCGGCGCAGCATCTCTCCCTGCACTGCAGGGAGCGTCACGGGCACCTGTTGCGCGACAACCGGCATCCCGACGGTGATCAACCGGTCAATACCACTGCCCATCGCATCAAGTGTCAGCCAGCAGGCATGCGACGCGGCGGCATCCGCAATCACGCAGACATCCGGCTGCGCCGCAATCAGCGACAGGGCATGGCGCAGCCGCGCGATCTGTCCGGCAACACCATCGGCATCCCCGCTCGGCAAGCGGGCCGCATCGCGCGGGGCCAGCAACACATGCCATTCCCCGCTTTGCGCAGGCAAGGGCGTGAAGGCCAGCGGATCGCGCCCTGCCTCGCGCAAATCCAACACCCGCGCGGGATTAAGGGTGGCATCCACTGCGGCGCTCGCGCGCTGCACGCGAACGGTGATCCGGGTCGCGACCTGCACCCCGAGGATCTGCGCAGGGTCAAGGTTTGTAAAAATGGCGCGGGCGGTCTGGTTCTGGATCAGATGCACCGTCGCGCCCGGTATCGGAACCGCCGGAGGACGCAGACGCCCATCGCTGCCCTGCCAGAGCCGCGCAAGCCCCGCGAGCCCGGTGCTCACCGCCTCCTGTGCCAGACCTGCGCCAAAAGGCCCGGTTATGTCCGGGAATTCGGTCAGGATCGCGCGGGCCAGCTTGCCCGGTGGCAAGCCCGCCCGACCCGGTCGCCAGCGGCGCAGCGGCAGGGACGCAAAGGCATTTGGCACAGGCAGCGGCGCGTCGGGCTGACGCCAGACGGCGATGGCGGGCATCTGTGGCGCATCCGAAAGCGCAATACGCCAGGGGTCGCGCAGCGTACCGCGACCTGTCACGCTGATCCGTGCGGCCGGGCGGCCCGACAGGAATCGCGCCAGAGGTTGGATTTGCTGTTCGATCCGCGCGTCCGCATCCGCCAGAATACGCGCCAGCCAGCCGCGCAGGGCCTCGGCGGGATCGGCGATCAGATCGGCCAGTCGCAATCGGTGACGCTGCGGCGCGCCCAGGATCGGGGTCTTGCGCCGCCATCCTACTGCCTCGATCAGATCGTTCAGCCAATCCTGCCCGATCTTGTGGACCAACAGCGACACAAGGCGCTCAATCGCGTCCCATTGCTCATTGGTAAAGGAGGCGATGCTCTGCGCCAGACCGCCGGAAAAATCCGGTATGTCCAGCGGCACCGGCACCCCATTGATATAGACCGTTGGTTTTGGAGCCTCGATCGTAACCCCGAGCCCATCCTCCGGGGTCCAGAGCGCGCGCAGGCCAAGGTGATCCACCTCCAGGCGAAAATCCCCCTGATCGGTGCGCAACCGCCCTCCACCGCGCGCGCGCCCCAAGCCCCGCAGGGTAATTTCGGGCAGGAAACCGGCAGCCCCGCTTTGCAAATCGAGCGCGACGATGCCGACGCGCAGCCGTGTTTCCAGAACGGTGCAACGCTGACCCAGTGAATCGACCTGTCGCAGGAACGCAAGCCCGATGACGAGCCGCGCGCGCGCGTCACGCCACAGCGCCACATGCAGCCCCGCCACAAGCGGCAGCACCCATGGCTCGCCCGCCGTGCCCGTCCCGGTGATCGCAGTGGGGCTGCCATCCCCCGTCAGCAAATGGCGCAGAGCGGCAAGGCCTGCGGTGACATCCGCCGCCGGACCGTTCAGAACCGCCTCCCAATGGGTACGCAAACGGCCCAGAGGATCGCCCAGGAACGCCAGCAGATCGATACGCGGATAAGTGGGCGTTGCGCCGGGCGGGGCCTGCCAGCCCAGAACGGTCGCGATCAAATCCCCACCCGGTCCGAGGTTGCCCAGCACTTCGGCCAGCGCGTCCGTGATTGCGGCCGAGGCCGTCGCGGCCAGCGCATCGGGATTGGTCAGATCAAGACGCGGATGGGCGGTGTTGAACAGAACCGCGTTGAGCAGTTCCACAACCAGAATGGGTCGGCGGTCCGCATTCAGGCCGAACCCGATCACCAGCGTCTCGACAGAGACATCCGGCATCACCACGCCCGACAGATCAAACCGCGCTTCCCCGCGCAGCATCGGAACGGCCAGCGCCGTGCCAAGCCCGAGATCAAGGCGCACCAGATCGGCGCGCAAGGCGACCTCCGCTGGTCCATCCCGCAGCCCGAAGGCGCAGGAGACTGTCAGCACCGGCTTGCCCGAGGCCCCGGCTTCGGCGCGCAGGCCAAGGCGCAGAACGCTCGCGCCAAGGGTGATGAGAACCTCATCGCCCTGCACCAAAGCGGCACCGCCAAAGACATCCGCCAGCGCCTGCAACCAAGCGGAGCGGCGCGGCGCATCGCCCAGCACCTGCGCCAGCCAGTCGCCAAGCGCCTCCACACCGCGCTCGAAAAATTCCGCTACCGGCAGCGGCGGGATCGCAGGATCATCCCCCAGACCGATCAGCTTGGCAAAACCCGCGATCTGCGCGCCCGCCGCAGTCCCGACCCGCGCCTGCAACAGCGCGATAATCAATTCGAGCCCGGACTCGCGCAGGCTGTCAGGATCGCTCAGCGACAGGATCACATCGCGTCCGCTGGATTGACCGGGCAATTGCATCCCGCGCAGGGTCAGACCGATTTGAGGAGCTCCATCCGTGGCCAGTGTCGGGATCAGCAACCGCAACCCGACGCCCTGCAACCCGGCCTCACCGGGGGGGGCGGGTGTGTCCGAAACAGTCACATCGCTGGTCAGGGCGATCACGCCGCCCCTGTTGCCGATCAGTTCGGGCGTGTCCGGCGCAGGCCCGGTCTTGCCCGCCCGAAACAGCGGAAACATCAGCGAGGATTGGCTTTCGACCAGGGGCGCGCCGGTCCCAAAGCGCACACCCAGAAACAAATGCACTTCGCTGGCGGGCGTATCATCGGCGATGACAAAGAAGCTGATACGCGACCCACCGCCCAGATCTTCAGCAAAAAGCTCGATCCACAAACGCCCCTCGGGATCGCGTTCGGTGTCTCCCCCGCGCAGCGTGGCCACGAAATCAAACAGCGCCTGACGCTGCGCATCATCGGCCAGCATGGTTTTCAGATAGGCTTCGGGATTGCCCAGCCAATCGCTGTTGAATTCCCCGGCCGCATCGACCAGCCCAAGCGCGCGCAAAAGATCCGCCGTATCGCCGAACTCATCTGCTGAAAAAGCATTCATCGCCCGTCCTCCTTGAAGAGGAACCGCGCCTGGCTTTCCACCACGAGGCTACCGCGTTTGGCGCGCAAAGCACGCGGCACCAGACGCTTGTTGATCACATCCCGCCCGGAGGCCCCAGCAAGGCTCTCGCTCACCGCCACAAGTGCGCCATGCGCCAGCGCGATCAACGCATCCCCCCAGACCTGCGCCACCAGCGCATTGCCCGCCGGTCGGTCAGTCGTCGCCATCACAAGCCCCGAAAGGCGCTCTTCGCTGCCAAGCGCGAAGGGGATTTGCATTGTGGTGGACAGGCCATCGGCTTCGACCTTGATGTCAATGCGCACCATGCCATCCGTGACTGTTGCGCTGATCTTTGAGCCATGCACGATCAATTGGTTGATGCCGTCATCCCAGATCACGCTTGGCTCACCCGCGCAGATCCGCACGGCGGCCAGTCGCAGCAATTGCGTCAGACCCTTTGTGCTCACCGGTACTTCCGCGCCCTTTTTGCCGGTCGCGACAGGCACCTGCGGCAAGGCTTCGGGCCGTTTCTTGCGTAGCCTCGCCATCAGCGATGTGGTCACACCGTGCAGCGGGTCTTTTCCCGACAGAACCGGTTGGCGCACCACCTCCTCCAGCAGGTCAGTCACCTCTCTGGGTTTGACGATATTGCCGATGAAATCGCCCAAATCGTCAAAGACTGGTGGTTTGTCCCGGCTGATCACAAGGTCTTCGGCGCGGATGCCGCTCAAATCGCCAGCGTCTTTGATGATCCGTTCAAGCCGCTCACGGTCGCGCGCGGACACTCCCGACAGGCCGCCCAAATCGCGCAGGCGCGTGCCGGATAAAACAGAGCCAAGATCAAGCCCGCGTCGTGATGTGGGTCGGCGCACCATAACGGTCTCTCCCAAATATAGAGCGCAGGTGCAGCGTTTCGCACAGCTCATGTCGTCGGGGACGCGCGAAGGCAGCATCCGGTTTGGATCACGGCGGATCTTTACTTACGGATTGCGCTCAGAATTTTCTGCAAAACGAAGCCAAGCACCAGCCAGGTAAAAATAAAGCCCACAAGCTCTAACGCGAAGCTGCCCCATTTAAAGTAGAGCTGCGCAACAATCAGAGCCGCCAGAAACGGAATGAACTCGCGCTCCAGAACGTCTTTGAACGAAAGCGCCTTGAGCAAGGAATACATGTGGAAAAACCCCGAAGCGTCGGAAATAAAGTCGTAAATTCAACTATGAGTAAACGTTCCATTAACCTTCTCAGTCAAGAATTTCTTTTGCCAGCGGCGGTGCCATAGGGGTGACACCAACCTTCGAAGCGCTTTGGATGCGGTGAGGTTTTCTGGCGTGGGTGCAGGATAGCGGGTTCTTTCACCGTCAGAATATCGGTGCTCTATGCGCGATCAGGATGGCGTTTTATGGAATTTAATTCTATATATAACAGTTCACTATTGAGCTTTATTAATGTATTGCGTGAGTTAAAAAACTACCGCCATGATCATTTTTCAACCAGGGTGCGTGCCTCACGAGCGCGAGGACCCTGGTGAGGCGGCTCCAAATAGCACCCTCGCCCGCAGGGCTGTTTTATCTCTACCGGCAAAGCCAATTTTTCGCCCCTCCGGTGGGACTGAGAAACAGGCGCATCCGCTTGACGATTCCCCGCCACCGCACCCTCAACCTCTGTAGGCTTGCATCCATTGCAAGGTCTGATCGCTTGGCAGGTTTGATTTATATTCCGCCCCGAGCGGGCGGTCATAGCCCATGTTTTCGATCACCTCGAAGATATGCTGATAGTTGATCTCGCCGTGATCCGGTGTGCCCCGGTCAGGCACGCTGGCAAATTGAATATGACCGATCAGAGGCTGCAATCGGGTCAGACGGTGCGACAGATCCCCCTCCATCAGTTGCACATGATAGCAATCAAACATCAGCTTGAGGTTGGGACGCACAACGCGCGCAATGATGTCTTCTGCCTGCCGCGTCGTGCTCAGGAAATACCCCGGCGCATCATAATGGTTGAGCGGTTCGATCAGGATCGTGATGCCCAACGGAGCCGCCTGCGTGCAGGCATACTCCAGGTTGGCCTCGAAACAAGCGGCGGCCTGAGCACCCTGCGCGAAACCCGCCATGACATGCACGGCACCGGTCCGCGTTTGGTCGGCATAGGCGAGTGCTTCATCAATGGCCGCCCGCGCCTCTGCGGCGCGCCCGGGCAGCGCCGACAGCCCGTTCTCGCCCCCCGCCACATCGCCCCGCCGCGTGTTCAACCCCAGCATCGTCAATCCGGTGTCCTCAAGCGCCGCGACCACATCCGCAGCCGCGAAGGCATAGGGCCAGTGACATTCCACCGCATCAAACCCCGCCGCATGAGCGGCGCGGATAGCGTCAGGCAGCGCGCGATCCGCCCATAAAAACCCAAGGTTGGCCGAAAAGCGGATCATGCGTCCCACTCCACTTCAAAATGCGTCACCACGTCATTGATTTGGCCCGCGCTCAGCATCCGCGCGTCAAAGCCGCGCATCAACATGGCCAGCCGCGCGGTGTCTTCGAGTTCCTCGATGGCATTGCAGGCGGCCTCGACATCCTTGCCCGCAACCACCGGCCCGTGATTGGCCAGCATGACCGCGCTACGCTTGCCTGCCAGCCCGCGCACCGCCGCCCCCATGGCCGGATCACCGGGGCGATAAAATGGCAGCAGCTTGACCCGTCCCAGCTTCATGATCGCATAGGGCGTCATCGGCGGCAGGAAGTTATCGGGGTCCACGCCGGGCATCATCGACCAGGCAACGGCGTGGCAGGAATGCAGATGCACCACCGCCCCTGCCGTGCTGCGTGTATCGTAAAACGCGGAATGCAATGGCATTTCCTTTGTGGGCGGGTCGCCTTCGATCAACGCCCCTGTGGGGTCGAAATGGCTGAGGCGCGCGGGATCGAGCCTGCCGAAGCTTGTGCTCGTCGGTGAGACCAGCAAACCACCGTCCTGGGTGCGCGCGGAGATATTGCCGGTGCTGCCCCCGGTCAGCCCGCGCTCAAAGAGCGATTTGGCCAGCCTGCAAATGTCTTCGCGCAGGGCGCTGTCCGGGCTCATGTGGCCTCCAGACAGGCCAGCGCCTCAGCAAAGAAATCCACCGCCCCAAAATTCCCAGATTTCAGCGCCAGCGCGATAGAATGTCCGCCGCTTTGGCAATAGGTCCAGGGCACACCCGGCGCAATTTCCGCCCCGATATCAAGCCGGTCCACGCCCAGCGCCTTGGTGACCGCCCCTGATGTTTCCCCGCCCGCCACAACGAAACGACGCCTGCCGCGCTCCAATGCGGCCAGGGCGATCTGCGCCAGGGCGTCTTCGACGATGTCACCCGCGCGGGCGGTGCCAAGCGCGTGTTGCGCGCGGCGCACCTCATCCGGTTCCGCCGTCGCATAGAGTATGGGGGTGGTCTCCAACGTCTGCGCCGCGAGCCAAGCCAGTGCTGGTCCAGCCCCCTCCTGCGCCAACGCCAGCGGATCAAGGCGAAACCCCGGCGCGGTCCGGCAATATTGCGCGACCTGGCTCCGGGTCATTGCCGAACAACTGCCTGACAGGATAACCGCCCCCGGATCGACCTTGTGGACCTGTGCCTGTGCTGCCTCACGGCTCAACAATCCGTCCTGCACATAAAGATCCGGCAGCGGCATCGCCACAGCACTGCCGCCCGTCATCAACGGCATATCCCGACAAGCCGACGCGATCTGCACAAGGTCCGCATCCGCCACCGCATCCACCACCACATGCGCGATGTTCTGATCCGCCAATTGCGCAAGGGCGGCCTTGATGGCCCCTGCCCCGCGCGCCACGGTCAAGCGGTCCACCAGACCGACCGGCTGGGTCACCTGGGGGCTCAGCAAGCGCATCAGGTTGCTGTCCCGCATCGGGGTCAACGGGTGATCCTTCATCGGGCTTTCATTCAGCGGTTGTTGTCCCACAAAGAGATTGCCCATGAAGATTGACCGCCCGTTTTCGGGGAATGCAGGGCAATAGATCGTCTGCGCGGTGTCAATGTCGCGCATCAGCGCCTCCGCCACGGGTCCGATATTACCCTGCGCTGTGCTGTCAAAGGTCGAGCAATACTTCCAGAAAAACCGCTTGGCTCCTGCCGCCTGCAACCACGCGAGCGCGGCGCGACATTCAGCCACCGCCGCGTCCACAGGCGCAGTGCGCGATTTCAGCGCGATGACCTCAAAGGCGGCGGTATCCTTGGGCGGTTCAGCAGGCACACCGATGCGCAGCGAGACCTTTACCCCGCTGCGCGCCAGCAATCCGGCCAGATCCGTGGCCCCGGTAAAATCATCGGCGATACAGCCCAGAAGCGTTGTCATGAATACCCCGTTCCGTTCATTGCGTACCCTGTCATGATTGCGCGCCCGGCAGTTTCAATCCCGCGTTTCGGGCATAAACCTTGGCCACGGCGGCATCATCCTCACCGCCCAAGCCCTGCCCGGCGGCGGCGATGAATTGCTGCAAGGCGGCGGCAGTAATTGGCGCGCTGAAATTGTCACCTTTGGCGATATCCAGCACGATCCCGAGATCCTTGAGCCAGATATTGACCGCGCTATGGGGCGTGTAATCACCCGCCACGATATGGGGCGCGCGGTTTTCCAGCATCCAGCTGGTACCGGCGCATTTACTGATCACCTCAACGAATTTATCCGGGCTGATCCCTTGGGTCATGCCAAAGGTCAAGGCTTCGGCCATGGTCGCGATGTGAACGCCCGCGAGCATTTGATTGACGGCCTTCATGGCCGATCCGGCACCCGCCTCATCGCCCAATTCAAACACCGTCTGCGCGATGGCATCCAGCACGGGGCGCGCGGCTGCAAATGCCGCCGTACTGCCGGAGGCCATGACCGAGAGCTGGCCCGCAGCCGCCTTCACCGCCCCGCCAGAAATCGGCCCGTCGATATATTGCACGCCATGCTCTGAGGCGTGGGCGGCCAGGCGGCGCGCCACGTCGGGCGCGACCGTGGCACAAGCCAGCACGACCGCGCCGGGCTTGAGCCTTGGCACGACGCCTTCTGCGCCAAATAGCACATCCTCGGTTTGCGCGGCATTGAGCACCACGACGACCACCGCATCCAGATCACCCGCAACTTCGGAGAGATCGCCCACAGCCCCCCCTTGAGCTATGAAATCCGCCACCCGTGCCGCGCTGACATCGAAACCAAAGGTTTCATGCCCCGCCCGCAGCAGTGAAGCTGCAATTCCGAAACCCATCGAGCCCAAGCCGATGACCGCAACTTTTTGCGCCATGTGTTCAATCTCCATCTATGATCTCTGCACCAGGGCAAAAACATCTGTTCACTATGTGCCATATCGTTGCACTATAAAACGGGTTTCGCCATCGGTTCTGGCCGCCTCCCTGGAACCGCGGTTTTTCAACCACATCGCACATCGGCAAAATGTGGCATATAATCGGCAAAATGTGGCATATAAAAGCCGTTAAAACGGGGGAACCGGCATGCATCTGGCACTTATCGGATATGGCAATATCGCACAATCGACCGTGGCATGGCTCGCAGAGCGCCCGGTTGCCCGTCTGACGGTCCTGGTGCGGCCGACATCGCTTGGCCGGGCGCAGGACGACGCCGCTCTCAAGCACGCGGCCCCTGTGGTTCAGGTGACCGACCAGCTGTCAGATCTTTTGCAGGGTGCCCCGGATCTGGTGGTGGAATGCGCCGGACATCACGCCGTTGCAGAGGCCGGGGTCGCGGTGCTGCACGCGGGGTTTGATCTTGTTCTTGTTTCCATCGGTGCCATGGCCGATTCCGATTTGGCACAGCGCTTGCAACAAGCCGCTCAGGCTGGCAATGCGCAACTGATCCTGCCCTCGGGGGCTATCGGCGGCATTGACCTTTTGTCGGCTCTGGCCTTGGCGGGCGGGGTAAACGTCACCTACCGCGGCACCAAGCCCCCCGCCGCATGGGCCGGAACGCCAGCGGCGCAGGCCTGTGATCTTGATGGGTTGCGCGAGGCGCATGTCTTCTTTGAGGGGAATGCCCGCAAGGCCGCCACATCCTATCCCAAAAACGCCAATGTCGCCGCAACCCTCGCCCTTGCTGGCGCGGGGTTTGAGGCCACGCGTGTGGCATTGATCGCGGACCCCGCAGCCACAGGCAATTGTCACAGCTGTAGTGTGGAAAGCCCCGCCGGGCGTTTTTCCATGACAATCGAAAACGCCGCCTCGCCGGACAATGCCAAGACGTCGCGCGCCACGGTTTACAGCGTCATCCGCGAGATCAACCGCAAGCGCGATCGAGTGGTGATATAATCGCTACGCGCCAGCCTCAAAAAGGTCGATTTTCCGGCCCGTTTCGGCGGAGGCGTAGATCGCATCCTTGATCCGGATCACTTCCAGATAATCGCGCGCCTCATTCTCCAGTGGGGCATTGTCCAACAGCGCACGGACCACGTGATGTTGCAGATGATAAACACAATCCCCGCCAAATCCCTCCCGGGTATCAGGCGGCAAAACCGTTTCCTGCGCCATGTCGCCCTGCCCACGGAAAGTAACACTGCCATCGCCCAAAAGCGTCAAAACCCCGTCGCTGCCCTCGAAAAACGCCTCTCCCATCGTGCGGCGCTGATTGTCAGCGCGGTGGTCGCAATGGCGGTTGCCATCAAAGAGCGTGCGCACGCCTGCGGGGTGATCGAAAATCACGAAGCCCGCATCCTCGCCCCGGATCGCCGGATTGATACGGCGCAGGTCTGCATAGACCGCCAATGGGTTGCCAAAGAGAAACCGGAAGGTGTCAACCCAATGCACACCCGTTTCATGGATCAGGAAGCGCGGCATCTGCTGGAAATAGGGCTGGCGGTCGAGATAAGCCCGCGCGCCCTGCCCGTCACCGGGGCGCAGACGGAAACTGGCCTGCAAGGGCGTGCCGATGCGCCCGGCGTCAATTTCGGTCTTGATCGCGCGGTACCACGGCATGAAACGGAAATTCTCATGGATCACCAGCCGCGCGCCATGCTGCTTGGCCAGTGCCACCAGCGCCGTTGCCTCCCTGAGATCCTGACAAAACGGTTTCTGGCAGATGATCGTTTTGATACCCGCCGTCACAGCGGTGGAAACGGCCGCATGATGGGCCATGGGCGGCAGGATAATGTCTAGGATATCGGGGCTTGTGCGGGCCAGCATGTCACCCAGATCGTCAAAGGCGGGCAGACCGGTGGCTTTTGCCCGCGCGATATCGTGATCGGCGGCTCCCACACAGGTGACCTCATTCAGACGCGCCCATGCGCCGTAATTGAACTGGCTGAAATATCCCGCCCCGACGCAGGCGACACGCAGCGGCGCGCGCGCCATCATGCCCCCTTCAGGGCCGCGCTGACGGCCCCCGCAGCTTCAAGCGTGCGCGCAGAGCCTCCAAGATCACCGGTCAACACATCGCCCTGCGCAATCACCGCCTCGGTCGCATCGCGCAGTTGCGCCCCATCCGCCGCCATCCGCGCATGGCCTTCACGCAGCCCCAGCCATTCCAGCATCATCGCCGCCGACAGGATCATCGCCAGCGGGTTCGCAATCCCCTGCCCCGCGATATCGGGCGCCGAGCCGTGGCAGGGCTGGAACACCGCGTGATGCAACCCGATATCGGCGGAAGGTGCCACACCCAGCCCCCCCATCAGACCGGCCCCCAGATCGGAGAGAATGTCACCAAACATGTTTTCGGTGACCAGAACATCAAAATCCCAGGGCCGCTGCACAAACCAGAGCGCCATCGCATCGACATAGGCGTGATCGTTTTGCAGATCGGGATAGTTCGCGGCTTGCGCATCAAAGATCTCGCGGAAAAACGCGAAGGCGCGAAAGACATTGGCCTTGTCCACACAGGTCACAAGCCCTTTGCCGCGCCCGGCGGCCTTGCGTTCGCGTGCCAGGTTGAAGGCAAACCTGAACAAAAGCTCCGAGGTCTCACGCGTGATCAGAAGCGTTTCGCGGGCCTCGTTTTGGGACACCTCGCCCCGCCCCTGCGTATGAAACAGCCCTTCGGTACTTTCGCGGATCAGAACGAAATCCACCTCACGGCCTTCGGGCATGTTCAGGGGTGTCTTTTGTCCGGGAAAAATACGCACCGGGCGCACACCAGCAAAGAGGTTCAAGGCCTTGCGCAGCTCGATCTGCGGTGAAATTTCAGTGCCATCCTTATACCGCACCGATGGGAGCCCCATTGCAGACAATAAGATCGCATCGGACTGGCGCGCGGTCTGCATCGACATGGCGGGCAACGACTCCCCTGTCTTGGCGTAATGCGCCGCCCCCGCCGCGCAGTCATGAAACGATAACCGATACCCCCCAAGGCTGGCCAGATCGCGCAGGATATCCAACGTCGGAGCCATGATTTCCGGCCCTATTCCGTCGCCGTGAAAAACAGCAATGTCGAAGTTATCTTTCATTGATCTTTGCAATCCCTTGGTCTTTGGTAATGGGCGAAACGATCAAGGTCAGATTTGGGATGACGCCAATCGCGCATTTAATGTATGCATTAATGCATACGTTGATTTGAAAGCCCTCACAAGCAAGGAATATCATGTTCGCAGTTGTCGTTACCTTTTCCATTCCACCCGAGCATTTTGCACAGTTCATGCCCTTGATGCAGCAGAATGCGGCAACCTCGCTTGCCGATGAGCCGGGGTGCCACCGGTTTGACATCGCCACCGATCCCGCGCGCCCCGATGAGGTATTCCTCTACGAACTCTATAGTGACGAAGCCGCGTTCAGGGCGCATCTCTCCACCCTCCATTTCCAGGCCTTCGATAAGGCAACCGCCGCCATGATCGCCGAAAAATCCGTCAAAACCTACACATCGGTACGCCAATGAACGATTGGGAGGTCTTTGCCGTCAAATATGCGGATCGCAACAGCCGCACGCGTCGGGACAGTTTCATTTTCGATGACAACCACGATGCCCCCCATCCGATGGATTATTTCATGTGGGTGCTGCGGCGCGGTGCGGAGGTCATCCTTGTCGACACCGGCTATGATGCCGCTGAGGCTTCCTTGCGGGATCGCCCGATCCGCCAGGACCCGGCGGCCTCGCTTGCGCCGCTGGGCTTGAAGCCCGAGGACATCACCTGCGTGATCGTTACGCATCTGCACTATGATCACGCGGGCGGCTTGCATCTTTTTCCCAACGCGAAATTGCACATGCAGGTGGCGGAGATGGCCTATGCCACAGGGCCTTGCATGTGTCACGACACGCTGCGCATGCCTTTTACGGCGGGGCATATTTGTGAGGCGGTCAAGCGGCTTTATTCGGGCCAGGTGGTGTTTCACGAGGGGGACGGTGCGGTGGCCGAAGGGGTGAGCGTGCATTGCATCGGGGGTCATTCGCGCGGTTTGCAGGCGGTGCGGGTGCGCACGGCTGCGGGTTGGATGGTGCTGGCCTCGGATGCGGCGCATTATTACGAAAACGTCTTTGCCCGCAAACCCTTCCCGATTGTTGTGGACCTGCAAAACATGCTCGATGGGTTCGATATTCTGGCGCGGTTGGCCTCAAAGCGCGAATTAATCGTGCCGGGTCATGATCCGCTGGTGACCAAAGCTTTTCCGCGTGCGATGGCCGATCATATCTGGCGGCTGGATCACGGCCCGGACACACCCAGGGTGATCGTCAGTAGCGGGGCATTCTGACGCGCAAATTACAACACCCTGCACGGCGGCCTCAAAACCGTAGCTGCTGCTTTCGCAGGCACAACGCTTAAGTTTCGAGCAAATACTGGAAGCGGATCACCGATGGTGCCCGCAGCCATAGCCAACACCTTCGGCGCATGTGACGTTTTGCGGATGTTTTCATGATGATCAAGGCCTGAGCTGTGCTGATGCGAACCCCCACCTTGCTGGACCAGCCCCGCGCGATTGGCACCGCGATGGTATCCAGCAAACAGCGCGCCGGTCATTCGCATATCGATGACCTGCACCAATCCGGTGCGTTCAAACTGCTGTTCCCGCGCCGCGCCGGTCCGCTTGAGGCGATCCTGATCAATACGGCTGGCGGTATTACCGGTGGCGATGATTTTACCCTATCCGCGACGGCCGGGGATGGGTCACATCTTTGCGTGACGACGCAAGCAGCCGAGCGCGCCTATCGCTCCCAACCGGGCCAGACCGGACATCTGGGCACCCGATTAAAGGTTGCGGCGGATGCGCGGCTTGATTGGTTGCCGCAGGAAACCATCCTTTTTGAGGGCTGCGCGCTACGCCGCAGCCTCGACGTTGATCTGGCCGCAGGCGCGCGGTTCCTGATGGTTGAACCCATCCTGTTCGGACGCCGCGCGATGGGCGAAGAGCTGCACGATGTGCGTTTTGAGGATCGGATCAGCATCCGGCAAGCGGGCGACATCCTTTATCGCGACGGTCTGTCTTTGCACGGTGATGTGGCGGCGATGCTGGAGCGACCGGCCATCGCGGGCGGCGCAGGCGCCATGGCAAGCATCGTGTTCGTGACGCCAGAGGCCGAGGGCCATCTCGCACCGGTGCGCGACATGCTGGGGCCGAAGGGGGGCGCA
Source organism: Roseobacter fucihabitans (assembly GCF_014337925.2). Taxonomy (NCBI): domain Bacteria; kingdom Pseudomonadati; phylum Pseudomonadota; class Alphaproteobacteria; order Rhodobacterales; family Roseobacteraceae; genus Roseobacter; species Roseobacter fucihabitans. Next base: position 1,545,919 of record NZ_CP143423.1, on the reverse strand, counting down.
AGCCTGCTGCGCCCCGGCGTTCTGGTCGCGCGCTTGCTGGGCGAGGACGGCTATGGGCTGCGCAAAACCCTGCTGCCCATCCTTGATCGGCTCAGCGACAACAAATTGCCCCAAAGCTGGAGACTGTAAAACGTGCAACTGACCCCGCGTGAAAAAGACAAGCTGCTGGTGGCCATGGCCGCCGAGGTTGCCCGCAAGCGTTTGGCGCGCGGCGTGAAATTGAACTACCCCGAGGCCATTGCCCTGATTACGGACGCGGTTGTCGAGGGTGCACGTGACGGGCGATCCGTCGCCGATATGATGCAGGCCGGGGCCGCCGTAATCACCCGTGATCAATGCATGCAAGGTGTGCCGGAGATGATCCACGATGTGCAGGTCGAGGCGACCTTTCCCGATGGCACCAAACTGGTGACCGTCCACAACCCGATCCGATAGGAGGCCGCGATGATCCCCGGTGAAATCATGCCCGCAACAGGCGACATCACGTTGAACGAAAGCGCGCAAGTCATCACCCTGATGGTCGCCAATACCGGCGACCGGCCCGTGCAGGTCGGCAGCCATTACCATTTCGCCGAAAGCAACCCGGCGCTGGAGTTTGATCGCACAGCGGCGCGCGGCATGCGGCTTGATATTGCAGCCGGGACGGCGGTACGCTTTGAGCCGGGCCAGCGGCGCGAGGTTCAATTGATCCCGCTTTCGGGGAAACGTCGCGTTTTTGGCTTCAACCAACACGTCATGGGAGATCTTTGAGATCGCCCGCCCCTTGGAGGAGGAACGACCATGTGTGATATCTGTGTGATCAATTCGGTGAAAGAACGTATGCTTTCAAGGCGCGACCTGTTCAAGGCCAGCGCTGCGGTCGGAGCGGCGGCCACGCTGGGCGGCATGGCGACGGCACCCGCGGCGATGGCGGCGGGCCACGGCGGCGTGTTCGACATGACCCATAAGCTTAGCCCCGAATTCCCCACGTTTTTCGGCGTCCCCGGCATCTCGATGGAGCAGCAGTTCAATTTTGCCGAACATGGTTTCAACCTGATGAACCTGAGCATAAATGAGCACACGGCCACCCATGTCGATGCGCCTCTGCATTTTTCGGCGGATGGCAATTCGGTGGATGAAATTCCGGTAAGCGATCTGGTGGTGCCGCTTTGCGTCATCGACATCGCCGCCAAATCCGCCGAAAACGCTGATGCGCAGGTAACACCGGATGATCTGAAGGCCTGGATTGCCGCCCATGGCGCAATCCCCGACCGCGCCTGTATCGCGATGCATTCCGGCTGGGCGGGCAAGACTGCAAGCCCCGATTATGTGGGCAATGACGCCGACGGCGTGAAGCATTTCCCCGGTTTTCATGTTGAGGCAACTCAGATGTTGCTGGAAGAAACCACGGCAGCGGCCATGGCGGTCGATACGCTGTCGCTCGATCACGGCCCCTCGCCCGATTTCGCGACGCATTACGCGTGGTTGCCGGCGGGTCGCTATGGCATCGAAAACCTCGCCGGTTTGGATCAAGTGCCCGCCGCGGGGGCAACGCTGGTCGTTGGCGCGCCAAACCACGTCGGTGGCACCGGTGGTCCCGCGCGCATCTTTGCGATGGTATGATGGCAACAGTTTCGTTGATATCCGACGATACGGCCAGCGCAGAGGTGCTGGCCGTCTTCAACGACATCCGAGCCACGCGCGGCACGGATTTCATCAATAACTTCTGGCGCGCGCTGGCCAATGATCCGGCCTTGCTCGCGGCCACCTGGGACCGGTTGAAACACGTGATGGGATCGGGGACGCTCGACCCGCTGGTTAAGGAGATGATCTATGTTGCGGTCTCTGCGGCAAATGGCTGTGAGTATTGCGTACATTCTCACACAGCCGCCGCAAGGGCCAAGGGTATGACACCCGAGCAATATGGTGAGTTATTGAGCGTGATCGGAATAGCCATGCAAACCAATGGTTTGGTCAACGCTCTTCAAGTTCCCATCGATCCTGAATTCAAGAAGGACTGATCCGTATGCCCGCAACGATCTCGCGTTCCAGCTACGCCGCCATGTTCGGCCCCACGACCGGGGATCGGGTTCGCCTGGCCGATACCGACCTAGTGATTGAGGTCGAGCGCGATCTGACGACCTACGGCGAGGAGGTCAAGTTTGGCGGCGGCAAGGTAATCCGCGACGGGATGGGCCAAAGCCAAGTCACGCGCGCAGGCGGCGCGGTCGATACGGTCATCACCAACGCGCTGATCGTGGATCATACCGGCATCTATAAGGCCGATGTCGGCCTCAAAGACGGGCGCATCCATAAAATCGGCAAGGCAGGCAATCCGGACACGCAACCGGGTGTCGATATCATCATCGGCCCCGGCACCGAAGCCATTGCCGGAGAAGGCAAAATCCTGACCGCAGGCGGGTTTGACAGCCACATCCATTTCATCTGTCCGCAACAGATCGAGGACGCGCTGCATTCCGGCGTGACCACAATGCTGGGCGGTGGCACGGGTCCGGCACATGGGACATTGGCCACGACCTGCACGCCGGGCCCCTGGCATATCGGGCGCATGCTGCAATCGGTTGACGGGTTCGCAATGAACATCGGCCTGTCGGGCAAGGGCAACGCGAGCCAGCCCGAAGCATTGGTGGAAATGATTGAGGGCGGTGCCTGTGCGATGAAGCTGCACGAGGATTGGGGCACCACCCCCGGCGCGATTGATTGCTGTCTCTCCGTGGCCGATGACATGGACGTTCAAGTGATGATCCACACCGATACGCTCAATGAAAGCGGCTTTGTGGAGAACACCGTGGCCGCGATGAAGGGCCGCACGATCCACGCCTTTCACACCGAGGGCGCGGGCGGGGGGCACGCGCCGGACATCATCAAAATATGCGGTGATGCCAATGTCTTGCCCTCCTCAACCAATCCAACCCGCCCCTTCACCGTAAACACACTCGAAGAGCATCTGGACATGCTGATGGTCTGCCATCATCTGGATAAATCCATCCCCGAGGACGTGGCCTTTGCCGAAAGCCGCATCCGGCGCGAAACCATCGCCGCCGAAGATATCCTGCATGATATGGGGGCCTTTTCGATCATCGCCTCGGACAGCCAGGCGATGGGCCGCGTCGGCGAAGTGTTGATCCGCACCTGGCAAACGGCGGATAAGATGCGCAAGCAACGCGGGCGTCTGGCCGAGGAGGTCGGCGAAAACGATAATTTCCGCGTGCGCCGCTATATTGCGAAATATACGATCAACCCGGCGATTGCGCATGGGATCAGCCACGAAATCGGCTCGATTGAAGTGGGCAAGCGCGCGGATCTGGTGCTCTGGAACCCCGCGTTTTTTGGGGTGAAGCCTGAGATGGTTCTGATGGCGGGCACCATCGTTTGTGCGCAGATGGGTGATCCCAATGCCTCCATCCCGACGCCGCAACCGGTTTATACGCGCCCCATGTTTGGCAGCTTTGGCCGGGCGGTTGAGCGCTCCGCCGTCACCTTTGTGAGTGCCGCAGCCGAAGCCGCGGGGATCGGCAAGACATTGGGGTTGAACAAGGATGTGATCGCGGTGAAGAACACGCGCAACATCGGCAAAAAGGACCTGATCCTGAACGACGCCCTGCCCCAGATCGAGGTCAATCCCGAGACCTATGAGGTCCGCGCGGATGGTGAATTATTGACCTGCCAGCCCGCTGAAATCCTGCCTATGGCGCAACGCTATTTCCTGTTTTGAGGCCTGAAATGATACCGACAGCACAGAAGGTGGTTCCGAACGCCCATGACGTCACGGACCACGTCACGCTCGATTACGACGCGCGGTTTCTGCGCCGCAAAATGCTAAAGACACAAAGCGGTCTGGAGGTTCTGGTCGATTTGCCCAAAACGACCTCGCTGATGGATGGCGATGCGCTGGAAACAAACGATGGTTTACGGATAGGTATCTGTGCGGCACCCGAACCCTTGCTGGAAATCACCGGGCAGGGTCTGCACCGCATCGCCTGGCACATCGGCAATCGCCACACGCCTTGCCAGATTGAGGACACACGCCTGTTCATCCAGCAAAACCACGTCATGGCGCAGATGCTCGCGCAATTGGGCGCGCATGTTCGCGCGGTCACTTTGCCCTTCACGCCTGAGGGTGGTGCCTATGGGCATGGTCGCACGCATGGGCATGATCACGGCGCGCAACACGGACCCGATACAGCGCATTCGCATGAGCACTGATGCGGTCATGACCCTGACGCAATGGCTGTCCCCCGGCTTTCCGGTTGGTGCCTTCGCCTATTCCCACGGGCTGGAAACTGTGATCGAAACGGGTGAAATACGCTCCATCCAGGATCTGGAAATATGGCTTGTCGATCTGATCAAACACGGCAGTGGCAGAACAGATATCGTATTATTATCCGCATCCTATAGCCTCGATCTCAATGTGACGCATGAAGCCGATACAGTGTCTCGCGCCTTTGCCGCCAGCGCCGAGCGCCTGCTGGAAACGGATCAACAGGGCGGCGCGTTTTGCCGAACCCTTGATGCGGTCTGGAACACCAAGCTTGGCGCATTGACCTATCCCGTGGCTGTGGGACATGCCGCTTGCATCCATCACATCCCGCTTGCCCTTACAGCGCGCATGTACCTGCATGCCTTTGCGGCCAATCTGATCTCCGCCGCCGTGCGACTGATCCCGCTGGGTCAAACCGAGGGCCAGGCATTGCTGGCAAGATTGGTACCGCTCATCCAATCCACCGCGCAAGAGGCTGTCGACACACCTCTGAGCGATTTGGCCTCTCACTGCTTTGCCGGGGACATCGCAGCGATGCAGCACGAAACCCAATACTCAAAGGTATTTCGCACATGACCCAGTTGAACGGCCCTCTTCGTATCGGTATCGGTGGTCCTGTCGGGGCTGGCAAAACAACGCTGGCCGCCTGCTTGGCGCGCGCGCTGAGCCCGCAGCATTCCATCGGCGTGATCACCAATGACATCTATACGCAGGAAGACGCCGAGGCCTTGATGCGGATGCAAATCCTGCCGCGTGACCGGATCATCGGCGTTGAAACCGGCGGCTGCCCGCATACGGCGATCCGCGAAGATGCCTCGATCAACCTTGCCGCCGTCGCCGAAATGCAAGTGCGTCACCCCGACATCGAGGCCATTCTGATCGAGAGCGGCGGTGACAACCTGAGCGCGACCTTCTCGCCGGAACTGGCGGATGTGACGCTCTATGTGATCGACGTGGCGGCGGGCGAAGAAATCCCGCGCAAAGGCGGGCCTGCGATCACCCGCTCGGACATCCTCATCATCAACAAGACCGATCTTGCGCCCCATGTCGGGGCATCATTGGAGGTCATGGCGCGGGATGCGACGAAAATGCGCGCGGGACGGCCGTTTGTCTTTGCCGCATTGCGCCACGGCGAGGGCGTTGACGCGGTATTGGATCAGCTCAAGGCCGTGTCCGGCCTTGGCCTTGTGAGCGTGTAGAATCAGTCAAACCAACCGGGTTGCCCGCCGCCTGGCCAGAGCCGCATATCATCCGCAGTGCGCAATGCCATTGACAATCAGATCCATGTTTATGGCCTCTCAGCCGACGGCGTCCGGTGGGCAGGAATTCCATCCCTAAAACTCCACCACGGCCCGGATGCTCTCGCCCTTATGCATCAGATCAAACCCGTGGTTGATCTCATCGAGCGTCAGCTTATGCGTGATCATCGGGTCGATCTCGATCTTGCCGTCCATGTACCAATCGACAATCTTGGGCACATCCGTGCGCCCCGATGCCCCGCCAAACGCCGTGCCGCGCCAGCTGCGCCCGGTCACCAGCTGGAAGGGACGCGTCGAAATCTCCGCCCCCGCCGGGGCCACGCCGATGATGATGCTCTCGCCCCAGCCCTTATGCGCGGCCTCCAAAGCCGTGCGCATCACACCCACATTGCCGGTTGCGTCGAACGTATAATCACAGCCCCCGCCCGAGAGTTCGACCAGATGCGCGACCAGATCGCCCTCCACCTTGGACGGGTTCACGAAATCGGTCATGCCGAAATGCGTCGCCATCTCGATCTTGGCATCGTTGAGATCCACGCCGATGATCTGATCCGCGCCCGCCAGCCGCAGACCCTGGATCACGTTCAACCCGATGCCGCCCAGCCCGAAAACAGCCGCCGTTGACCCAATCTCAACCTTTGCCGTGTTAATCACCGCCCCGATGCCCGTGGTCACGCCGCAGCCGATGTAGCAAATCTTGTCAAAAGGCGCGTCCTTGCGCACTTTGGCCAGCGCGATTTCGGGCACAACCGTGTGATTGGCGAAGGTCGAGCAGCCCATGTAATGGTGGATCGGCGTGCCATCCAGCATCGAAAACCGCGTGGAGCCATCGGGCAACAGCCCCTGACCCTGCGTGCTGCGGATCGACTGGCAGAGGTTGGTTTTGGGGTTCAGACAATAGTCACACTCGCGACATTCCGGCGTATAAAGCGGGATCACGTGATCGCCCACCTCCAGGCTGGTGACGCCTTCGCCGATCTCGATCACCACGCCCGCGCCCTCATGGCCCAGAATGGCCGGGAAAATCCCCTCAGGATCATCGCCCGAACGCGTGAATTCATCCGTATGGCACAGACCCGTGGCCTTGATCTCCACCAGAACCTCGCCCGCACGCGGACCTTCAAGGTTCACCTCCATGATCTCCAATGGCTGGCCAGCAGAAACAGCAACAGCAGCTCGGGTGCGCATAACAATCATCCTTCAATATGTTTGCCCCACACAGAAAGCCAGAACGCCGTTATGTCAAGCCAAGGCGCGCGCAATCGAACCGTTCAGGACGGATTTCAATCCGGGGGCGCGGCCAGCGAGGCGCGGTGGATAAAATCGGCGGGCAATTGGACGCTTTCCGGCTGGGTGCCGCCGGACAGACGCGCCAATAAAACCCGCGCGGCATGGCGCCCCATTTCGATTTGTGGCACACGCACCGTCGCCAGCGGCGGGGTGACGACGCTGGCCAATCCGATGTCGTCAAACCCAATCAACGACACCTGCCCCGGCACATCAATGCCAAGATCACGCGCCCGCATCAAAGCACCTGCCGCCAGAACGTCATTGCCGCAAATCACTGCCGTCGCCGCCCTGTTGCCGGACATGATCGCCGCAAAAGCCTCCGCGCCATATTCAAGGCGGTATTTTGCCTCACAAACCTGGACCAAAGCAGCCGGCGCACCAAAATCCTCAATCGCTGTGCGGACGCCATCATACCGATCTTGCGCCCGGTCATTGCCCGCGCGCACACCGCAAATCATCGCTATCCGCCGGTGCCCCTTGGCCAGGACCTGCGAGGTGGCATCATAGGCGGCTTGATGATTGTCAAAACCGACGCAAAGCTGATCATCACCCGGCTTGAAACACCATGACAGGACATAGGGCACATGACGTTTCATCAAGAAGTCCCGCGTCTGGGGCGGGCGCTCACTGCCGATCAACAACAACCCATCCGCCCCGCGCGCCATCAGCGATTTGATCTGACGCAATTCCTGCTGGGGATCATAGCCGGTACTCGCCACCAACATGTTCACACCGGCCTCCGCCAGAACCTCCTGAAAGGCTTGCAAGCCGCTGGCAAACATGGCGTTCGCCATGCTGGGGATAATCGCACCCACCGTGTTGGTCCGGCTCATGGCCAGCACGCGTCCGCCAAAATGAGGCGTATAGCCCAGCGCGTCAATCGCCTTTTCAATGCGCTCCCGCGTGGTTTTGGAGACCTTGTCCGGATCATTGAGGGCGCGTGAAATGCTCGCCGTGGACACCTTCGCCATCCGCGCGACATCCTCGAGAGTGGGAGCAGTTCTTTTGTTCATCGGCTGTGTCGCCTCCCGCCATCCTGACCCGGTCGAGCCAGCTTATGCGCTTCCCCTCTAATTGGAAAACACTAAATTAAATCTCTTGCAAGAATCGATGTAAGCGCTTACAGAAGATTAACGAAGAGATAATAAATGCGACGCCGACCCTTTTCAAAGACATGGGACTCTGGACTTGCAAACCCTAGAATACATAGAGAAACCAGCCGTGAAGGGCGTTGGATCGCACCTTCGATCTCAGCCATGCGCATTAGGCGATCGGACGCCAGATCAATATGGTTTCCCAGATGGTCTGTCGTGCAGCTTTTATCAACGACGCGCCGGACAGGGCGCATGGACTCGGACCCTGACAATCCGGCCTTCCCAAGCGCTTGAAAACGTTTTTCAAATCACCTTCCAAACGAACTAAATGAATAGGACCCCTGACGATGGCACGTGAGTATCTTAAAAAAGCCGCCAAAACCGCGATGACAGACGCCGGTGATGTGCGTGAAACCGTTCAGAACATTCTCAACGACATCGAGGCGGGCGGTGACGCGGCAGCTTTGAAATACGCCGAGAAATTTGATAATTATCAGGGTAGCATCCTGCTGAGTGCAGAAGAGATCGCAGCGGCCTCTGATCTGGTGTCCCAAAAGCTCAAAGACGATATCGCCTTCGCGCATGACAACGTGCGCCGGTTCGCTGAAACCCAGAAATCCACCATGAAGGACGTTGAACTGGAGATCGTTCCCGGTCTTATCGCCGGTCAAAAAGCGATCCCTTGCCGGGCCGCTGGCTGCTATGTCCCCGGTGGACGGTATAGCCATATCGCCAGCGCAATCATGACCGTGACCACTGCCAAGGTTGCCGGCTGCCAGCACATCACCGCTTGTTCCCCGCCCCGCCCGGACGTCGGTATCAACCCCGCGATCGTTTATGCTGCAAACCTGTGCGGTGCCGATAACATCCTCTCTATGGGTGGTGTGCAGGGTGTGGCCGCCATGACATTCGGCCTTTTCGGGCTGCCAAAGGCCGATATCCTGGTCGGTCCGGGCAACCAGTTTGTGGCCGAAGCCAAGCGCATCCTGTTTGGGCGCGTCGGCATTGATATGATCGCAGGCCCCACCGATAGCCTGATCCTTGCGGATAAGGACGCGGATCCCTTCATCGCTGCGACCGATCTGGTGGGCCAGGCAGAGCACGGGTATAATTCACCCGTCTGGTTGGTAACCGACAGCCGCGCGCTTGCAGAGAAGGTCATGGAACTTGTGCCCGGCCTGATCGCGGACCTGCCCGAATTGAACCGCACCAACGCCGAAGCGGCCTGGCGCGATTACGCCGAAGTCATCGTCTGCGCGGACCGCGAAGAAATGGCCGCCTGTTCGGATGATTACGCCCCCGAGCACCTGACGGTGCAAGCCGCAGACCTGCCGTGGTGGCTGGAACGTTTGCAATGCTACGGCTCGCTGTTTCTCGGGGAGGAAACCACCGTGGCTTTCGGCGACAAGGCTTCCGGGACCAACCACGTGCTGCCCACCTCGCAATCGGCCAAATACACTGGTGGTCTGTCTGTGCACAAATACATGAAAATCGTGACATGGCAGCGCGCAACCCGCGATGGTGCCAAGCCGGTTGCCGTGGCCACCGCCCGGATTTCGCGTCTTGAAGGAATGGAAGGCCATGCACGCACCGCCGATGCACGGCTGCATAAATACTTCCCGAACGAGAATTTCGACCTCTCGCCGGAAGATTGAGACCATGCAACCGCTCTTTGATATCACCGGGTTGAATGTCTGCGTGACCGGGGCCAGCAGTGGCCTGGGTCGCCAGGCGGCCAGTCTTTTGGCCGGTGCCGGGGCGCGTGTTGTTGGGCTGGCACGGCGCGGTGAGGAACTGGAAAGCTGGCGTGAAAATACGCCGGGTGACACCGCCAGCCTGATTGCGGATCTATCGGACCGCAAAATCCTGCGCGATGTGGCACGCGACGCCGCCAAGCCGTTTGGTGACATCCACATCCTGATCAATGCGGCGGGGATCAACACCCGCCAGAAAGCCGATGATGTAACGGATGAGGGCTGGGATGTGACGCTGAACCTCAACCTGGCTGCACCGTTTTTCCTGGCGCAGGCGATGGCTGTGGGTATGAAACATCACGGGTGGGGACGGATCATAAATTTTGCCTCGCTGCAATCGCGCCGCGCCTTTCCGGGCGGGATCAGCTACGGAGCCTCCAAGGGTGGCGTGGAACAGATGACACGCGCCATGGCCGAAGCCTGGTCCGGCGACGGCATCACCGCCAACGCCCTTGCACCCGGTTTTTTCAGAACTGAATTGACGGGACCGGTTTTTGCCGACCCGGTTCTGGCGCAACGCAATGCGGATCAAACCTGCATCGGGCGCAATGGCGAGCCTAGCGATCTGGACGGACCCTTGATGTTTTTCTGCTCGAAAGCGTCCGATTACGTGACCGGGCAAACTCTTTTTGTCGATGGAGGTTTTACAGCCAAATGAAAGCCCTAGTGTATACCGATGTCGAGATGCTGACCTATATGGATCGCCCCCTGCCCGACCCCCAAACCGGCGAGGCGCTGGTGCGCGTGATGGCTTCGGGCATTTGCGGCTCTGACATGCATGCCTATCTCGGCCATGATGCGCGCCGCCCCTTTCCTCTTACCCTGGGCCATGAAGCGGCGGGTGTTATTTCCGGCGGACCTGAAGACGGGCGCCGCGTCACGATCAACCCGCTCGTGGCCTGCCAAACCTGCGAATTTTGCCGCAGCAAACGCGAAAACCTCTGCCCCAACCGCCAGATTATCTCGATGCAACCGCGCGAAGGGGCCTTTGCCGAATATGTCGCCATGCCGCTGCGCAACCTGATCACCGTCCCGGATCACGTCCCCCTCGCCCATGCGGCGCTGTCCGAACCGATCGCCTGTGGCTGGCATGCGGTGCGTTTGGGCAAATCGGTGCTGGGCGGGGACATGTCGCATCTGCGCTGCGCGGTCATCGGGGGGGGTGCAATCGGTGTCGGTGCGGCTCTGGCGCTGGCCGCTCAGGGCGCGCGCGACATCACCGTGGTGGAACCAAACGAGCTGCGCCGCTCGACCCTTGCGGATGTGGCCGGGTTTGAAGTCTGCGCGCCCGATGAAGCGGCAATGCCCGAAGAGGGGTCCGTGGATTTTGTCATTGATGGCGTCGGATTTGCCGCGACCCGTGCGACATGCAGCGCGCTTGCACGCACTGGCGGCGTGATCGCGCATATCGGTCTGGGCGAAGCGACGGGCGGTCTTGATGTGCGTCGCATGACGCTCCAGGAAATCACCTTCATCGGCACCTATACCTATACTGCGGCGGATTTCGCCGCGACTGCCGCTGCCATTTTCGACGGTCGTCTCGGAGCGCTGGACTGGATTGAGGAACGGCCCCTTTGCGACGGTCACGCCGCTTTCAGGGACATCCGCGCCGGTGCTGTCGCAGCCCCAAAAGTCATCCTGACCCCCGACCCCAGCTGACGTAAACTGCTCCCAACCGGACGAAAAAAGGATCGAACATGCATAAGAAAATCATCGTAGCCCTCGCGCTTGATCATGGCATTAGCAAGGAGGCTCTGGATATGGCGCGCCATCTGCGCGGTGATGATGGCGAAATCCTGGCTGTTCACGTTCACGAGGCCCCCAGCAGTTCCGTCAACGCCTTTATCCCCGCAGACGCGATCCAAAATGCCTTTGGTGCCGCCAAACAGAAACTGGCGGAACGCATTGCCGGGACGCGTGATGTGGAGGCGGTGATGCTGCAAGGTCCGTCGGGTCGCACGCTCACGGAATACGCCGAAAAAATCGATGCCGATTGCATCATTATCGGATCTCACAAGCCAGGATTGAGCGATTACTTTCTGGGCTCGACATCGTCCCGGGTGGTACGCCATGCGCCCTGCTCGGTTTACGTAATACGTTAGATTTACACGACAACATACTGATTTTATTCACTTCACGCACACGAGGAGTATACACGTGTCCATCAGCACTAAAATTGTGGATGACTTTGTCGCCAATGGCGTCGATTTCATCACCACCGTGCCTTGCAAGCAATTGGCCGGCGTCATTGACGAGGTCGAAGCGCGCCCGGAGATCTACCATATTCCTTCCAACAAGGAAGACGAGGGCATGGGCCTATGCGCCGGGGCCTTCATGGGGGGCAAACGCCCCGCGATCATCATGCAGAACACCGCCATCGGGGTTACGATCAACACGCTGGCGACGCTGACGCAATACTACCGTATGCCTTTGCCGATGCTGATTTCCTATCGCGGGGAATTGCGCGAGCCGGTGGCGTGCCAGGTCGAAATGGCCGTGCATACCAAGGCGCTGCTGCAACAGATGCTGATCCCGACCTATCATTTCCACAAGGAATCGGACGCGGATGAGATGGACGCGATCCTGAAATACACTTTCATGTGCAACAAACCTGTGGCGATCCTGACGGATGCGTCCTTCTGGGGAGGCTACGGCGACCAATGATACGTTCTGAAATCCTGCGCGAAATCGCGCCTATCCTGCGTGACCAACTGGTCGTCTGTAACATCGGTCTGCCCAGCCAAGAGCTGCATATGATTGATGACCAACCCACCAACTTCTACATGTTGGGCACCATGGGTCTATCCTCCTCCATCGGTCTTGGCCTGGCGCTTGCGCAAGACAAAACCGTGATCTCCATTGATGGGGACGGCTCGGTTCTGACCAACCTTGGCACCTTGCCCACGATTGCCAACAACGTGGCGGATAACTACATCCTGATGATCATCGATAATGGCTCTTATGGCTCGACCGGCGATCAGCCCACCTATGCGGGCAAGAAGACCAAGCTCGAAGCCGTCGCTGCTGCGTGCGGATGCGAAAACGTCGTCACCTGCAAGGACGTGGACACCGGCAAGGTGCTGCAAGCGGCCATCGACAGCAAGAAGATGACCGTGATCGTGGTGAAATGTGACAGCGGCAACATCAAGCTGCCGGTCATCACCATGGACCCTGTCGTGATCCGGGATCGCTTCATGAAATCGGTTCAGGCATAGCCATCATGGGTGCAAGCGCCATCCATTCGTACGACGACGCCCGGCGCCTCGCGCGCCGGCGTCTGCCCTGGATGGTGTTTGATTATATCGACGGGGCGGCGGGAAACGGCGTTGCAGAAGCGCGCAATCTCGCCGCCCTGCGCGAGATTGAATTGCAGACGCGCGTGCTCGTCAATGTGACCAACCGCGATCTGCGGGTGCCGGTGTTTGATCATGCGGGGGTGTCCCCGTTTGGGATCAGCCCGATGGGCATGTGCAATCTTTCTGGTCCCGGTGCCGATCTCATGCTGGCGCGCATGGCCGCGAAACATCAGGTGCCGCATGGCGTGTCGACCGTCGCCTCCACCACGCTGGAAAAAATCATCGAGGTGGCCGAGGGTCACGCCTGGTTCCAGCTTTATTTCAGCGGCGACGGCAGTGGCACCAAAAAGCTGGTGCAGCGCGCCAAATCCGCAGGCTACCGCACCCTTGTGATGACGCTCGACGTGCCTGAAGTCGGACGCCGTCCGCGTGAATTGCGCCGGGGTTTCAAAATGCCATTCCGCATCGGGCCGATGCAATTCATCGACTTCGCGCTGCACCCGCAATGGTCGATTTCCAGCCTACTTGCGGGCGCGCCTGATTTGGCGAATTTTCAGCAGGATGGCTTCACCTTTGATCGCACCGAAAGCCGCGCGCTGGCGGATTGGGATTTCCTCAAGGAATTGCGCGACAGCTGGGACGGGAACCTGGTTGCCAAGGGCGTCACCCATGTCGAGGACGCCAAGCGTCTGAAAGCAGAAGGCGTCGATGCCATTCAGGTCTCGAGCCATGGCGGGCGACAATTGGATAGCGCCCCGCCCCCGATTTTGGCGCTCCCGAAAATCCGCGCGGCGCTCGGCGATGATTATCCGCTGTTCTACGACACTGGCATCCGGTCGGGCGAAGACGTCGTGAAAGCCTATGCCATGGGGGCGAGTTACGTTTTCTTTGGCCGCGCCTTGCAATTTGCGATCGCCGCTGGTGGCGAAGCCGGGTTGGCACAATACTGGAATTTGATCACAGAAGAAGTCGGTTTAACGCTGGCGCAGATGGGGCGGGTGACATTGCCGCTCAACGGCAAAACCTGACGCCGCTCACCCGACAATGACGGCACGGGCCTGCGAAACAAGGCCCGGTATCGCGCAGGCGATTGCGTGTTTGGGGCGAGCCCGGCGCTCAGACCCCAAAGATCCGCCGATTCCACAGAGGCATGCACTCGCGCAAACGGGCCCTGTTTATGGTCGATTTTTGCACCTTGACCCCAATGGGATTTCGCCCGGTTTTCCAATCTATCGGTTTACAAGAAATCTTGCGCTTCCACTCATAACAAGAGACTGTGCGCACAGACTTCAGGGAGACATCTTATGACATTTTTCAAATCCATCGGCGTGATCGCCGCAACCGTGATGCTGCTCGGCTCCGCGGCCAGCGCCGAAACTCGCGTAACCTATAAATCGGCCAAGGCAGGTTCCTCTTACTTCCAGATGGCCGTGCAATTCGCCGAAGCCATGAAAGCAGGCACCGGTGGCGATGTGTCCGTCACAGTGGAGGAAAGCCAGGGCTCCGTGCAAAACGTCATGGAAGTGCGCGCGCGGGGCGGCGATTACGTCTTTACCACGCCCCCCGCCCTGATCGGTCTGGCGCAGGGTGGCAAAGCCATGTTCGAGGGTAAATCCGACCCCTCTTTTGAAGGCATCCGCGCGCTTTTCCCGATTCCGTCCTTGACCATGCATTTCGTCATGTCAGAGGCCAGCGGGGTGACGTCCTTCGCGCAGATGGAAGGCAAGACGGTGCTTCTGGGCAGCGGGTCTTTTGGGGCGCGTGAAGGGGCGAAATACATCGAACTCTTCGGGCTGGAAGGCAAGGTCACAGTGGCGGATTCCGAACTGTCCAACGCCGTGAACGCCCTCAAGAACGGGCAGATCGACGGCTTCGTGACCGCAGGCTCCTACCCCGCACCAAATGTGATCGAAGCGGCCGCATCCACCGGTGTGACGGTCTTGTCGCTGGACCCAGATCAGATCGCGCAGACCAAGCGCACCGAATTGATCATCCCCGCAGGCACCTATACCGGTCAGGACGGCGATATCACCACCACATCGCTGCCCGTTGTCGCCTATACGACGGAAAAGATGGACGAGGACACCGCCTACCTTCTGACCAAAACCTATTGGGAAACCAAAGCCGATATGGCCGGGGATGCCGCCTGGTGGGCAGGCGTGTCACTTGACATGCTCAGCAACATCACCACGCAGATCCACCCCGGTGCGATCCGCTATTACAAAGAAATCGGCGCGGCATTGAACGACGCTCACATGTAATGCGCTGCCCGGTTCCGTGATCGGCGGGACCGGGCGCATCAAGGCTTACAACAATGCAAAACCTCTCTGCGCGGCACGGATGGATTGCCCTCGGGGCGTTCTCTTGTGTGTTCCATATCGGGCTGATCTTCTATGGTCTGGTGCCAAATCTCGTGGCGCGCCCGCTGCATATGGCGCTGATCCTGCCCTGGGTGTTTGTCTTCGGCAGCACCTCGCGTCTGGCCACCCTGTCCGGCGCTGTGATCGCGGCGGTGGGCCTTGCAGGGTGCCTGTGGATCGCGCTCAATCACCAGATGCTGCGCAATCAATATGGGTTTCTGGAGGACCGCTTTCAGGTCGCGCTCGCCATCACCCTCCTGCTGATTGTCATGGAAGGCGCGCGGCGCATGATCGGCTGGCCCCTGCCAATGGTGGCGCTGGCCGCACTGCTCTACGGGCTCTATGGCCAATATATCCCCGGTGAATTCGGTCACGCCGGAACCCCATTGCGCAGCTTTCTGGGCACATTGGTCGTGGCAGAGGGCGGCATATGGGGCAGCCTCACGGGGGTGTCGGTTGGCGTCGTGGCAATCTTTGTGATCTTTGGCGCGGTGCTGAACGCCGGCGAAGCCGGTCAGGGCTTCATGAATGTCGCCTCCGCCGCTGCCGGGCGCCTCAAGGGCGGCGCGGCCAAGGTCTCAGTGCTATCCTCTGCTCTCTTTGGCTCTATTTCCGGGTCTGCCTCGGCGAATGTGGCCTCGACGGGGGCGATCACCCTGCCCGCGATGAAAAAACTGGGCTATCCCAAACGACTGGCGGCGGCGGTGGAAGCCGTCGCCTCCTCGGGCGGCCAGATCATGCCCCCCCTCATGGGGGCCGGGGCCTTTGTCATGGTAGAACTGACCGGTGTGCCTTATGCGCAGATCATGCTGGCCGCTCTTTTGCCCGCGATCCTTTATTTTCTGGCGGTCTGGATGGGCATCAACGCCTATGCAGAGCGCTATGACCTCAAAGCCATCCCCGAAGACCAACGTCCGACACGCCGTGCGGTGCTGATCACCTCCGGCTTTTTCATGGTGCCATTCTCGGTCCTGCTGTTCGCCATGTTTGCTCTCGGCTTCACCCCGCAATATGCCGCCGCCCTTGCGATCTTCGCCGCCACGCTCGCGCTATTCTGTGACGCCACGCCTCGGATCAACATCGCGCAGGGCTTTGAGCGATTGGGCAGCGCGATGATCAACGCCGGAAAACAAGTCGCCATGATCGCGGCGATTATCCTGTGTGCCTCGATCATCATCGGCGTCTTGGGCATCACCGGTTTGGGCGTTAAAATCACCTCCGTGATCTTATCTGGTTCCGGCGGCGCGCTCTGGCCTGCGCTGCTGTTAACCGCCCTTGCCTGCCTGCTTTTGGGGATGGAGGTGCCCACCACGGCGGCCTATGTCATCTGCGTCTCCGTTGCCGGACCGGCCTTGATCAATCTGGGCCTGGAACCGCTGCAAGCGCATCTCTTTGTCTTCTGGTTCGCCCTTCTCTCCACCATCACACCGCCCGTTTGCGGCGCGGTCTTCATCGCCGCTGGCATGATCGAGGAAAACTGGCTCAAGGTCGCCCTGACCGCCATGGCTCTGGGGCTGGGTCTCTACATCATCCCGCTCAGCATGATCGCCAGCCCCGCCCTGATCCGGCTTTCCACGGAACCCTTTGGGGCGCTCATCGCATTTGTGCATGTGGGTGCCGGGTTGTCCTGCATGTCCTACGGATTGATCGGACGCGGGAGCATCCTGCGCCGGGCCAGTTTGATTTGTTTCGGGTTCGGTGCCGCATTTGCCGGGCTTTTCCTGTTCTGAACGCCGTTGTCATCTCCAAAACCATCCTCAAAGCGGCACAATGCTAGGACGACAGGCCAGCCACGTCCATGTCAATCTCTCTTGCCAAAACAAGCGCTCTGCCCATCGCAATCGCCGCTTCGCTTTCCTGCACCGGATCAAACACCGCCCCCGGTTGCCGACACTTACCGCTCTCAAACAGGCCCTCGGCTTTTCTGAGTTCCTTAAAGAACCGAATGCTGATGTCGATATGTTGGTTTGAGAAATTCAGGACCGGCAAAACGCGCTCAAACAGCGCCCGTGCACCCGCGACATCACCCGATTTGAACCGGCGAAAAATGGCGACGTAAATACGCTCCATCCCCGTCGGGATAAACGCCTGCACCCCGCGCGCCAGGGCATCCATCAATTGCGTAACCGCCCACCCGCCGCAGACGTTCAAGGCACCGTTTGTGGCGTTTAAGACAGCGGTATATTTCACCCCGGCCTGTGATGTTTCGATCTTTAGCCATGAAAACGCTTCGATGTTTTCATGCAGAAACACGATATCTTCAAGCGTCCTGCCCGGACCTGCCCAATCCAGATCCTGCACCATCAGCAAACCGGGCCCGCGCGCCGCAACATCGTTGAGAAACACCAGTGCTTCATGGCGCGCGAAACCGGCGGGCACCTGTACGCAGACGCCTCGCGCACCCGCCGAGCGCGCAACAGATGAAAGGTCAAGCGTCTCCGCCAAATCCGGCGCAGTGACGCTCACAATGAAGGGAATGCGATCTGAATTTGTCGCGGCGATGGTTTCGATCATCGCGGTCTTTTCCTCAAATCCCAACATCGCATATTCGCCCGCGACGGCCAGCCCGAGCATGCCACCACAGCCCGCCGCAACGGTGTGATCGACCAAGCGGCGCAGGGATGCATGATCCACCGATCCATCCTGCGCAAAGGGCGTGTTGAGACTGGGAACGATGCCTTCCATGCCGGTGCCTTCAATGCCGGTGCCTTTCGGTATTTTCAATCGCGCATTTGCGCCATCAAAGCGTCGGTTTGCGCAGTACTTGCGAAGGTTTCGGTTTCTATCGCAAAACGGACCTTATGAGAGGCCGCAGCATTGGCCCATCGCACGGCCTGCAGTTCCGCGTATCCCTTCGCCAAAGCCAACGTAAACGCCCCGTGCCAGGCATCCCCGGCGCCAAGGGTGTTCTTTGCCTCAACAGCGGGTACCGGAATTTCCATGATCCCCTCGCCGACGCAACAGACGGTTGGCAAGGCCCCCCGCGTCACCGCACACCATACGCCCAAATCTGTGGCCACGCTTTGCAGCGCATCCGCATCATATGATCCGGCAAAATCCTTGAGGCCTTGCTGGGAAAAGACGATATGGCTTGCCGTTTTCAGGACCTGCATCGCCAATTTCACGGGGGCTTCGCCATCCACGACAACCGGCTTGCCTGCGCGCCGGGCCATCTGGGCGATTTTCACCACACCCTGCGGCCAGCGCGTATCCACGAGCATCGCGTCATGGGAAAACGTCTCTGGCACCTCGACATCGCCCTGCATAAGCGCGGCCTCCCGGTGATTGATAATCGTACGCTCCCCTCCCGCCGAGAGCAGGATCGTGGAGCGCGACGTGGTAACCCCCGGCACGTCGCGCACCAGAGTGTCGTCAATCCCTCGGTCGTGCATCTTTTGACGCAGGAATATGCCGAAAACATCCGCTCCAACAGCGCCGGCAAGGCTGACCTCACCACCAAGTGCTGCAATCGCACAGGCCGCATTCAACGCCCCACCACCCCCGATCAAATGCGAGGCGCGCGCGCGGTGCTTGTCGCCCTCCACTGGAAAGGAGGGCATATCAAAAACCAGATCAGCCGCGATCAACCCCGCGCACAGAACCCTTGCCATGCGGTTTCAACCTCCACAGATCGGCGTAAAAATCTTATCAAGGGTCTGACATGTCAGATTGACAGTCAACGTGTATTCTTTAACCTCCATATGAAGATTGGCGTCGTGGGACAGACCAACATGGGGGTGATATGGCGCATTTTGGGATTTCGGCGGCCTTGCTAACGCCATTTGGGGCAGACGGCAGCATCAACCTTTCGCTGTTTTGCACCCATGCGCGTGACCTTCTGAAACGCGGCATAGAGGGGGTCACGGCCTTTGGCACAACGGGCGAAGGTGCCTCCATCGGCCTGAAAGAGCGTGCCGCGGCCATATCAGCACTGTTGGCCTCCGGCATATCTGCGTCAAAAATCACTCTGGGTGTCAGCAGCAGCGCGCTTGATGATGCCCTTGCGCAGATACAGCAGGGCATCGACGCGGGGATCACAGATTTCCTGCTGCTCCCGCCTTTCTACTTCAAATGCGTTGAAGAGGACGGGCTTTTTGACTGGCACGCCCGGCTTTTCAACGCAGCGGATCATCGCGCCCGCTTTATTCTCTATCACATTCCGCAAGTCAGCCATGCGCCCCTGCCGGTCGATCTGGTAATGCGCCTGAGCGCGGGCTTCCCGGAGAGGATCATGGCGATCAAGGACAGTTCAGGAAGTTGGGATAACACGCGCGCCCTTATTGAAAGCGGACAAATCCCGGTGCTGGTAGGGGATGAACGCCTGTTGCACAAGGCGGCGGCGCTGGGGGCGGTGGGCTCCATCTGCGGCATGGCGAACCTCTATCCCGAACGCATGGCGCGGCTTTTTGAAACGCAAAATGAGGATCAAGCCTTATCCGCCGAGGTTGCACATATTGTCTCTGTACCGGTCATCCCCGCGTTGAAACTGATTTCGTCACAGCGCAGCGACAACGCGGATTGGGCGCGCCTCCGCCCGCCCCTAAAGCCCTTACGCGGGGAGGCGCGCGCCGCAATCCTGTCGGCTTTTGCGGGAAAGGTGCTGGCGTGACGCCCTCAACGCCCCTGCGCCTGCGCGATCACGCCTATTCCAACTTCACCCAGAAACTGCTGGCGCGCGACATCGATCCCGGCCAGATCGTATCGCAACGCGAATTGGTCGCTCTGACGGGTATGCCGCTCGGAGCGATCCGCGAAATGATCCCGCGTCTGGAGGCGGATGGCTTGATCAAAACCGTCCCAAAACGCGGACTCCAGGTGTTGTCCATTGATCTGGAGCTCGTGCGCAATGCCTTCCAACTGCGCCATATCATCGAGGGTGAGGCCGTTTCGATCTATTGCCGCACTGCCAGCGACGAAGATATCGCACAGCTTCTGGCAGAGCATCAAGAGATCCGCGCGCAGGCCACCCAAGGCGTCACAACAGAGGTCCTGCAAAGGGCACAGCAGATTGATTGGGCCTTTCATGACCGCATCATCGACGCGATGGGCAATGCGATCATTTCGGACATTCACCGGGTCAATGCGATCAAAATCAGACTGATCCGCAATTCAGATACCCGCATGTTACCCGAATTGGTGGTGCCGGTGCTGGATGAACATCTGGCGATCTGCGCGGCGCTGGAGGCGCGGGACAATAGCGCCGCCATCGCCGCCATCCACACCCATGTCGACAGCGCAAAAAGGCGCGCCCTGGGGATGTGACACAGATTTCGACGGGGCGTGGCCTCGCGAATAAACAAGCGGTTGCAACACCGCGATCTAAACGGAGGAGACCTTACCATGATGAAATTCACAAGACGCGCGCTGATGGCCCTGACAGCCGCAACCATCGCCCTGCCGGCCTATGCGGCAGATACGATCACACTGCGCATGTCGACCCCCGCGTCCGAAACCGATCAACGCTCGGTCGCGCTGGCAGAGGTTTTCGCGCCCGCCGTTGCGGGGTTTGCCACCTATGAGCCGCATTACAACGGCTCGCTGATCGCGCAGGGCTCAGAGCTTGAGGCCATCGCCTCGGGGGATCTGGAAATGTCGATTGCCTCGGCGCAGGAACTGGCACAATTCTTCCCGGAATTCTCGATCTTTGCGACCGGTTACGTGCATCAGGATGCAGCGCATCAGGTGGCGGTGTTCAATGACCCGCTGATGGATTCCTTCAAGCAAACCGCCGAAGACGAGCTTGGCGTCAAGCTTTTGTCTGTCATGTATTTGGGACGGCGCCATGTGAACCTGCGCCAGACCAAAGACGAATTGACCGTCATGACGCCCGCCGATCTGGCCGGGGTCAACCTGCGGATGCCCGGCACGGATGCCTGGCAGTTCCTGGGCAAGGCGCTGGGTGCGAACCCCACGCCGATGTCCTTTACCGAAGTTTACACCGCGCTTCAGACCGGATCCGTGGATGGGCAGGACAACCCCTTACCAACAGTCGTAGATGCGAAATTCTACGAGGTGACAAACCAGATCGCCCTGACCTCGCATCTGGTCGACCTGAATTACGTGGCATTTTCCAAGACGGTTTGGGACGGGTTGAGCGCGGAGCAGCAAGCACAGGTTCAGGCAGCCGCCGATGCCGCCGCTGAAAGCGGGCGCAACAAACAGCTCCAGAAAGAAGAAGACCTCGTGTCCTTCCTCAAGGAGCAGGGTTTGGCCGTCTATGAACCGGACCTCAAGGCGTTCCGCACCCATGTTCAGGGCCAATACGCAGGCTCAGAACTGGCGGCAAGCTGGCCTGAGGGCGCGCTCGACAAGATCAATGCACTTGGCAATTGATAAGGCCAAATAAAACCAGGGAGGGGCGCATGACGCGCACCTCCTGTCCGGCGTGATCCCCGCGCCCTCGCTTTCGGATACTCAATGACGTCACTCACCTCCGCCCTGCGCCACATGGCACAAGCCGTGGCCGCCAGCATGATGGCGCTGATGTTTCTGACGTTCATTCTCCAGATCACAGTGCGCTATTCTGCGCGTCTGGAATGGCTGCCCGCGCGCTTTCCTTTGCTGGAACCCTCACTTTACGGGTGGACGCTGGAATTTTGCCTGCTGCTCTGGGTGTGGCTGATCTTCTGGGGCAATGCCTTTGTGGTCCGGGACCGCGATCACGTCACTTTCGATATCATATTCCTGAATGTGCGCCCCGCGCTGCGGCGCTGGTTTATTATCATCTCCGGGCTGACGATCTCAATCGGCCTGATCGCCTCCATCGAACCCACGCTGGCGAAATTCCACATCCTGCGGTTGAAAAAGACCGCCACGTTGTCCTCGATCCTTGGCGATTGGATCCGCATGCGCGACATCTATTCAATCTATATTCTCTTTCTCATCGCCGTGTCGCTCCGATACGCCTGGGCCGTTTACCGCGCCATCCGCTACGGCGTCGAAGAACCAGCGCGAGACCCGCGCGCATGAGCACTGAATTTCTGGTCTGTATCGGCTTGCTGTTCTTTCTGGCCGGGATCGGTGCGCCGATTGCCTACGCCATTCTGATCGCCTCCATGGGGTATCTGACGGTATCGGGTCAGGGCATTGGTATCGCGGGCAAAGTCCTGATGGATGGGCTTTATCAGAGCTTCATCCTGCTGGCCGTCCCACTTTTTATCGTTGCGGCCAACATCATGAACGCGGGCACCATCAGCGACCGGCTGCTGGCGTTCTGTGTCGCCCTGGTCGGTCGCTTCAGGGGCGGGTTGGGGCATGTCAACGTCGTCGCCTCGCTGATCTTTTCGGGCATGTCAGGCTCGGCTGTCGCCGATGCGGCGGGGATCGGCAAGATCATCATCGAAATGATGACCAAATCCGGCCATTACACCCGCGGTTACGCCGCTGCGATCACGGCGGCTTCCGCTACAATCGGCCCGATCATCCCCCCCTCAATCCCGATGGTGCTCTATGCTTTGGTGTCCAACACCTCCATCGGTTATTTGTTTCTGGGCGGCATTATCCCCGGCCTGATGATGGGCCTGGTTCTGATGGCGATGAACAGCTTCCTGTCCCACCGGCGCGGCTTTGCGCTCGAAGATCCCGTGCCCCTCTCTGAATTACCGGGGCGTACAATCAACGCCTTCCCCGCCCTCCTGATGCCCGCGATCCTGCTTTACGGGATCTACGGCGGCGTCACGACGCCCACGGAGGCCGCAGCCGTGGCGGCCTTCTATGCGCTGGTGCTGGCGGCGCTGTTTTACCGCGCCCTGAGCTTTCACGCGCTCTATGGGATATTGGTGGAAAGCGCGCGTTCTTCTGCCGCCGTGGGCCTCGTCATCGGCGGTGCATTGATCCTCAACTACGTGGTCGCTTCCGAAAACATCCCCAGCGTTCTGGCCCAGCAACTGGTGGGTCTGGACGTCGATCCTCTGCTGTTCCTGCTGGGTGTGAACCTGCTGTTCCTGCTGTTGGGATGCGTGCTGGATGCGACCACCATCATCCTGGTGATCATTCCGCTGTTCCTGCCAACCTGTCGCGAATTGGGCATTGATCTGGTGCATTTCGGCGTTGTCGCCGTAGTCAATTGCATGATTGGCCTGATCACGCCACCCTATGGTATTTTGCTATTCGTTCTCAATGCGGTAACGCGTATTCCTCTCTCCGAAATCATCCGCGAAATCTGGCCGTTTCTGATCGCGCTTCTGATGGCCTTAATGGGGCTGGTCATTTGGCCCGACATCGTCCTCTGGCTGCCCCGGCTTTTCGGCTACGCAGGATAGTCACACAAGCGTCACGGATGCCCGTGTCATTTTGGTAATGCCGCCAGCCAACGCCTCAGTCAGCGCCCCTTTGAGACGCTACGCCCACAGGTCACCAAGATCCCTGCAAACACTTAACCGCTTCTTATCTTCTGCTCTTTATCCTGCGGAAATGTATTCTCATCCAACAACCTGTTCGGACTCGTTGCTATGAAAATGCAACCTCATCGTGGCCAGATTACGCCGCTGCATCTTGTCGTCATCGCCTTGTCGTTTTCGGTGACCTTTACCATTTGGCAATACACAAAGCATCAAACCGAAATCAAAGTACAGCAGCGGTTTGAAGCCTCACGCGACAGGATCGTTGGCCTGATCGAAAATCGCATGGCACGATATGAGGACGCGCTCTGGGCGGGGGTGTCGGCGATGGATTCGCAGGGCGGAGATATGACGCTGGAGCAGTGGCGCCTTTTCACGGAGAAGATGCGGATTGGGGATAAGTATCCCGGCATCAACGGTATCGGTGTCATCCACTATCTGCGCCCTGACATGCTCGACGCCTACCTGGACGCGCGCGGGATCGAGCGGGACGTATTTCAGATCTTCCCCGACCATGACAGTGATCACATGATGCCAATTTCATTCATTGAGCCGGAAGCCGCGAATTCTGCCGCCATCGGCCTCGATATTGCACATGAGACCAATCGCCGGAACGCCGCATTGGCCAGCCGCGACACGGGGTACGCGCAGATCACGGGACCCATCGTCCTGGTGCAGGATGCCAGTTCAACGCCCGGATTCCTGTTTTACGCCCCCATTTACAAAGAGGGGCCGCTGGACACCCTTGAACAGCGGCGCGCAAGTTTTTCAGGCACGGTTTATGCACCTTTCGTCGTCAACAGGCTGATGGACGGTCTGCTGGCCAAACATCTGCGCCACGTAAGTGTCAGCATCAGCGATGCCGATGAGGTGATTTATGATGAGCACCTGACGGCAGAAGACCTGCATGATGACAATCCCATGTTTGCTGAACAGGTGACGCTGGATCTATACGGTCGCCAGTGGCGGCTGGACATCAGAACCAACCTCGCCTTTCGCCATAACAATAGCGATATGCAGCCCGTTTTGTTTTTGATTGCAGGGGTATTGATTGAGGTACTGGTTATCGCGCTGATCATCATGATGGCACGCACGAACAAGAAAGCTGTCGCCTATGCGGAAAAGGTGACCGACGCATTGCGCAGCGAAAAGGAGAAGCTGGTCAAATCGAATGTCGAACTCGAACAATTCGCCTATGTCATTTCCCATGATCTGAAAACACCGATACGCGGCATTGCCGGCCTTGCAGATATGCTCAAAGAGGACCTGGAGGATTATTGCAGCTCAAAGGATGCCAACCCGGAGGTCACAACGGCGATCGACCTTATCCATGATCGCGTTCAACGCATGAATGACCTGACATCTGGAATCCTCGAATTCTCCTGTATCCGCGAAACCTATGGCAAAGACAGCCCCCTCGAGCTTACTGATTTCATAACCTCAATGATCGCGGATTTGGACCTGGAGCCCGATCAGCTGGTCCTGGACACGCCCGTCCAAACTCTCACAACCGACACGATCAACCTGAGGCGCGTTTTGGAAAACCTGATCGGCAATGCGGTCAAATACCACGATGGCCGGACACCGCTGAGAATTCGGGTTTGCGTAGAGGACAAAGGCGACACCTTTGCCTTTAGCGTCGCAGACAATGGGCCGGGTATCGACGTCAGATATCACAAGAAGATATTTGAAATGTTCCAGACCCTGCGTACCTGCGATACCCCCGAAAGCACGGGGATCGGATTGGCTGTCGTCAAGAAATCTGTTGAATTACACGGCGGCCGTGTCGAAATTATCTCTCATCCCGGTGAGGGTGCCACGTTCAGTTTTCATTGGCCCCGTAACGCGACCGCACCCCCCCGTGAAAGTACCGCGGCGTGAGAGCATTACCGCCCCACAACGCTTTAAAACCTCAACGCCTCGCCACACGATGTCATCAAACGACGTCGGGAATATGCGTCGGCGCAAAAAGAAACGCCCGATGGTTGGAAAGAGGACCCCAAAATGATGCATATTGACAAAAATGACCCCGCGCTTTTTCTGGGAAAGGTGATGATCATTGACGATGATCGCGTCGATCAGGCGATGTGCCAAAGGACGCTGATCCGCGCGCGCCTTGCCGAGGAGGTGATAAGCTTCATGGATGCCGAAAAGGCGCTCGCCTATTTGCGCACGCCCCCCGGCGGCGCAATTGATGTCATCCTACTTGATGTGAACCTGCCGCGTATGAACGGACTGGAGTTTCTTGAAACCGCAACCAATGATGCAAATCTGATCTTCGCGCCCGCGGTGCTGGTCATGATCTCGACACCTTTACCATTGGTTCAAAAAAATAAATTCAGCGGCATGTCCTGTGTTCAAGCTTTTCTCGACAAACCGCTCAAGGTCGAAGAGCTGATGCGACTGCGTCCTGTTTTGCAGGCGGCTCATTGTGATTGAAAATTGCTAGGTTCCACAATGGCAATTGAAAAGAGCGTGGGAAATACAAAACCCGTGGGTCGCGCGTTCTGGTTTTTAGGTCAAATTTGAATCCGACCGTCAAGCGCGTCAGGTCGGGCATCACAGGACCCCAAGATCAGACTGAACTTAGATGCACCAGAAATATGAGGCAGAACAAGACAGGCCTGCCCGGTCTTTACCTCAAAACCCAGACCAAGTCGTTCCGCGAAACCCCTCCGTCATGCGCGCGGCGGTGAGCGGTTCATTTTTCCCGACCTGCACCGAAGCGTCGCCAGCACCTTGCCGACTGATTGCCTTAGGTCTTTCAGGAGGTCGAGATCCGCGATTCTGCAATGAGCGCTTTGTATAATGCGCGTATTTGGTAAAATACGGGGCCGGGTTTGCCACCGCCGATCACACGACCGTCAACCTCGAAAACGGGCGTCTGCGCGCCAAAAGTACCGGTCAGAAATACCTCATCCGCACCGTAGGTGTCGACCAGGGAGTAGTTGCGTTCAAACACCGGAATGTCATTCTCGCAACACAAATCGATAACCTTCTGCCGCGTGATACCGTTCATGCAATAATCCCCCGTCGAGGTCCAAACAACCCCCTTGCGCACGATAAAAAGATTGCAGGCATTGGTCGTATTCACGAAACCAAAGGGATCCAGCATCAGCGCCTCATCCGCCCCCGCGCGCAACGCGTGGTTGAGGGCGATAATGCAATTTAGTTTGGAATGCGAATTCAGTTTTGAATCCTGCGTCAGCGGCAGACCACGGTGATGGGGCACGGTGTGAAGCCGGATGCCACGGTGAATGGCGTTTTCGTCGGGTTTGGAGTGCTCCGCAATGATCACGATCGTAGAGCCGAAAACGCTCAGCTGCGGATGTTGAAAGGGTTTTTTCTTACGCCCACGTGTGACCATCACGCGCAGATGCACATCCGTTGTCATGGCATTTGCATCAAGGGTCTGGTGGATCGCCTGCACCAGTTCCGCGCGGGTTTTGCCAATGTCGAGGTCGATATAGAGCGCGGCTTCAAACAGCCGGTCGAGATGTTCATCCAGAAACGACAGATACCCGTCATAGAGCCTCAGCCCTTCCCAAATGCCATCCCCCAGCATGAAGCCAGAATCATACACCGACACTTTTGCCTCCGCGCGTGGCACCAGATCGCCGTCCACATAGATCAGGATGTCATCATTGCGCGCGTCCGCCGCAGCATCATGGGTTGAAATCTGGGTGTCGGTCATCGGGGTACTCTATCTGGGGTCACTGGGACAAATCACATCACCTGCCTACGCCGAAATTTTTAATGCGTCGATCCAATATCGCTTGAGACACCAAGCGGACCCAGACAAAATAATTCACACTCTGCCACGGCAACACAACAAAAAGCGTTGCACATATCCGATGCCTTTTGGTTACGATAGGGTCACTGCAACCATATACGGTCACATCATTGCAGAGCGGGCCCAGTCATAGCGCGGGTCAGGCTCGAAAACCGGCAAGCACCCTGTGCATCAACGTCAAGACGCAAGGCGTATGGCCTGACCCGGCTGCGTTACAACACCTGCGTCAAACAGGGACGCGATCTCGCTGTCGGGCAGCCCGGCGACATCAGCCAGAATTTCTTCGGTATGTTGGCCCAGAACCGGCGCAGGTCGCGGATCTTGCCGTGCAAGATCAGAAAAATCAAACGGCGAGCCGGGCGTCAGGTAGCGCCCGATACCCGGTTGATGCAGCGATTGAAACATCGGGTTCTGCTGCGACAAATCAGGGTCCTGCGCGAGCGCTTCGCGGAAATTGCGAAACACCGACCAGGTCACGCCGCCTGCATCAAATGCGCTCGCAACCATGTCCAGATCTCGTGCGGCGAACCATGGGACCAGCACCTTTGTGATCTGATCGCGCGCATGCCAGCGCGCGCCCTCTTCGGCGAGATCAACGCCCAAGCTGCGCGCCAGGCGATCCATTTCGCCTTCAGTCTGTGTTACTTTCACCAGGTTGCGCCACTGCCGCACCGTCAGACCAATAACCATCACGCGCCGACCATCCCGGCACAAAAAATCCTGCCCATAGGCACCATAAAGCGCGTTGCCCGCCTTGGCGCGGCTCTCGCCGTTCATCGCGACGTCACCGATAATGCCCAAATTGCCAAGCATCGCAGCGGCGACGTCCTTGAGCGTCAGATCGACTCCCTGCCCGTGGCCACGCCGCAACCGGTGTCGTTCTGCCGCCAGAAGCCCTGAGACAACCATATTCCCGGCGATACAATCCCAGGCCGGCAGCACATGCGCAACCGGCTCGCTCCCATCGACCGGACCGGTGGCATCGGGAAAACCGACCGATGGGTTGACCGTGTAATCCACCGCGGGCCGCCCCATGCGGTCCCCGCGCAGCGTTACCGTGCAAATGTCGGTGCGCTTTTTCGCGAGGCTGAGATGATCGGTCCAGCCCTTGACGGCGAGGTTGGTGATAAACAATCCCGCATCTTCGCCCGGTGCGCAGATGATTTCTGAGGCGATCTCGCGGCCCCGCGGGGTTTTTACGTTAATCGCAATCGACCGTTTGCCCTTGTTTAGCCCTGCCCAGAACAGGCTTTTGCCTTGCGCGGTGATCGGCCAGCGCTGATGGTCCATGCCGCCCGTGGGCAAATCGAAACGGATCACATCCGCTCCCATCTGCGCCAGGGTCATCCCCGCCAGCGGCACCGCCACGAAGGCAGAGCTTTCAACAACGCGCATTCCGGCCAGGACACCGCCCATCATGCCCACTCCATGCGCGCTTGCATCCCCAGAAAGCCCGCCGGGGCAGCCGTGCCCAGCACCATGGCCTTTGTTGCGAGATCAACGGTCCCCGTGAGCCGCAGGTCCTGATCGTGGAACATCGGATGCACACCGCGAAATCGGAACCCGCATGCGGATTTGCCGCTGTGACGTTCACCGGCATCCAGCAGCATCATCGCCTGCATCGGACCATGCACGATCAGGGCGGGGTATTTTTCGACCTTGCGTGTGTAATCCAGATCATAATGGATGCGATGCGCATTATAGGTCGCCGCAGAAAAGCGAAACAAGCGTACCTCGTTCATCGTGACGGTTTCGTCAAACAGCAAATCCTGAGGCACGGGTTTCTTTTTGGGTGCTGTAAAACGGTCGGGGATATCGAGGTAAACGATGTCCTGCACCTCATCCACACGGCCCCCGGCCTCGCCGGTCACGACATGTTGCACGGTGATAAACACCATTTCGCCCGTCGCCCCGGCCTTGCGGGTGACAGCGAGGATTTCCGAGCTGCGGTGCAAGGGCTCGCCGATGTGCAACCTGCCCGAAAACCGCAGATGCCCCCCCGCCCACATACGACGCTCAAAGGACAGTTCCGGTAAAAATCCACCCATCGCCGGATGCCCGTTGCGGGCCAATTCCGACAGCGGCACGGTTTCGGGAAACCCCGCCCAATGCCACAGATGCGGCATGGGCGCGCCCTCGCGGATATCGCAAGCCGCAGACAACCCATGCGCCACCGCTCCATGGACCATATTGGCCAAGGCCAGGCTCAAGACACCGACATGCTGTTCTTTGCGACCGACACCGCTTGCGCTGTTGGTCATTGCGATTTCTGAGGCTCCGTCCATAAGGCTCATGCCGCGCGCTGATGGGACAGGACGTCCGCCATGGTCACGCCCATTGCGGATGGGTTTGGGGCCACGGCAATGCCCACGGCGCTAAGCATTTCAACCTTCTCCTGCGCGCTTTCACCAAAGGCGGAAATGATCGCCCCGGCATGTCCCATCTGGCGCCCCTTGGGTGCCGACAGACCGGCGACATAGGCCACGACCGGCTTGCTCATATGATCGCGCACATAGGCCGCGGCTTCAGCCTCTTGCGGCCCGCCGATCTCGCCGATCATCATGACCGCATCCGTTTCCGGATCGGCCTCAAACAGTTCCAGAATGTCGCGGAATGACGATCCGTTAATCGGATCCCCCCCAATGCCAACGGAGGTCGAAACCCCGATGCCCAATTTCTGCATCTGGCTGGCGGCCTCATATCCCAAAGTCCCGGACCGCCCGACGATCCCAACGCGCCCCGGCATGTAGATATGAGGCGGCATGATCCCCATGAAACCCTGCCCTGGGGAGATGATCCCGGCGCAATTCGGTCCAATCAGGCGCATTTTGCGCAGCCGGGAATAACGGCGCAGGAAACGTTTCACCCGGATCATATCCTGTGCCGGGATACCATCGGTCACGCAGACCGCCGTGCGGATGCCCGCATCCGCCGCCTCCATCATCGCATCCGCCGCAAAGGGGGGCGGGACAAACAACAGGCTGGCCTCGGCACCGGTGGCCTCCACGGCCGCGCGTACGGTGTCAAAAACGGGTCGGTTCAGGATGCTGCTCCCGCCCTTGCCCGGCGTGACGCCGCCGACAACATTGGTGCCCGCTTCGATCATTTCCTGTGTGTGAAATTGGCCGATGCGCCCGGAAATGCCCTGGACCAAAACGCGTGTGCTCTTATCGATCAGAATAGCCATATGCTCTTCTCCTTCAAGCGGCGATGGGGGTTTTACGATGGGCAACGGCAACCTCTGCCGCTTCTTCCAGCGTATCGGTGGTGAGGATCGGCAAGCCCGATTTGCGCAGGATGTCCTGACCTTCCTTGACGTTTGTCCCGGCCAGGCGCACCACCACAGGCAGGGTCATACCGACCTCGCGGTAGGCCTGCACAACGCCATTGGCAATCCAGTCGCAGCGGTTGATCCCGGCAAAGATATTCACCAAAATTACCCGCACATTTGCGTCACTCAAAACGGTGCGGAACGCCTGACACACGCGCTCGGGGCTGGCACCACCGCCAATATCAAGGAAGTTGGCTGGCTCACCCCCCGAAAGTTTGATCATATCCATCGTTGCCATGGCCAGCCCGGCACCATTGATGATGCATCCGATGTCACCGTCAAGACCGACATAAGCCAAACCATTATCGGCGGCGGTTGCCTCGCGCGGGTCCTCCTGGGAGGGATCACGCAAGGCTGCGACATCCGGTCGGCGATAAAGCGCATTGGTGTCAAAACTCATCTTGGCATCCAGCGCCACAAGTTCGCCCGTACCGGTGAGCACAAGTGGGTTTATCTCTACCATCATCGCATCCAGATCGCGATAGGCCCGGTAGCAAGCCTGCAGGACGCTCACCATCTGCGCCACCTGCCCGCCCGTCAGCCCCAGTGAAAAGGCCAATTCGCGCGCCTGAAATTCGGCCAGCCCGACGGCGGGATCAATCAACATCCGGCGTAGGCTGTCGGGGTCTTCCTCTGCCAAATCCTCGATTTCCATGCCGCCATGGGCGGAGGCCACAATCATAATCTGTTCGGTTTTACGGTCCAGAACGAGACCCAAATAGAGTTCCTGCCTAATTTCCGAGGCGGTTTCGACCCAGACGCGGTGAACGCTCTTGCCCCGCGCATCGGTCTGTTTCGTCACCAGGTCGCGGCCAAACAGCGTGGCGGCATAAGCGCGCACCTCTTCATCCGTCCGGCACAGCTTGACACCGCCCGCTGCACCGCGCCCACCCGAATGAATCTGCGCCTTGACCACCCAGGCCTCACCGCCCAATTCACGCGCGCGGTATCCCGCCTGCTCGGGGGAATACGCCAGCCCACCGCGCGGCACCGGCACACCAAAGCCTGCCAGAATTTCCTTGGCCTGATATTCGTGAATGTCCATTATTGCCTCCCAGTTGAAACAGTTACACATGCGCGGCGATGGCTTTTGCCACGTCGATCACGTTTTGCGCCCTAAGCTTTCGGCCTTGCGCAGCGCATCCATGGTCCGCTCAGCCTTGTTATCTTCGGCACTTGGCGAGCTGCTTGCTGCGCGGCCAATCATCGCCGGGTTGAAGGCCCCAGCAGCAAGTTCCGCGCGTTGCTGTCGCAGGGGGTGATGCCTGTGGGACATGGATTACTTTCTCGCTGCTGGAAGGGTTTATTCAGCCGCAACACACAAATCAGGCGCATCCATGTGTTGCAACAAGAGCCAATCCTGCGCCGCACCGACGCCAGAGCCCAATTCGATCCGTGCACCCGCCCGCGCCAGCGCCATTTCCGCCAGTGACAGCGATGTCAGGCACATGCCCTCGTTGAGATCGCCCAGATGCCCGATCCGAAACACCTTGCCCGCAAGCCGCGCCAGACCCGATCCAAAAGAGGCGTTGTATTCCTCATAGGCGATGCGCAACACGTCGCGTGCATCCACACCTTGAGGCACGCGCACCGCGGAGACAGTATCGGAGTAAAGCGTGTAATGTTCTGCGACAAGATCCATCCCCCAGGCCGCAATCCCGCGCCTCACGGCTTCGCCAAGGCGATGGTGCCGGGCGATGACATTGTCGAGCCCCTCGTGCTGGATCCGGTCCAGCGATTTGCGCAAGCCGTGGAACAGTTGCGTCGGCGGCGTATAGGGAAAATACCCATCCGCATTCAGCTTCAGCATATCGTCGAACTCAAAATAGGCGCGCCGCATTTTGGCACCGCGCGCGGCCTCCAGCGCCTTTTCACTGACGCCCAGAATACCCAGACCCGCGGGCAACATCAGGCCCTTCTGGCTGCCGGTGACGGCCAGATCCACGCCCCAGTCATCCATGCGGAAATCGATCGAGGCGACCGAAGACACGCCATCAACGAACAACAGCGCATCATGGAAACAATCATCCATCGCCCTGCGTACCGCCGCCACATCCGAGGTCACACCGGTTGCGGTTTCATTATGGGTCACAAAAACCGCCTTTATTTCATCCTTGGCATCCGCGCCGAGGCGGCGGGCATATTCCTTGACCGGCACACCGGCCCCCCAAGGGACATCAACGACCTCGACGTCGAGACCAAGACGCTGCGCCATCTCTACCCAGAGCGAGGAGAATTGACCAAAGCGTGACATCAAGACCTTGTCACCGGGGTTAAGCGTATTGGTGATCGCCGCTTCCCAGGCCCCCGTGCCGGATCCAGGAAAGAGCATGACCTTGCCGGTTTTAGTGCGCAAAACGCTTTTGAGGTCCTTGAAAAGGCCAAGCGTCAGGTCGCCGAAATCCGGTGCCCGCATGTCCTGCATGGGCACGTTCATGGCTTGGCGCACGCTTTCGGGTACATTGGTGGGTCCGGGAATAAAAAGATGTGTCTGGCCTGTCCGCATGGGTGCTCCTCCTGATGCGTGGACCATTGCACGTGCAGATGGAAATCCTGAAACAGAAGCGGGTCATGCTGTAAACGCGCAAGTTCACAAGTTCTCAATTTGTAAACTTGTAAAAATTGCGCTAGTAAAGGATATGAAAACTTTTATCGGACCCCACTTGCGACGCCTCCGTGTGGAGCACGGCCAGACGCAGGCGCAGATGGGCAAGGCCCTGGGGATCAGTACGTCTTACGTGAACCTGCTGGAAAAGAACGAGCGCAGCGTATCCGTCTCTGTCCTGTTGAAAGTGATGGAAGCATATGGTGTTGACTGGCGTGACATCGCCAAGGACGATGATGCCGCGCAGCTTGCCGACATGCGCGCCGCCCTGCAAAATCCGCTGTTTGAGCCGACACGCCCGGACCTCACACAGCTGCGCGCCGCGCTAAGCCATAGTCCAGATCTGGCAAGCAGTTTTCTGCAACTGCATCGTGCCTATCTGGCGGTAACGGATCAATTGATGAGCCTGGCTGGTGCATCCGACGACAAGGAGGCGCTCCTGCCGACCTCTCCCGAATCGAATGTGCATAATTTGTTTCGCGAGCATCAGAACCATTTTCCCTCTCTGGAAACCGCCGCCGAAGCCTTCTGGGCGGGGCAGAAGGTGCCCGCGGATGAGGTCTATGGCGCGCTGAAATCGCGGCTGCGCGACAAACTCGGGCTGACCGTCCGGCTCGCGGCCAGTGAAGAGATGCCCAATACCCTGCGCGAATATGATGAGACCCTGCGCGAGGTGCGCCTCTCTGAGGCGATGGACCACCCCAACCGCGTGTTTCAACTGGTGCATGTCGCCGCCCTGATCGAACAGCATGACCTGCTGGCAGAGATTCTCGCGCGCTCCGGGCTTGAGGACGCCCGCAGCCGAGCGCGTTACCGGGTTGAGCTGGCCAATTATTTTGCGGCGGCCGTGCTAATGCCCTACACTGCCTTCCTGCGCGAGGCTCAGGCCAGCAAATATGACTTTGACCATCTCGCCACCCGTTTCGGGGTCAGTTTCGAGCAGGCTTGCCACCGCACCACCACGCTCCAGCGCCCCGGTGCCAAGGGCGTGCCGCTGTTTTTCCTGCGCATCGACAAGGCGGGGAATGTAACCAAGCGATTCAATGCCACCGATTTTCATCTGGCAGAATACGGCGGGGCCTGCCCGCGCCTTGAGGTGCATAGCTCATTTCGCGCGCCCGGGCGTATCGTGCCGCAATTTGTCGAACTGCCCGATGCCACGCAGTTTTTCGTCTTCGCGCGCACCGTGGATCGCCCCACGTTCACGCGCCATTCAAGGGACGTACAGCTTGCCATCGCCATGGGGTGCAGCCTCGATCATGTCGGCGAGATCGGCTATGCGGATGACCTCAGCCTCGCGGCGGCGCGCATGACAAAGATCGGCATCAATTGTCGCGTTTGTCCGCGCATGGATTGTGACCAGCGCGCACATCAGACCGTCATGCTGGCCAGCCCGGTGGATGAGACCAGGCGCGGCGCAACGCGATATTCTTCGTGATCTTTGCAAGCCCACGGCTTTAAGGCGCGCAGGCCAAGCTAGACATAGATCATAACCCATCAAGACAGCCCCGCGCTTGGCAAGAAGTGCCTTGACCCTGCGCAGAGTGCCGTGAAATTAATCCGACCATTTTACTCAGGATGGGTTGCAATGTGGCTGGGATCTTGTAATTGAGTAAAACTGTAAGGTTTATGAAATTCGGGAGATTCCAATGACCACCAAGACTTCTATCTTCGCTCTGGCACTGGCGATGACGGCCTCAAGCGCCGTCGCCGAGGGGGAACTCAACCTGTACTCTTCGCGTCATTATGACACCGATGAGCGCCTCTACTCCGAGTTCACCGATGCAACCGGCATCACCGTTAACCGTATCGAGGGCAACGCGGATGAGTTAATCGCGCGTATGGAAGCCGAGGGGGCCAATTCTCCGGTCGATGTATTTTTGACGGTGGATACGGTGCGCATCACCCGCGCCAAAGATCTGGGATTGTTGCAATCGGTGGACAGCGACGTCCTCGAAGCGCGTGTACCGGCCTATCTACAGGATGCGGACAACCAGTGGTTCGCCTTTTCCCAGCGCGCGCGTATCCTGTTCTATGACAAGAACGAAGTCGCAAACCCGCCCGCAACCTATCAGGATTTGGCAAAACCCGAGTATGAGGGCATGGTCTGTATTCGCTCCTCTTCCAACGTCTATACCCAGAATATCGTTGCAGCCCTTGTTGCGCATCTGGGCGAAGAGGCCGCGGCGGACTGGGCCAAAGCCGTCGTCGCCAATTTTGCACGCGACCCACAAGGCGGTGACACCGACCAGTTGCGCGGTATTGTGTCGGGCGAATGCGACATTGCGATGTCTAACACGTATTACTTCGCGCGGGCTTTGCGCAAAGATGTATCGGGTCTCTCCGATAGCATCGACGGGGTGGGCTGGGTGTTTCCCAACCAGAACGATATCGGCGCGCATATGAACATCTCCGGCGGTGGCGTCGCAGCGCATGCGCCCAATAAGGACAACGCCGTCGCTTTCCTTGAGTATCTCGCCTCGGATGCGGCGCAGCAGTATTTCTCCGCCGGTAACGATGAATATCCCGCCGTGCCGGGTGTGGGCCTGTCGCCTTCGGTCGCGGCACTGGGCATTTTCCGTCCAGATGCCATCGCCCTGTCCGACATTGCCGATAACATCGAGGCGGCCCAGCGGATACTGGCAGAAGCCGGTTGGAAATAAAGCAAACAACACCCCACCTCAAAAGCGCATCCAGACGGGTGCGCTTTTTTCGTTTCAGGCCGTGGCGCGGCGCCAATCCCCAATCTGAGCGCAGAGCAGAATGACCGGAATGAGGCCAATGCCCGCGATCATCAGGCTGGGCACCGCTGCCCCCTCAAGGCGTTCATCCGAGGCGAGCCGGAAAGCCTGCACCGCCAAGGTATCATAGTTGAACGGACGCAGGATCAGCGTGGCGGGCAGTTCCTTGACCGTATCCACAAACACGATCAGCATCGCCGTCAGGATACTGGGGCGCAGCACCGACAGATGCACGTCGCGCACCGTGCCCCAGGCGGTGCGTCCCAGCACCCGCGAGGCGGCATCGACATTCGGCGTTACCGTGGCCAACCCGCTGTCATAGGCCCCGATGGCCGCCGCCAGAAAGCGGATCATATAGGCCGCCACCATCAACCAGATGGAGCCCGAGATCAGCAAGCCGGTGGAAATGCCGAAAAAGGCCTCCATTTGCAGATCCAGCCAATTGTCAAACCGCGCGAAGGGCACCAGCAAGCCGATGGCGATGACACCGCCGGGCACCGCATAGCCCAACCGTCCGATGAACAGCGAGGCAATCGACGTGCGACTTGGTGAAACACGGTTGAAGGTGCCCAGGAAGATCGCAGCGAAGACCGTCACGAGGGCCGCGATACCGGCCAAGGTCAGCGTACTTTGGATGAAACCCAGATAGCGTGGGCTGAAGATATCCTGCTCTGAGCGCAGGCCCATCAGCACCAGCGTGATCGTTGGTATGATTACCCCCAGCAGCACCGGCAGCGCGCAGGCGATCTGTGCCGACAGGGCAGATGGGCCGGACAGGGCGAAGCGCGCAAACGGTTCTTGCCGACCGCGCGAGGCGTAATCTGCCGCCCCCCGGTTCATATATTCCAGCGCCGCGACCAGCAGCGCAAAGGCCAGAAGCCCAAGCGCCAGTTGCGCCGCCGCACCGCGATCTGCCAGTCCAAACCAGCTGGTGTAGATGCCGGTGGCAAAGGTCTGCACGCTGAAATGCGCCACCGTGCCGAAATCCGCAATCGTTTCCATGACCACCAGCAAGGCCCCGGCAGCAATGGCCGGGCGCGCCATCGGCAGGGACACCCGCAGAAAGGACATGACCGGAGATGAGCCCAGCGAGCGCGCGGCATAAAACGGCGTGGCCGCCTGCATTCGGAACCCTGCGCGGGTCAGCAGGTAAACATAGGGGTAAAGCACCAGGGTCAGCATCAGCGCCGCCCCCCCCAGCGAGCGTATTTCCGGGAACCAATAATCACGCGGCCCCCACCCCATCAGGGCGCGCAGGCTGGTTTGCACAATGCCCGGATGATCGAGCACATCGGTATAGGCATAGGCCAGAACATAGGCCGGAAAGGCCAGCGGGATGACGAGAGCGACCTCGAAAAAGCGCCTGCCACGAAAGTCGCAGGTCACGACGAGCCAGGCCGTGATCGTACCAATGATGATGCTGCCCGTCGCCACCAGCAGCACCAACACAAGCGTCGTCCACGTATATCGCCACAGGACCGTCTGGGCGAGATTTCCCAGCGTTTCAAAACTGCCAAACGCCGCTGCGGCGATCACACCGGCCAGCGGCAGAAGGCAGATCAAGGCGACAAAGAGCGCGATACCGGTGATGATTTTCTTGTCCATACCAAACGGCCCCACCCAAAATCGTTTTCCGCAAAAACTCCTTAACCCGGACTTCCGGCAGTTTACAGACCCGATTGTTTTAGTCGGAATTGAACCTGGCAGGAAGACCCCATGACGCAAGCCGTAAGACCAGAAATCCCCGGCACCGTGGGAAAGCACATCCAAGGCCATGCCGGCTTTAAGATGCCCGGCGAGCACCCTTTGCTTTCCCGCTTCGACATCGGTTCCGGGGTTCTGCTATTGCCCGTCGAGGTCGGGGTTTCCCCGAACAGATTGTAGCTGAGCGCATCGACAGGCGGCGGTGCCATCAACCGATCAACCTCACAGAGCTGGCAAGGCCGATTTACTGTCGCGCTTAAGGGAGCGGGGCCTGAGGCCAATCCCCTACAGCGACCCCAAAGCCCCCCAAGAGGCACAATTTCACGGCGCATTAGTAAAGGCGCGGCACGTCATAATTCGGTATTTGCGCGTGCACGCAACCTGCAAACTCACCGGAGGCTTGAGGTCACCAAGGGCACGATAGCCAATTAGAAAGCGCTCATCGCGGCCCCTAATGATCGATACCATCAAGATAAAACGCGTTCTTTGCGCGGAAAAGGGGTTGCCGCACCCAAAGGCGATCCTGGGCTACCCCCCGCGGTCATCGCCCGAGATCGCAGTACCCCTGATGCAGTGCCGTCAGGACCCCTATGAAAGACGGGTTTTGATTTCGGATGCGTCACATATGTGGCAATTGGCACGCGAATTGCCACGGTGTGATCCATAAATGTGGGGGTGAGATGCCATGGGGGACAGGCCTTGCGGTCGCCATCCGTGCGGGTGGAAATGGTATTTACGAAATCATACCCTTTGAACGCCCCGATTCCGGCGCGGATGACGCGAATGAATATTGAAAACGCTATCTCCCCTTCAATGCGGATTTCTTTTCCTTTGCGTGTCCGCATGTCTTCGGGCGTCCTTATCGAGACGGTCGCCGCACCCAATAAGCTCAAGAAACACGAGCCGATCAAGCGCAACCTTCATCAGGGACGCGGCGCGAAGGTACGCGCTGCTTGATCGCGACACCCTGCCCCGGCGCAAAGCGACCATCGCCACCCCGGATCAAATCCAACGGCTCTGGATGCGCTGAGCAACGCGCGACCCTTGTATGCCCTGCCCCCTTGGCCTAACGATACGGCCAAACAAATCCCCGAGGAGGACCCCCATGACAGACGGCCCCAGCTACGGCTTTGACACGCTACAAATCCACGCGGGCGCGCGCCCCGATCCCGCAACCGGTGCCCGCCAGACGCCCATCTATCAGACTACGGCTTACGTGTTTCGCGATGCCGATCACGCGGCGGCCCTGTTCAACCTGCAAGAGGTTGGCTTTATCTATTCCCGCCTGACCAACCCCACCGTGGCGGTGTTGCAGGAACGCATCGCCACGCTGGAGGGCGGTGTCGGGGCGGCCTGTTGCTCCTCAGGTCACGCAGCGCAAATCATGGCGCTGTTCCCACTGATGGGACCGGGCAAGAACATCGTCGTTTCCACCCGTCTTTATGGCGGCACGGTCACGCAATTCTCCCACACGATCAAGCGGTTCGGCTGGGAAGCGACCTTCGTGGATTTCGACGATCTGGACGCGGTCAAGGCGGCGATTGATGACAACACACGCGCCGTTTTTTGCGAGGCCATCGCAAATCCGGGCGGCTACATCACAGATCTGGATGCGATTTCCGCCATTTCGGATGCGGCGGGCATTCCGCTGATCGTGGATAACACCACGGCCACGCCCTACCTCTGCCGCCCGATTGAGCATGGCGCGACGCTGGTGGTGCATTCCACCACCAAATACCTCACGGGCAATGGCACGGTCACGGGCGGCTGCATCGTGGATTCGGGCAAGTTCGATTGGTCCGCCAATGACAAATTCCCCTCGCTCAGCGCGCCGGAGCCGGCCTATCACGGGTTGAAATTCCACGAGACCTTCGGCCCGCTGGCCTTTACCTTCCATTCCATCGCCATTGGCTTGCGTGATCTGGGCATGACCATGAACCCGCAGGCGGCGCATTACACGTTGATGGGCACCGAAACCCTGTCGCTGCGTATGGAACGTCACGTGGAAAACGCCGAAAAGCTGGCTGCATGGCTGGAGAAGGACCCGCGCGTCGACTATGTAACCTACGCCGGGTTGAAATCATCGCCCTATAACGAGCGGGTGAAGAAGATCTGCCCCAAGGGCGCGGGTGGCTTGTTTACCTTCGCGATCAAGGGCGGTTACGATTCCTGCGTGAAATTCGTCAATGCGCTGGAAATCTTCAGCCATGTCGCCAATCTGGGCGACACGCGCAGCCTTGTGATCCATTCCGCCTCCACGACGCACCGCCAGTTGACGGCGGAGCAACAAGAGGCCGCAGGGGCCGGGCCCGGCGTTGTGCGGGTCTCTATCGGGACCGAAAACGCCGATGATCTGATCGCGGATCTGGATCAGGCGCTGGCAAAAGCGGTCAACTGACCCCATCACGAGGGCATGTCAACCACATGCCCTCGTCCTTCTCTGCGTGGGATCAATTCGCGATGGAAAACACCATATTGACCTGCGCTTGCACCGTCAGTTCGCCCGCCGCTATGGGCATATCCATCTGGCGGGCCGATGCCATTTCCATCATTTGCGGCCGCGCCATACCCCCCTGCTCGCTGATCGACTGAACCGGACCGAGCGTGACACCCGCCGCCGCCGCTAATTGGCCCGCACGATCAATCGCATCGCTCACAGCCTGCGCGCGCGCCGCATCCGCGAGAGGTTTCGGGTCCTGCAATCCAAACGATAAGCCATTGAAAGTATTGGCCCCATCCTGCACCACCAGATCCAGAATACCCCCCAGCGCCGCAAGATCATTCACCCGGACCGTCAGGGTATTGCTGGCAACAAACCCGGTGATCTGCGCGGGACTATCGGCGTTCGATCCCCGGTTCGACCATAACGGGCGCAGCGCGATATTTTCGGTCTGCATGTCACGCGACGCAATGCCAGCTTCTGAAAGCCTGCTCAAAATCGCCGTGACCCCCTCAGAGGTTGCCATCATCGCGCGCGCTGCCTCTTCGTCCTGATGGGTCACGCCCAGGCTTATGCTCGCCATATCAGGTGGCGTCGCGACGCTCCCTTGCCCGGTCGTGGTGATCACGCGCTCTTGCGCGCCCTGGGCGTGAGCGGCACCCGCGACAAAAAAGAGGGCCACCAACAACTTTAACACATGTCTCATTTAATTCTCCTTTAATCAATCCCATCTGATCCCTGCACAGGCACAAGAGCAAGCCGTTAAGGCTGGTTTCGCTTTTCCTCGGCAAATCCCTGCTATATGTGCTTTATTTAATTCAAACTCCTGTGCAACTCTTTTAGCGGCTGATAACTTCAGGTCATGAAACCAGATTTTGCCCTTTCTCTTTCTCCAGATGGCATTCGCCTGCTGCATCGTGGTGGGGCGGGCTGGACCGTGCTCGGCGAGGTTTCGCCACAATCGACGACGCTGAGATCAGATCTGATGCGCCTGCAACAAAGCGGCGCGCGCCTTGCCACGCGGGGAAGCGGGTGCAAACTTGTGATCCCCAATCAGCAAGTGCGCTATCTGAGCATCCAAACCGGCGAATGTGACCCGGAGCAGATCCACCAGGCCGCCTATGATGCGCTGAACGGGGCGACACCCTATGCCATGGAGGAGCTCGCCTTTGACGTGATCACGGACGCAGACCGCAGCCACATCGCCGCCGTCGCGCGCGAAACACTGGAAGAAGCCGAAGCCTTTGCTCTGGAGCACGGGTTCGATCCGGTCTGTTTTGTCGCTGTTCCGGAAGAAGACGCCTTCGCCTGGGAGCCCTTTTTTGGAGCGGCTCAATCCAGCCGTGACAGGCTTGCTTCTGTGCGCGAGACTGAACAGGACATGCGCCGCGACGCACCGGCCAAGGCCGGGTTGCAAATGCAATCAACCAGACCGGCGGGCGATGAGGGCAATCCCGCCGTCATGGCGGCCACGCTGGGAAACGCCCAGGGCGCGGAATCCGCGACAATCGGGCGGACACCTGAACAGGGCATACCGGCACCTGAATTCAGCAGTCGTCGGCGCGGCACCAATACCCCTCCCCCACCTGCATTTCCCAAACCTGCCTCTCCCGTACCAATTGCGGGCGGCTTCGCGGAAACGGCAACGCCGTTTGAGGGGCAAGGAGCGCGTCACGAGGCGCGCGCGGCACCAAATGCTGCCTTGATTACGGACGAAGCGGCGCGCCTGACGACCTTCGGGGCCCGTGCTCAGGCCAATACGCCGGAAGGGTCGCGCCAACCAGTTCTGATTGTGGCGTGTTTTGCTCTGCTCGTTTTGCTTGGCGTCCTGGCCTTTGCTTCGGGCAGGCTACCGGCGTTCGTGGCCGTCTTGTTTGATCGCGAACAGGGGGGCGGTGTCGAAACGACCGCCATTCAGGTCGCGCCCCCGCTCCCCAACCCCGTTCGGGATGGGCCCACCGACGCGGCCAGCCCAACCCGCGATGTTGATGTCGTATCCCCGGCGGAGTCGCTGAGCGATGAAGATGCAGCCGTGCTAAACGCACTGCGCGCGCCGCTGGAGACCTCCTCTGAAACCGAGACCAGCACGCTGATAACACAGGAATTTCTTGCCAAATATGCCGTGAGCGGGATCTGGCCCCGCGCGCCGGAAGTGCCAAGCCCGCCCCCGCTGGTGGATATCGAGGATCTATACGTTACCAGCATTGACCCCATAGAACCGGGTTTTGATGCGGTGGCGCTGCCGCAATTGGAGGTGGTGAACCGGGATAGCGCCATTGACGCACCGGCTTCCCCGGCTGCTGCGGGTATTACCTTCAAACTTGATGACAGGGGGTTGGTCATTGCCCAACCCGGTGGCGCGGTATCGCCCGACGGCGTGACAGTATTTTCCGGCGCCCCGCCGGTGCGGCCCGCAAACCTGCCTGAACGCGGCACCTCAGAAACCCAAAATGCGTCGAACCCGGCGCGCGCCAGCCTGGCGGCCTTTCGCCCCCAGCTGCGACCAGACGATATTGTCGAGACGACCGAGCGCGCCACCCTTGAGGGTTTGACACGCTCGGAACTTGCTCAGATCCGCCCCCCCTTGCGACCCACCTTGGCCAGTGCCGGAGGTGGGAATGCCGCCGCAGCCAGCCTTGTGCCGCTTGAGGGTAACACCGCCAACCAGGATCCCAATGATGCCGCGACATCCGGCGTGGCCGTGGTGACCCAAAGGCCCGGTATTCGTCCCAGCAATTTCAATCAGATCGTGGCGCGTTCCCAAAATACCGCCGCAACGATTGCATCCACCGGTGGCGCTGCGAGTATTGCACCGCGTGCGGTTGTCAAACCCTCCATCCCTTCAAGCGCCTCGGTTGCGCGCGAAGCAACGGTGCGCAACGCGATCAACCTGCGCAAAGTGAACCTGATTGGTGTCTATGGGACCCCCTCCCAACGCCGCGCATTGGTGCGCCTGGCAAATGGGCGATACAAAAAAGTCGAAGTCGGCGACCGTATTGACGGCGGCAATATATCTGCCATCGGGGAGGGTGAACTGCGCTACCAGAAAAGTGGGCGCAACATCATCCTAAAGATGCCCAAGGGGTGATCGGGGGCACTCAAACGGTGCCAGCGGATGTGTCAAATTATAGTGCTCTGATGTGACCAGCACGGCTTGATGCGGGGCGGATCTCTTGGACCGAATATTTTTTGGGGCCGTGACCTGTTTCAAGCCAACGCCTTTCGTTCCGAGCAAGATTGCACCGAACAGTTGGCCGGGCTAGCTTTATTTTGCCTATCTCCGTCTTAAACCTTGTCATGGAGCATTTTTTCTATGGAATTTCACGTGGTCGGACATCAAAGCTACAAGTTGCACGCTCAGCGGAAATCCTATGCGGCGGGTCTTACGTGTTACCCGTCTGAGCGAGGTATTCGGGTATCTGTGGCGTTTCATC
The DNA here is from genome assembly GCF_014337925.2 of Roseobacter fucihabitans. Taxonomy (NCBI): domain Bacteria; kingdom Pseudomonadati; phylum Pseudomonadota; class Alphaproteobacteria; order Rhodobacterales; family Roseobacteraceae; genus Roseobacter; species Roseobacter fucihabitans. The sequence continues at coordinate 1,502,218 of NZ_CP143423.1, read as the reverse complement.
ACACCATTTTTCGTTCCTATACAACGCAAATTAGATATGTTATATCATAACGCTATGACCTTACCCAAAAAGGCTTCTGATCTAACGAGAACTCACCGCCTCCGAGCAAATTGTGGCCACCTGACCTGGCGCCCACACGATCCTAGGGCTGTTCTAAAACTGTGTTTGGCCTCTAGATAAAAGGATCGGCAATAAAACGACGATTGGTCCGATTCGACGCGCTTTGGCATCGGCATGATCAGTTTTCGTGAAGATAGGTAGGGAAACAACAAAGCGATGCGACTCGAAATGCCCAATCACGCGTAAAAGGACTACAACAATGAAATTCATCTCCTTGCTTTTCCTGCCTGCATTAGCACCCGGTGTCCTTCTCGCCGAAGAAATTCGACAGTTGGAGGCGCATGAGCATGGCGTCGGGCACTTTGACATAGCCTTTGAGGGCCGTCAGATTGCCATGGAACTTCGCGCTCCCGGTGCCGATATTGTCGGCTTTGAATATGCCGCACAGACGTCGCAGGATCGCGCAAAACTGGAGGCCGCCGTGGCCGCACTTTCCCGGCCCTTGGATTTCTTTGCACCACCTGCTGCAGCTGGATGTAATGTTGTGGGGGTCGATGTCGCATTGCACGGTGGCGAGGCGCATGAGGATCACGGCGAAACGCACGCGCACGACGAACATGAAGAGAGCCACGAACATGCCGCGCATGATCATGATGAGGATCAGAAATCAGATGCGCATCATGCCTCCCACACTGAATTCCACGCGGAATACCTTTTGGAGTGCACAAATGTGAGCGCAATGACGGTGATTGAATTCTCCTATTTCGAAGCTTTCGAAAATGCCGAAAAGCTTGAGGTTCAGGTGATTTCGTCGAAGGGGGCGGCGGCAAGCGAGGTCTTGCGAGAGGCCCCGATGCTCGATTTGCGCGGTCTATTTTGAACCCACGCAACGAGATCAGCGCGCAGCCACCCGTTCTGGAGCTGCGCGACGTCACCTATCGGTGGCCAGGTCGGAATTCCTTTCACCTGAATATTCCGGACTTCAACATGATGGGCGGCGAGACGGTCCTTTTGCTGGGCGAAAGCGGGTCGGGAAAATCCACTCTTCTGTCATTGATCTGCGGCACGATCACGGCGCAATCGGGCAATGTCAGGGTGACGGGAACGGATGTGAAGACCCTTTCAGCGGGCAAGCGTGACAGCTTTCGTGCCGAACAAATCGGCTTGATTTTTCAACAATTTAATCTCCTGCCCTATGCCAGCGTTTTGGACAATATTCTGCTGCCTCTGCGCTTTGCACCGCGCCGTCGCGCCCGCCTGCCTGCGGCTGAGAAAACGGCGCGCGCCCTGTGCCTTGACCTCGGCCTGCCCCACGATGTGATACTGGCCCCCGCCGGCACGCTCAGCGTTGGACAACAACAACGCGTCGCCGCGGCGCGCGCATTGATCGGCGCGCCTGCGCTGATCATCGCGGATGAACCGACTTCCGCGCTGGATGCAGCGACGCAACAGACGTTTTTACAACTGCTTTTCGAGCAAGCCAGCGCGCATCACAGCACGCTGCTGATGGTCAGCCATGACGCCCGGCTGGCACCGAATTTTGACCGCGTGGTAGAGATGTCGCAGATCACAAACAGCCCGGAAACCGCGCGATGATGCTGCGCCTTGCCTGTGCCTCCTTGAAGGCCCGCGCCCTGACCGTGGCAATGACGATTTTGGCGATTGCCCTTTCCGTGGCGCTTTTTCTGGGCGTCGAGAAGGTCCGCACAGGGGCAAAGGCGAGTTTTGCAGATACGATCTCCGGCACCGACCTGATCGTCGGGGCGCGTTCGGGGTCGGTCCAACTGCTGCTCTATTCGGTATTTCGGATCGGCAATGCGACCAATAACATGACCTGGGAGAGTTACCGTGACATCGCTGCGCGCCCGGAGGTCGACTGGATCGTTCCGATTTCTCTGGGCGACAGCCACCGCCAGTTTCGTGTCATGGGCACGAGCGATGCGTTTTTTGAGCGTTATAAATATCGCGCCAACCAAGGGCTTATGCTGAAAAAAGGCGCGATATTTGACGATCTGTTCGATACGGTGATCGGGGCGGATGTTGCCAGCACGCTGAACTACGACGTGGGCGATCCGATTGTGGTGGCGCATGGGCTCGCCTCCTTCATCCACCACGACGACCAACCGTTCCGTATTTCCGGAATTCTCGAAAAGACCGGCACCCCCGTGGATCGCACGGTGATGGTCAGCCTGCGGGCCATTGAGGCCATCCATGTTGATTGGCAAAGCGGCGCACAGGTTCCGGGCCAAAATACACCTGCCGATAAAATCCGCCAGATGACACTTGAGCCCCAGGCCGTGACCGCAGCCCTGATCGGTGTCAACAGCAGGCTTCAGGTCTTTGGCCTGCAACGCGCGATCAATGAATACCCTGCCGAGCCACTGCTGGCGATCTTGCCCGGTGTCGCCTTGCAGGAGCTGTGGCAGATCGTTGGCATCGCTGAAACCGCGCTCATTGCCGTTTCGGGCATGGTCGTTGTGACCGCGCTGATCGGGATGATGGCCACGATTTTCTCCAGCCTGAACGAGCGACGCCGGGAGATGGCGATCCTGCGCGCCATGGGGGCGAGACCTCGCGTCATTCTCAGCCTTCTGGTGCTGGAAGCCGCGCTCATGGCGGCCATCGGTGCGGTGATCGGGCTGGGGTTGCTCTATGCGAGCCTCGCCATCGCACAGCCCTTGATCGATGCTGCCTTCGGCCTCTGGCTACCGCCTCAGGCCCCCACATTTCGCGAGGCCTGGGTGCTCCTCGGCGTCGTTGCGGCTGGCGCAATTGTGAGCTTGGTCCCGGCACTCAGAGCCTATCGCATATCGCTTGCGGATGGTATGATGGTGCGGATCTGATCAAAGGGTTAGCGACAATGAAACTCTCCCGCCGCCACCTTGTTGCCGTTGCCGCAGCCTTCGCGGGCGTGCCACGGCTGGCTTATGCGATGACACCGCGCGTTCTGAGCTGGGATGACCTCATTCCCCCCGGCGTGCCCTATTCAGAGATCATCGGAGATGGCGAAATTGACGAGATCAACGATACCTGGCTGCCGGTTTTCGACGAAAACGCCACCAAGCTGAATGCGGCGCTGGATGGGGCCTATATCAAAATGCCCGGATATATGTTGCCGATCGATCTCTCCGCGCAGGGCGTGACCAGCTTCATCATGGTTCCTTATGTCGGCGCTTGTATCCATGTGCCGCCCCCGCCAGCGAACCAATTGGTCTTTGTGGACAGCAAGGACCCCTGGCCCGGCACCGACCTGTGGGACCCGGTTTGGGTGACGGGCCGGATGACACATGAATTGCAATCCACAACTATCGCCGACATCGGTTACGCGATGTTTGCCGATAAGATCGAGGCTTTTGAATGGTAGGGCCACGCTTCAGACGTCGGGAAATGTTGGCCGCTCTGGCCGCCGGCACTCTGGTGCCAAAAACCGCCCTGGCAAAGGATTACATCGATTTGGAATGGGGTGATCTGGTGCCGCCGGGGCAACCCGCGATCCCGCCTGTGATCATGGACCTGATCCAGCACGATGGGCCCAGCCTGTCGAGCGAGCAGCCCCCGTCCCAAGGCGTGCGCACGGAATGGAACGGCAAAATCGTACGTCTGCCCGGTTTTGTCGTGCCCATCGAGTATTCCGGCACCGGCGTGACCGCCTTCATTCTGGTGCCATTCGTCGGGGCTTGCGTTCATGTCCCCCCGCCCCCGGCCAACCAGCTGGTGTTCGTGACCACACCTGAACCCTATGAAGGCTCCGGTCTGTTTGAACCGGTGAATGTGATCGGCATGTTCGGCACCGCGTCCATGACAACGCAGCTTGCCGATATCGCCTATGCCCTCTCTGCCGAACATATCGAGCGTTTTTAGCGTCAGGATCCATTGATCCGCGAGCTTTGGCATCATGCGCTGCTAAAACAAGCGAACGTTCTTTAGGGGGCGACACTGTGAGGATGGGGTGCTTTGGTTTTTACGTTCCAAAATCGCGCCACAAACCCACGTTCCAAGATGGTCAAATACCCCGGCATTTTGCTGGGCGATGTTCAGGGCTCAAGATCATGTCACCGTTTTGAGGGCATCAAGACGCCGCGGGTAGCCTAAAACTCTGTTGCATCGCCAGTTTTGCCAGAAGATCAGACGGCAGCATCGGCCCATGAAATGCAAAACCCTGCGCCATTCTGACGCCTGCAGCGATCAACATGTCCCTTTGTGCTGCACGCTCCACACCCACAGCGACCATCTGAAACCCGTTCAAAAACGCAAGCGACTGCATCGCCTGAATGATGATCCTACTGCTGTCATTACGGTCACAATGCGCAATCAGGTTTTTGTCGATTTTGACAATATCGCTTGGCGAGGTCGCCAGATGCGACAGCGACGTATTTCCAACGCCAAATTCGTCGATCACCACGCGCACGCCCGCGGCACGCAGCGCCGTGATATTGTCCTGCACGGGGCCATTTTCCAAAAGCAGCTCCGCCTCTGTCACCTCCAGCCACAAGCGATCTGCCGGCAGACCCTGCTGCTGCAGCGCCTCCAGAATCCGCGTGCTGCAATTCATCATTTGCAAATCAGCCGAATGCATGTTGACGGCGACAAACCCGGTGCCCGACCAATGCGCCGCATGGCTCAGCGCGTGACCTAGAACGTATTCAAATAATTTTGGCCCCAGCCCTTCGCATTGCGCAATGCTTACGATCTTTTCGGGCGTTACATCGTGATAAACCGAATGCTCCCACCGCAAAAGCGCCTCTGCACCGAGGATCAAACCGTCGCGTGCATCCACAATCGGCTGGAACAGCAACGTCAATTCACCACCTTCCATCGCCGCTTCCAGATCCAGCGCCAACACACGGTCGCGCTGAATTTGTTGACCGAATTTCTCTTTGTAAATGCGGGCTTGTCGTTTTCCGCGGGATTTTGCAGAATATAGGGCCCGATCCGCCTCCAGTTCCAGCCTACGCAACTGTGCCTGCGCACATGTGGCAACGCTCACCCCCACGCAACAGGACACCGGGATCTCCAGACCGTCACAGCAATAGCTGATCCCAATATCCTCCAGAAGCCCATCCGCCCAGACGGCGACATCCGCGATCTGGTTCGGCAATATGAGCGCTACAAACTCGTCTCCCCCCTTGCGGGCCACCAGACTGCCTTGCGGCAACAGCTCTCCAAACCTCTGCCCGATGGTTTCGATCAGACGATCTCCCACGGCATGTCCAAAACTGTCATTGATCCGTTTGAGGTTATCTGCATCCAGAAACACAAAGAGAATGTCGCCCTCCTGATCGCGCAGGGCCTCCAATTCCGCCTGCACCCGGAGGCTGAATTCACGATAATTCAACAAGCCCGTCATCGTATCACAGGTCGCCAGATGATAGACTTTTTCAATGGCCTGCATCTCACTGGTCACGTCCTTTAAATACCCGTGATAGGAAAGGTGGGCGGTTTCATCACTGATTTCGCTGCGTCCTGCCAGCTTCAGAAACCGCTTATTCGCAAGCCGTAAAACCATCTCGAAATCGGTGCCCGTTGGATAGCGCAACACCGTCATGGCTGCAAAAGCGGCAACGCTTTGCGCGTTGTGACCAACGGCCTTTGCCGCGCGCAGCAAAGTGATTAAATTCCCACTGGTGTCCCGTCCGGGCGGCAATCCGAGCATCTGGAAAAGCGAGTTGGGGGTTTCGGTGAGGGTCAGATTCTGATCGCTGCGCCACAGGTACTGCCCGCCCTTGCCCTGATAGGTATCCAACAGCAAATTCACCATATCACGTTGGCGTTCCGCTTCCAGACGGCCTATCATTTCCGAAAGAAACAAAACTGTGTGACGCCGGGTGGAAAACGTCACGATCAGGGCAAAAGACCCGATCACCAGACCGAAGGGTAAAAGTGGCAAAGCGCCCGTCACCACAATTGTCACAAAGGCCATGACAGACAAAACCGTAACGTAGATGGACCCGGCCAAAGGCACCGGATAAAGCGCCAGAGCCCCTCCCGCGATCATCCCGGCCGTCAGCGCACTAATAAAGGCCACTTGCAGAAGGTTGCCGCCCGGCACCAAAAACAGCAGTGGAAAACACCATATCAGCGCCAGCAACAAGGAAGAGAAGACAATTTTTCCCGGAGCCCGGACGCTTGCAACATGCCTTGGAGGGGTGGTGTGAAATTTTCTGGCACTGGCGATCCCGAAGCTCGCAAAAACAGTCACGAGGCCTGCCCAAACAAGCGTGACAACATCCAGGCGGTCAACGGAGTATTGCAGCGCGACCAAAGCCAGCGCGTTGCAGATATTAGCCATCATCATGGGCAGAGATGTTGCCATTACAGCGGTCAGCTGCGCCTTACGCACAAAGCCCTGGCGATCTTTGACCAGGTCAGTGCCGCCGGGCGCACTGTGCTTTCTCAAAAGGCGTCCTGTCAACTGATCTGAAAGCCGCCCGAGCCGTTCGAAAACTCCCATCGCCATGCCCTCCGCTGCTATATGTGGCATTAACCTACATTAAACATGGTTTATAATTGGTTAACTGGAGGCATTTGGGGGGAGCTGTGCGACTGCAAACCGCTGAAAGACGCCGGGCATTGCTCTGCCCAAGCGGGCGCGCTTCTTAAAATCGCACTTTCGCAGACCCTCTCCTGCACAAAGATCTCTGCACTGCCATGCAAAGACCAAAACGCAAAAATGGAAGACACGTCGCAGCCTGACAATTGTCAAAAACCGCAACGTGCTTCCTACTGATACTCACAAAAGTGTCGTTACAAAAATGGGATGCGAAACCACCCTGAGACGACTGAAAACTCTGCGTCCCACAACTCGGTACAAGAAACGCGCCAAAAAACGCAGAACACAAAACACCCTCACCGTATGGAGACAGTGAACTATTCTTGATGAAGGGTAAATGAGCAGTGTTGCCTAGGTAAAACCACCTATGCCGAGGTGGTATCAGCCCTTATCAAACAATCCCGTCGAAATGGATAAATCGACCAACTCTGCGACGGAACTTACCTGCATTTTCTCCAGAACACGGGATCTGTGGTGATCAACGGTGCGTGGGCTGATCTCGAGATGGCGCGCCACATCCTTGCTGGATGAACTGGAAGGATTGGATACCAGAAGTTGCGCGATTTCGCGTTCCCGCTCGGTCAGGCTTTCAAACATCCGACGGGCATTGCGCGCGCGTGCATGGCCTTGGCGGCTCCGTGCATCCGATATAAATGCCGCGTCAATCTGTTTAATCAACGTCTCTTGTCGAAAGGGTTTTTCCAGAAAATCGATCGCACCAAGTTTCATTGCCTGGACCGATTCCGGTACCCCACCATGGCCCGTTATAAAGATGATCGGGAGCGTCGCGCCGCGTGCAACCAATGCACTCTGCAATTCCAGGCCGGAGATCTGTGGCATACCATAATCCAGGATCAGACAACCCATCAAATCCGCGTCATAGGCATCCAGAAAGGCCTGTGCAGAGGCAAAAACCCGCGTGCTATAGCCGCGCATTTCCAACGCGCGCGACAAGGACGTACGAATATCTTCGTCATCATCCACAATGAAAACCACTTGATCAAGCTCTGACATCTTCCCGCCTCATCGTATTGGGTTTCGGAGCAAGTGCCGGCAATGAAAACAAAAACCGTGCCATGCCCTGCGCATCTGGCTCATACCACAACTTGCCACCATGCGCTTCAACGATGGTCCGGCAGATCGACAGCCCAAGTCCCATGCCGTCGTCCTTGGTGGTTTCAAACTGTTCAAAAAGGTTTGCGCCCTCATCAAACCCTGGGCCCGTATCTGTTACAGAAATCTGCACGCCGGTCTCGGTATTCTCGGCTTTCAAGACCACCTCGCGTTTTAACGCCTGACTTTCGGCCACCGCCTCAATGGCATTGCGCAACAGGTTCATCAGAACCTGGGCGATCTGCACCCGTGATCCATAAACCGGGTCCAGCCCGTGCGCCTGGATACTGATCTTGATCCCCTTGTCACGCGCCTCCGAGCGCATCAAATGCAGCGTTTGCTCTAACAACTCCTCAAAATCAAAATCGGCTTTCTCCACACCGTCCTTTTTGACGAAACCCCTGAGCGCCTTGATAATATCACCCGCGCGATGCGCATGGCGGTCGGTTTCGCGCAGAACCGCCCTCAAATCCTCTGGCTTTACCGCCTTGTTTTCCAACGCATAAAGTGCTGCGTCCATATTCTGCGTAATGGCCAGCAGGGGTTGGTTTAATTCATGGGCAAGACTGGTCGCCATCTGCCCCATGACGTTTACGCGCGCCGAATGTGATAAATCCCAATGCAATTGCTGAATTTCGCGCTCTGCGGCTTTGCGTTCGGTAATATCATCAACCGTCACCACCGCATGCAGGGATTTTCCGCCATCATCACGAATGACGATGACATTCTCGCTGACCCAGATAATATCGCCATCTTTACACAAAAGCCGCTTTTCATGCAGGTAGCCCGATTTCTCATGCTCCCCCTCCTCAAAGAAAAAGGCAGATACCGGGTCGTCCGGATGTGAAATATCATGTGCGCTCAATTGCAATATCTCGGTTTCCGAATATCCCAGCATCGCGGCAAATTTCGAATTCACCCGGATGAATTTCCCCGTTCCCGCTTGAATTTGTGCCATGCCACGCGATGCCAGGTCAAATGTGCGACCAAATTCGGCCTCTGAAATTTTGCGCTCCGCAATCGCTTCCACCAATGTTTCATTGGCACGCTCAAGCTCGCGATAGGTTTTTGGCAGAGGGTCCGACGCGGAAACTTCGCCTTGTGATACAAGCGACGCGCGCACCGCAAAGGCCCTGACCGGTTTGTGAATATAGTTGGCAAGCACCAGCCCGAAAACACCCGTCATCAGTGCAATAAACGCCGCGATCCAGACATTTTGCGTTCGATTGTTTTTGATCTCTCCGGTAAAATCACTCTCCGGCGCGTAAACGGCGATTGTCCACGGCAGTTCTTGACTGATGATAGGCATTACCATCGACACATAGGTGGCACCTTCGTAATTGAACCTTGAGGACACTTCTTCCTCCACCGAAACCTGCTCCCGAGCGCCTAAATGACCAAAGGCCGCGCGCGCAACCGGATCTTCGATCTCCCCAATATTGACAAATCTGAAGGTCCCGTCTGGGTTTTCTTTGCGGATCAAAGTCTTATCTGGATGCGCAATCACATCACCATTTTGATTTAAAATCAGGGCCTTTCCGCTTTCACCAATTTGCAAACGCGACAGGAACTCGGAAATCGCATGGATCCCGATGTCCACGCCCACAATCCCACGAATATCACCTGATGCGTTAAACACAGGGGATGCCGCGGTGATCCCGGGCTGTTGAGAGGTGAAAAAAATATACGGATCGGTCCAGATGCTCTGTTTTTTTGCGCGCGCGTCAATGTACCATAAGCGGTTTCTGGGATCATAAAGATCAGTAGGATCAACACGTGTCTCAATCACCTCATGGTCATCGCCGCGCCAAATCAGGTCAACGGTACGCAGACCGTCAATGTGAGAGATCACTTTGGTACGGAACGGTCCCGGGCCACTGCTGCGCATCACGTAAACAAAGTCACCCTGTTCATCGCCATAAAAAAGGCCCGAAAACTGTGGCGAAATTTGCAGTTGCTGAAACAACAGCTTTTCCAGCTGCATGCGATCATCACTGGATATGACCCTGTTTTCCGCAAGCCGCGTGGCAAGCTCGGCGGCCCCTTTTGCAGGTTTCAAAAACCCGATCGAATGCGCGATGGTATTATTGCCGACATCACTCAGCAGGTCACGCGCGTGATCCAGAAGAACCCGTTCGGACGTCAAAAAGGAAGAAAACACAACAATCGTGACCGCAACAAATTGCAGTCCTGCAAGACAAAGCGCCAGGATCATGCCTAACGAGAATTTCATCGTCTTTCATGCCCTGTCTGCAGGTTTTCTGCTACAATCCGCGCCCTCGATTTTTGATCAGGCCCTTGTTCGGTAATCAGAAAAACTCTCCTGAACCTTAGCTTCGAAGCATCTACCACTTTTACATGATTAAAATGTGCCGACCATCCAGTAAAATCCGCTTGGCCGTTGATCATGCGCGCTCATAAGAATCGACATTGGATTGCAGCGACCGACTGAAAGCCTGCAAAACCGCCCCATCTTGCGCACTCCAAAGGCGTTTTTTCGTATCTACAGTGCAAAGAACGCCCGATTTTCTACCCAAACTATCAATCATAGGCGTCCCTGCGAAAGCTCTGATGCGATGTCCAAAAAGAATATCGTTCCGGACGATCAAAGGATGGGCGTAAATGTCATCAATGAAAAGAGGTTTGTGCAGGTCAAACACGTAATCGCCGAGTTGGTGCGCTTGGCGCTGCGTGATCTGATCATGATGCGCTGTTTTATTGTCCCCTTGCTTCGGGCTCCCCAGGGCAGAAGTTGGCGAGGCGAAAAAGAATGTGGCCGCCGTATTCAGATCTTTGCTTATGGCCTCAAGCCTGACCGACACCATGGAGAACTGTTCTGTCACGCAACCCGACCTCAAATAAGACCCAATTTCCCCACAACAGCGCGCTTGGCATCCAAGGTTTGGGGCGTCTTGGTGAAGCATGCCAGAAAAAGAAAAAATCCTTTTTCCTATCACCTGTTTAGGCGTTTTTCATTCTCTGGGGTATAGGCATTGTTGCCCATTGCCCATTACGCAGGGCTGTCTGGCACAGGCGCATCCCCGAAGCGGCAGATTGGTTTGCGACGGGCCGGAAAAGCGAGAGCGTTTTATGCTGGCAATGGCGACCCGTGCCCGCTTCCGAGGCCGCGTGCATTATACGCGCAACTTTGATTGTGCAGGATCAGCAACCACTTCCGGGTCGGTACGTTCTGGGGTTAGCGTTCCAGAATGAAATGTGTGGCGTGCGCGACCTTGGCGTTTTGATTCGTAAAGGGCCGCATCGGCATCTCCGAGCATTTGATCCGCGTCGGGGAAATCGTAAAGGCTGGACAACGCAGTCCCCGCGCTGGCCGAAACATTACAAAGCTCGCCTGCATAAAGGATTGGCTCACTCAATTTGTTGATGATACGCATTGCGATCTGGTCAATTGTGTTGGGATTCTTCAGGTCACGCAACACAATGACGAATTCATCCCCCCCGATGCGAGCGACACAATCGCGCTTTCGCGTTTCATTCAGCATGATTGATGCGACCACCTGCAGCACATGGTCCCCGGCCGCATGACCCATCGTATCGTTGACCGCCTTGAAAAAATCGAGATCTACATGCATCAACGCAAAGCTCTCTCTGTTCTCGATCAGTTCCGACACCACCTGATCCATGGCGCGGCGATTTTTCAAGCCTGTCAATGTGTCAGTCAGAGCCTGCTTTTCGGCGGCGTCACGCGCCCCTTGAAGGCGGTGATTGAGCTGGCGTGAGGCATCCATGGCAAGCGATTTGGCTTCCACCAGATAGAGCATCTCAATCGTCAGGTCAGTCGGTGCAAAATCCGCCGCAGAAAGTCGGTAATATTGCACCGCATCAATCACTGAAATGCCAAAAGACAGATTTATGAGCAATTGTCCCTTTTCGGGGCCTTGCGCCAAAACACCCTTCAATTCGCGGTAGGGCTCCAAACGCAATTGCATCCGAAGTTTGGCCCCTGCAGCTGCGCGCAATTTCTCCAGAGACTCCGCCACACAGGGGCGTTTTACTTCGAATACATCGAAAAACTGCATACCCGTCAGTGGTTTTCCGAGAAGGAGCTTTTCTGCTGTCGGGCCGGCGCTGCAAATGCGACCCGTCGCATCCAAAATGACGTGCATCGGACATATGATACTCAGCATCCTTTGGCTTGGGGTAACATCACTCATCACAGACCTGCCGCAAGCTCAAAACCACTATCTTCGGCGAAATCAGCCTCAAGCAAGGAGATCGAAATCGTTTCAGCACCGTCCTTGGCTCCCTTATGCTCCAGAAACACCAAGGCACCATAGTCATCCGCCATCGCCCTCAAGACGCCGGCAAACAGATGACCACACCCTTCAATCACACCCTCACAGCGAAGGCTGTATCGCGACACCGAGTGTTCATGCAGTTCAAGGCGTGGGAGTTCCAGTTCGGGCACCGCCAGGCGGGCCCGGTCAGGTAAATCATCCAGTGAATGAAGGAATTCTACGAAATCAACGCCTCCAAATCGCAGGAGTCGGCGGAGTGATTTGAGATTGGGATGTGACACGAGGTAACTGCCAATATCCTCCATCAACTCATCATAGCGACGATCCAACACATTACAGACAGCATTCAGTATCTTGAACGTCAACGCATCATCATACACCCACATTGCTTCGAAAGAGGTAAGGCCAATATCCGCACGCCGTGCCGCCGCTTTCCACCGGTCCGCGCCGTAGCTATCAATAACAAAACTCTGGATCGCTCGATTTATAAGCCCGTGCATTATCGCCTCACTCAAATCCGTGGGCAACCATTGCATCAACAGCGTTAAAAATTAGCCAATACATTCAATTTTAGTGAATAATTGGGCCTACATACTTGATTAAAGCATTTTGCATTTGATCTGAGGCATATCCGGCAGCTTTGAGGAGGTTTCAGCATTTGCTTGGATCAAACGGATCACAAATGTCGCCGAGGGCCTGGAAGAGTGTATCAAACGTTTTTGGCCCGATCCGTCTCAGATGGGCTTTGAGAAAGCCATCTCATCCGCTGACTGGCAGGGTATTGCGCAGCAATGTCCCGAGAAGCAATAAAGTGTGGCTCCTGGCTCCTGGCTCCTGGCGCATGCGCGGCTGGCGGTGGTTGATCCACCCCCGCCTTGACTTGCGCAGGGCAGGCCGATTACGTTCCTGTGCGATAAGTCCTTTTTCCATATGAGAACCCGGCGCGTACCAAGGCGCGGTGAATTTATGAGAGGTGAACGGATACGCCAGACGTGTCTTCCAACGCGCCCGATAGTGCATGCAATGTTATGTCTGGTTCGGCACGGATAATCCCGATTAAGAAATCCTTATACGGTGCCAGCTGGCCAAATCCGGCCCACCGGCCCGCCCTGTGGTCTGGGCGTGACGTCGCGCCGCTCTCGTTTGTCCGCAGCATAACGCACCGCCGTTGCCGCACTGACACCAAAAATGCGCCCTGCTGCACGACAAGAGTTCCCAGCAGCAACATACCCGCAAATCCGGTGCCGAAAATCTAAAGAAAGAGGTTTGCCCATCATCCACCTCCACACTGAAAATGAAACAGACAAAGACTCCTTTGGGAAACACAAATCAATTCAGATTAAACGCAAACCGCTTTAAAAATCGGTCGGCGCGCCCCCTTCTGCCTTGCGCCGTGCCACGAAATCGGCCAGTTCATCACGGATCGCGACATCCATTTCGGGCGGCTCAAAGCTTGCGATAATCTCCTTGAACATCAGATGTGCACGTTCCGGCGTCCAGATCGCGCCCGCGGCCTCCCATCCCTCATAATTCTTCCAGTCACTCAAGAACGGTTGGTAGAACGCCGTGCTATACCGATCCTGTGTGTGCTGAATACCGAAAAAATGGCCCTTGTCACCAACGGATTTGATCGCGTCCAATGCAATTTCATCGGGCCCCGTCGCAACGATTTCCGGATTCATATAGCGTTGGATTTGCTGTAATACTTCGCAATCCATGATGAATTTTTCGGGGCTGGCGATCAGGCCACCCTCAAGCCAACCGGCCGCATGATAGACCATATTGGTCCCGGATTGCACCGCGGCCCAAAGACTGTTCGAGGTTTCCCACATCGCCTGCCCGTCCGGCACATTGGCCGCGCAGACACCGCTCGAACGCATCGGCAGGTTATAAAGCCTGCATAGCTGCCCGGTCATCTGGGTTGCGCGCATGTATTCCGGTGTGCCAAAAGCGGGCGCGCCAGATTTCATATCCACATTGGAGGTGAAGGTCCCGATCGCAACCGGGCATCCCGGTTTGATGATCTGCGCCAGCACCACCGCACAGAGCGCCTCGGCCAGTGATTGCGCCACCGCGCCCGCCATGGTCACCGGAGCCATAGCACCGGCCAGCGTAAAGGGCGTCACCACCAGACCCTGCCCGCGCCGCGCCATACGCATCCACCCATCCAGCATCGGGATGTCATGTTTCAGCGGCGAGGTTGAATTGATATTCGTGTACATTCTGGGGCTTGCGTCGAATTCTTCATGTGACAACCCCTGTGAAATACGGACCATTTCCATGACGTCCTCGATCCGCTCTTTGCCCAGCGAATAGGCGTGCATGACCTTATCGGTCAGGGTCAGCTTGTCATATAAAACATCCAGATGCCGCACAGAGGCGTGCAGATCCACCGGCTCCACCGGATAACCGCCCGCAAAATGGATGCAATTAAAATACTGCGTCAGTTTCAGCAGATCGCGACACATCTCGCGAGTGCCCGGCACTTTGGTGCCCCGCGCCATATCCCAGTAGTTGGGCGGCGAGGAGACATTGCCGAACACCATGTTCTTGCCTCCGATGATGATCTTGCGGTCCGGGTTGCGCGGCGTCAGGGTGAATTCCGACGGCGCATACGCAATCCATTCCATGACGAAATCGCGCCCCATACGGACGTTTTCACCGTTGATTGTGCACCCTGCCTTGCGCAAAATCTCCAGCGCTTCATGGTTCAGGAATTCGATACCTATTTCTTCGAGAATACGCATCGCGCCGTCGTGAATGGCCTCCACGCCCTCGGGGGTCAAAGGCTCCGTGGGCCGGTCGATGTTCACAGGCGGGTTCCACGGCATTTGCTCGATCACCGAAGTCCCGCGCCGTATCACGGCCCCTGCACGACCGCCGCCGCGGGTTCTGCGCTTGGGGGGTGCCTCTGTCATCTCTGTGTGCTCCTTACGCATCGGTTGATCCATAAAGAGCAGAGCGCGCGCGGCGAGCCGTCTTATTCGCGACCTAAATCGTCGTTTTTGCCTAAATCACTGCGGGAAATGCAGGGTGGCGGTCATCCCTGTTGTGCGTCGATCCAATCCGGCAAAAAACCAATGTCATCGAAAACCGCATCCGCATGGGGTTCAAGCACGCTACGCTCGGCCAGCCCGGTCAGAACGCCAACGCATCGCATCCCGGCCGCGCGCCCAGCCAACAGATCATGCGTGCTGTCTCCGACCATGACAATCGCCGCCGTATCGGTGCTGATCGCACGCGCAAAGGCGATCAACTGGCCGGTGTCGGGTTTGCAACCGTAGCCGCTGTCAAATCCCGCGATGAATGCAAATCGATCAAGGATATGGGCCGCATCCAAATGCGCGCGTGTCGGGGCTTCAGCGTCATTGGTCGCAACACCCAGCCTCAGACCCCTGTCGATCAGACCGGACAGGAACGGCACAAGCGGCACGGCCTCTGCTTGGGGGGCTTTTGCCGCCTCATCGTTCAACAGATCGAGAATTTGCTCCTGCGTATACCCGCTCATATGAGGGTGCAATGCCAGTGCCACATCCCCGGGCGTGCCTGCAATCGCGATACTATCCTTGGTAAAACGGCCACCATGATAATCAAACCCGATCTGCGCACCCAAATGTGCCGCCGCATCAGGGCCATCCGCCAGCCGATCCAGGAAACCAATGGCCCAGGCCTCCCAAGTTGTAGCGAAATCAAATAACGTGCCGTCCTTGTCGAAAAGAACCCCCTTTATAGCGCTCATGTCCAATTCACCTGCTCACCCCCCGGCAATGCCTGTCGCGCGCGCGATAGCGCCTCATAAGGCACATGGAGCGCATCACAGGCCTGCATCACCCAGGCATCATCCATCAGGATGAAATCCAGAACAGAGCCCAGAAAAACCGGGTCGCGCGCGCCCATTCGCACATCGTTTTCACTAGCACCACTTGCGCCCAGAAAAACCGGGAGAAGGTCTTCATTGCCTGCCAACCATCCCAAAACCTGAAGCGCGAGTACCTCGGCGGATTCCCGCGTGGTCATGATAATCTGCCCATAATTTGTCCCAAACTCGAAACCCTTTGTTAACCAAATTCGGCGCAATGTCGACCAGCGGTCAAACACCCAGAAAAGGACGCAAAAAGCGTGCAGGGCAAAATTCTCATAGTAGACGCGATTTCGACAAATCGCATCGTTCTGAAAGTCAAACTTGCCTCGGCATTCTACGAGGTTGTGCATGCTGCAACGGCGGATGAAGCCTGCGTCGCGGCCCTCAGGCATGATCCCGATCTGATCATTTCGGCCATGGCGCTCCCCGATTGTGACGCCGCCGAATTATGCCTCCGCCTCAAGCGCAGCCCGCAAACGCGTGCCATCCCGATGATGGTCGTGGGGTGCCGACCAAACGCTGATACACGTCTCAAGGCGCTGGAAGCCGGTGTTCAGGATGTCATGTTGAAGCCCATCGACGACACCTTGCTTCTGGCGCGTGTGCGCAGCCTGATCCGCGCACATAATACCGCAGCCGAATGGCAAATGCGAGATGACACCTCGCGCGCTTTGGGCTTTGCTGAGGAAGCATTGGAATTTGGACCGGCCGGCCGTGCGGTGCTGGTGGGAAGTGATGCGCAGATTGCACATAACTGGGTTGTGACGCTGCGTCCGAAACTGCGCACCAGCCTGACATATGCCGCGCCCGAGACCGCATTGCGCGATCTCGCCCCTGATAAGGTGCCAGACGTCTTTATCCTGGCGCTCGGGCAGAACGACACATCAAATAGCGATGTCTTGCGCCTGCTGGCGGCGATTCGCGCGACGGCCATCACACGGCATGCCGGTATTTTAGTGCTGCAGGCGCGTTCTGACCCCGGACTTGGGGCCTATGCGCTTGATCTTGGCGCGGATGACTTGATGACCGATGGCTTTGAGCCTTTGGAGCTGACCCTGCGGGTGAAGGCCATGTTGCGACGCAAAAGAATCGCGGATCAATTGCGCGCCACCGTGCGCACGGGTCTTAAGGCGGCGGTATCTGATCCGTTGACCGGTCTGCACAACCGGCGGTATGCGATGCCGCATCTGAGCCGCGTGGCCGAGCATTCCGCCGCGACCGGGCGTAGTTTTGCGGTCATGGTGGCGGATCTGGATCACTTCAAGCAGATCAATGATCTCTACGGCCATGCATCAGGGGATGCGGTGCTCATCGAAACGGCCAAAAGATTGCGCGACAACCTGCGGGGTGTGGATCTGATCGCCCGGATCGGGGGAGAGGAATTCCTGATTGTCATGCCCGCCACGCCCTTGATAGAGGCCCGCGCTGCGGCCAGCAGGCTGTGTCGTAAAATCGGCGGTCGCGGTTTTCAAATCCCCGGTAGCAGCGAGTTGATCAAGGTCACCGTTTCCATAGGCGTGACACTTGGCGGCTTGCGCACGGCGCAACAACCCCAACCGCCGCAGGATGCCAATATCCTGCTGGACGCTGCGGATAAGGCGCTTTATGCGGCCAAGATGCAGGGCCGAAATCAGGTCAACCTGAACCGACCCGCCGCCTGATCGACTCCAGCACAAAACCATCAATTGACCAGCCCCGCGCGGAATGGAAAGCCCGCGTGGGGTCGTGTCTCTCGTTCTGGTCATTCCAAAGCCTATGACCCCGCAGGATGCCCTGAGCCGCCAATGTCTGCTTCAAATGGAGGCCTGAACGACTGTGGCACGTTTTGTGGGCGTGATTGTTTGTGAGCCCGTCTTGAACCTTATCTTCCGGGGAAAGCCAGTGACCATGACGGCTATAAAGAGCAGTGCTTACCCACTCACACGTCACAGAACAGGCGAACAACGGACCGCCGGCCCAAAATACGTCGCATTTATCAAACGACGGGGCTTGCGCCCTCCCCTCTGCCCATGGCTGGACGGGTAGAAAAAGGCGCGCATTTTAAGCATGTTTTCGCGACATCCCGCCGCAGCGACGCCCACAAAGCTTTCCATTTTGATCAGAATGGCGCAGAGAAGTTCCAAAGAAGGAACTGCGCGATGAGCGATGCCACGCACCAAGAGCCCGGATTGATCCATGCGCCCGCCACAAGTGCCGATGCCCAGAGCACATCGCAGCACCCTCCCCGGGACACAAAACGCGCCATGATGCGCGGGTGGCGACGCAAATGTCCGCATTGTGGCAGCGGCCCGTTGCTTAAATCCTATCTCAAGGTGAACGACACATGTTCAGTGTGCCGCCTCGATCTGCATCATCACCGCGCAGATGATGGCCCCGCCTATCTTACAATTCTGATCGTCGGGCATCTGATGGCCCCTCTGCTGCATCTGGTCTTTGTGACCTGGCGCCCCGAACCGCTGACCCTATTTACAGTTTTTTCGGTTGGCTGCGTTGGCCTGTCGCTTTATCTGTTGCCGCGGCTCAAAGGGGCCATCGTCGGATATCAATGGGCGCGCGGCATGGGTGGATTTGGGGAACATGACGCCCCAACCCCTTGATCTGGATCACAAAGGGGTAAAAAATGACCAAAAATGATACGGTCGATAAAACCGCCATTCGCGATGCTGCGAGCGTTATTATCTTGCGTGATCGTGACCGTGATCCGCATATTTTGATGGGGCAACGCGGGGCGAAGGCCGCTTTCATGCCAAATAAATTCGTCTTTCCCGGCGGCGCGGTTGACCACAGTGATGCCAATATCCCGTTGGCGCACCCTTTGACGCAGCCCTGTGCGCGTCGCCTGGCGGAGGATGCGCGCCTGGACCTCTCTCACGCTCTCCCTGTGGCAGCAATCCGCGAGTTATGGGAAGAAACAGGGCTCGTGCTGGGTAAAGCCGGACAGTGGACATCTGCAATCCCCTCGGATTGGGAGGGTTTTGCGCGGACCGGGCATCTGCCTGCCGCGTCGGAGTTGCAATTCGTTTTTCGCGCCATAACGCCGCCGGGACGACCGCGGCGGTTTGATGCGCGGTTTTTCCTCGTCGAGGCGGAGCACATCTGCACACCGCTGGATGATTTTTCGGCGGCAAGTGATGAGCTATCCCACCTGCAATGGGTGGCTTTAAAGGACGCGCGCAGCTTTGACATGCCCTTCATTACGGAAGTGGTTCTCGCCGAGATCGAAGGACGGCTTAAGCAAAAGAATGCGCCCGACAGCGTCCCGTTCTTCAAGAATAACGATGAAGAGAGCCTGTTTCTGCGTCTATATGGAAAACCCATTCCCGTATGACCGATGCATGGCTTTGGATATTGGCGCTCAGATCAAGCCAAATCGCTTAGATCAGCAGAACCAAGGTCAGGATCGAAAGACATAAAACCGAAACACCGGCAAGCTCGCGCAGGCTGGGTTTTTCGCGAAAAAACAGCACGGATGCAAGCAGGCTGAAGACAAGTTCCACCTGCCCGACGGCCTTGACGTAGGCCGCGGTTTGCAGCGTAAAAGCAAGAAACCAGCCGTAGGATCCGGCCATCGACAACAGGCCAATCCATCCCGCAACGCGCCGCGCGGCCCAGACAGCGCGGATCTGTGGGGCATCGCGCCACAGAAGCCAGGCGGCCATGGCAATCATTTGCGCGCCTGTAACCACGGACAATGTGACCCCTGCCCGCAACAGAGGATCATCATGCAGGATTTCCAGCGATGCACCGCGATAAGACACTGCGGAAACCGCAAATAGCGTCCCGGATGCCAGACCCAAACCAACGCCCCGGTTCCACATGTCCTGCCAGCGCCAGCCGACCACATCCGGGGGCGTGGACAGCAAGAGAACACCCCCCAAGCCGAGCGCAATTGCGCCGAAAGCGGGCCAGCTCACCCCTTCGCCCAGCAGCATCAGACCAATGACCACCGACAGGATCACTTCGGTCTTCATCAGGGTCACGCCAACAATGAAATTGCGCGATTTAAACAGGGTCACGACGCAGATGGTGGCGATGATCTGCGCCAGCCCGCCACTGAGCGCGTAGCCCCAGAATTGCGCCGTCAGGGGCGGCAGGGTCTGGTCGGTGCGCAGCAGATAGATCGCGACGATCAGCGCGACCAGCGGTGCCGAGTACAAAAACCGCGCGAAAGTCGCCCCGGTGGGAGACAGCGTGGCCGTCGCCAGCATCTTTTGAAGCATGAAACGCAGGGTTTGGAAGATCGCCGCCGCAAAGGTGACAAGCAGCCAAAGGTCGGGCATCGGAAAATTCATGCTCCCTCATGGCGCAAATCCCGGATCATCGCCAGAGGCAAAGATCAGAGTTTCGGATCGGGGTTTTCCGTATGCCCATCCACGGCAATGACCTGACCCGACACCAATCGGGCCGCATCCGAGCCCAGAAACACCGCCATATTCGCGATGTCTGTGACCTCCACAAAACGTTGCATCGAGGTGCCGCGCGCGTAGCCGTGATAAACCGCGTCCCGCGTCATGCCCTTGGCCTCGGCCTCGCGCGCCAGGACGGTTTCCATGCGCGCCCCTTCGACGGCACCGGGACAGATCGCATTGGCACGGATACCAAAAGGTCCAAGCTCCATGGCGAGGGTCTTCATCAACCCGATCACCGCCCATTTGGCCGAACTGTAGGGCGCGCGGTTGGGATAGCCATAAAGACCCGCCGTCGAGGAGGTCACAATGATCGCGCCCTGCCCGGCCGTTTTCATCTTTGGCGTGGCGTGTTTGGCGGCCAGAAATGCGCCCTCCAGATTGACCGACACACAGCTGCGCCACTCCTCAAGGGTGATGTCTTCGATCCGCGCGGTTGGTCCCGCGGTCCCGGCATTGGCGCATAAGACGTCCAACCCTGGCATGCCCGAAATCACGGTGTGCAACGCTTTCTCATCAGTGACATCACAAGCGTGCCGGTGCCAGCCATCGGGGCATTCCGCAAGGGCGTCTTCATCCACATCCGTGACCCAGACCTGATACCCTTGGGCGGCAAAGGCCTCCCCCATGGCGCGCCCAATCCCCGCCCCGCCCGCCGTGATCAGAACGGTTTTCATCGCGGCGCACCAATACTGCGACCCGCACCGTCCGGGGGGGACAGATCGGCTTGGGCGTCCGCAAACCGGCGCAGGGCCGCGTCAAGGGCCGGGCTGGCGTCGCACGCGCGGCGAGTCTCAAGGCTGACGTGCAGCAGGAAATGTTCGCCCGTGGCCAGCAATCGCGCGCCCTCATACATCTCATGCCACAGGTGCATCTTTTTGCCCCCCCCGCCCAGCACGCGTGTGCGGATCTCGATGAGAGCACCGGCGTTCACCTCATCGATGTGACGGATATGCGTCTCGGCGGTGAAATAACTGCCGCCCGAGGCGATATAGGCCGCATCGCATCCGATCAGTTCCATGAAACGGTCCGTCGCGTCCCCAAAGGCCTGAAGGTATTTCGCCTCATTCATATGCCCATTGTAATCGGTCCAATCCAGCGGCACGGCGCGGTGCACCGTCAAAACAGGTGCGGCAGGGTCGCGGATGTCGCCAGCCGTTTGCCCCAGTTCCGAGCCCTGACGGATCGCCTTTTCCTGCGCGCCCAGCAGCGCGCCCGCGCCCCAATCCTGCGTCTTGAGCGCGCGCATCATCGCTACGAGGTTATTGTCGCGGATACGTTCCAATTCGCGGATCGTGTGATGTCCTGATTGCGCATCCGACTGCCCTGCGATCAGATCGACCAATTCCTCCGTGAACTCGGGCACATCCATCAATTTGGTCCAGGGCCATTGCAGCGCCGGACCGAATTGCGCCATGAAATGCTTCATGCCCGCCTCGCCCCCCGCAACGCGGTAGGTTTCAAACAGCCCCATCTGCGCCCAGCGGATACCGAACCCATAACGGATCGCGTCATCGATCTCCTCAGTTGTTGCGATCCCGTCCTTGACCAACCAGAGTGCCTCGCGCCACACGGCCTCCAGGAAACGATCCGCGACATGCGCGTCGATCTCCTTTTTCAGGTGCAACGGATGCATCCCAACGCGCGATAAAATACCCTTGGCAGTCTCGATAAGCTCTGATGGGTTCTGCGCCGTGCTCACGACCTCGACCAAGGGTAACAGATAAACCGGGTTGAAAGGATGACAGACCAGGATTTGCCCGCGATCTTGCGCGTTCTGCTGGAGCTGCGACGGCTTGAAGCCCGATGTGGAGGATCCAATAACGGCACGCGGATCACAAGCCCGCTGGATCGCGGCGAAACTGTCGTGCTTGATCTGCAACCTTTCGGGCACGCTCTCCTGTATCCAGATCGCCCCCGTCACCGCCTCAGCGATGGTGTCATGAAAACTCAATTGCCCCTCAGGCGGCAGCGCCACATCCAGCAGACCCGGCAAGGACCGGCGCGCATTCGCCAAAACATCGCCGATCTTGCGCGCGGCCTCCGGGTCAGGGTCAAAAACCCGCACATCCCAACCATTGAGCAGGAACCGCGCGGCCCATCCGCCCCCGATCACACCACCGCCGATTATTGCAGCCGTCTGCGTCATGGCTGTGCTCCTTTCAATTGGCTGGTGTCCCAGCCGTAAAAATCCAAGACCTCCACCGCGGCCTCCAAACGGTCAGCCGGCGCGGCACCCTGTCTGTTCAGGATGACACCAAAATCACCCTCCCCGGTGCCGATTGCCGCAGTCCGGAACCCTTCATCAACCCACATGACAATCAGCGTATCGCCGGGCGCGCGCGGGCTTTCCAACACACCCGCGCGGGTAATTTCATATGTTCCTGCCCGCTCGGGGATCACGTCACTCGCGAGCGACAGCGCATTTCTTGCGGGGCTTTGTGTGAAAACCACCCGGCCCTCTGGCGTCTCGCCGAACCGGGCGACAATGAACCACTCCCCGGCGAACTGCGCTGTGTCAAAGCGCGTCGTGGCCCCGATTGGCACGCTCACGTCGCGATAAATCCCGTCCCTGGCTTCCCCAAACGGCATACAGGCACCGATCATGGCAAGGGCCACGACCGCGCTAAGCCGTGCAAAAGGCAGCTTCGCAGAGCTCACGCGGGGCGTGCTCGTTTGAGCAATCCCAGTTTCGCGCGCACCTCGCCAGCGTTCATAACGCGCGCGCCCATGTTTTCGATGATCGTCCCCGCGCGTTCCACAAGTTGCCAGTTTTCGGCCAGAACGCCCTTGTCCAGCCATAGGTTATCTTCCAGTCCGACGCGCACATGCCCCCCCGCCAGAACCGCCGCCGCGACATAGGCCATCTGATTACGCCCCAATGAAAACGCCGAAAAATTCCAGTCTGGCGGCACGTTGTTCACCATCGCCATAAAAGTATTGAGATCATTGGGCGCGCCCCAAGGCACCCCCATACACAATTGCACCAGCGCCGGGGCCTTCAGAACGCCCTCCTCCACCAGTTGCTTGGCATACCACAGATGCCCGGTGTCAAAGGCCTCGATCTCCGGTTTCACGCCAAGGTCCGTCATCATGCGCCCCATGGCGCGCAACATACCGGGCGTATTCGTCATGACATAATCGGCTTCGGCAAAGTTCATCGTGCCACAATCCAGCGTGCAAATTTCCGGCAGACACTGCGCCACATGCGCAACCCGCGCCGTGGCACCGATCATATCGGTTCCCTCGTGTTTCAGGGGGAGCGGGTTTTCGGTATCGCCAAAAATCATGTCCCCGCCCATGCCCGCCGTCAGGTTCAGCACCACATCCACATCCGCCGCGCGAATACGATCCGTCACTTCGCGGTAATACGCCAGCTTGCGGCTCGGCGCGCCGGTGTCGGGATCGCGCACATGGCAATGCACGATGGCCGCCCCCGCCTTGGCCGCTGCAATCGCACTTTCGGCAATCTGCTTAGGCGAGCGCGGCACATGCGGGCTGCGGTCCTGCGTGCCGCCGGAACCTGTCACAGCGCAGGTGATAAAAACCTCTTGGCTCATGGTCAGCGGCATATCCTATCTCCCTTGTGGTTAACGCAAAGATGCCCCAAAACACGCGCCATGACTTTTCAAAATACGAAGCTCACTTGATGAAAAACGTAGAAATCATTCAGGCAGTCGTTCTGGTCCTCGAAGAAACGAATACGCTCTCCTTTGCCGCCACCGTCGATCCGATGCGCGCGGCCAATCGACATGCCCAAAGACCGGTTTTCCAGTGGTGCTTTGCAACGCCCGGCGAAACAGATGTGACTTTGACCAGCGGGTTGTGCGTACCAGCCGCCCCGCTGCACCTGGTCACCACTTGCGATTTGCTCATCATCGTCGCCGGATTTGATCTGGCGCGGCAAGCCACGCCCAGGTTGCACGCCAGCCTGCGCCGCCTGTCCGCGCAGGCGCGCCACGTGGCCGGGATCGACGGCGGCCCATGGATTATGGCACGTGCAGGTTTGCTGGACGGTCACCGCGCCACCACGCATTGGGAAGACCTCGACGCTTTTCGCCAACAGTTTCATAATGTTGACACCGTTGATGCGCGTTTTGTCGACGATGGCAGCCGCCTCACAAGTGGCGGTGCAGCACCCGCGCTTGAGATGATGCTTCACTTGATCGCCGGTTTTTTCGGCACGCATCTATCGGAGAGTGTCGCGGCGAGCTTCATCTATGATGCGGCCCAGTTGCCCACAAGGCCACAGGGACGACGCCCCCTTGGGAGCGACCATTCAGGGCTCACGGCACGGGCACAGGACATCATGCAGGCCAACCTCGAACATCCGGTGCCGATCGCAATGATTGCCCGTCGTCTCGGGCTTAGTCTGCGGGCGCTGCAACTCCAGTTCAAGGCCAGATTGCGTGTCACACCTCAATCATACTATCTCGGGCTGCGCCTGGTGGAGGCGGACCGGCTTGTGACACAGACGGCGTTGCCCTTGCAGGACATCGCTTTGATCACCGGGTTCGGTTCACAGTCGAGTTTCGCACGCGCCTATCGGCAGCGTTTTGGCACTTCGGCACGCGGGCGCAGATCAAGCAAGGGGCCTCTCAATACGGCATCGGGTGCTGGCGATGCGCCGCACCGATCTCGGCCATGACGTCTGCGCTCAAATCGAGATCAACCGCCCCGAGGCAGGTTTCCAATTGCGCCATCGTCGTTGCGCCAAAGATGATGGAACCCATGAAAGGACGGGTCTTGCACCATGCCAGCGCCATCTGTGTCGGGTCGAGCCCGTGGCGTTTGGCAATATCCAGATATGCGGCCACGGCCTCAAAAGCGCGCGGGGTCCTGCGCCCGCCGAGGTCCGCACTCAGCGACATGCGCGATTTGGCAGGCACTTTGCCGCCCTGGTATTTGCCCGTTAACAAACCAGCTGCAAGGGGTGAGAACGCCAAAAGCTGCACCTCTTCCTGAAGGCTCATCTCCGCCATATCCGTATCATACAACCTGCACAGCAAGGAATATTCGTTCTGCACCGACGCGACCCGAGGCCCGCCCATACGTTCGGCCGTTTCCAGCCATTTGGTGGTGCCCCATGCACTTTCATTGCTTAATCCAAAGGCGCGGATTGTCCCGCGCTTCACCTCTTTTTGAAGCGCATCAAGCGCCTCCTCCATATGCTCCTGCGTGTCCAGCATCAATTGCCCGGAAGGGTCAAAATCCCAGTTCTTGCGAAACATGTAACTGCCCCGATTGGGCCAGTGAAACTGATAGAGATCAATGTAATCCGTTCGCAACCGGCGCAGGGACCCTTCCACCGTATCCGCAATGGTCTTTGATGAGATCGGCGCGCCGTCCCGCACGATAGACAACCCTTCACCGGAGTGTTTTGTGGCGAGGATCACCTCATCTCTGCGCATGTCGCGCTCAAACCACAGACCTATGATTCGCTCGGTGCGCCCGATTGTTTCCTCGCTGATCGGATTGACCGGATACATCTCTGCGGTGTCGATGAAATTGATACCAGCGTCCACTGCGCGATCAATTTGAGCATGTGCCTCATCCGCGGTATTTTGCGTCCCCCACGTCATCGAACCCAGACAGAATTGCGATACCTCGATGCTGGTCCGTCCGAGCTTGTTCATCTTCATGGTAGGCCTTTCTCGCTTTTGCACGCGCACAGTACCTTGACGCCATGTCGCTGCAAGCTGCTTTACACTCAAAAAGGTATAGAAAGAGCAAACCGGGGATATAGAACAGAAAAGAACTTGATACAGATTTCATATGTCTGCATCCAAATCGCTTCCGGTCGGTCAACCCGCTTTCAGGGTCCGCTTTCGCGCTATCATCTCTCGCGGCCTTGCTGAATCCGTCACAGGCCGGAACAGCCATTCGCGACCTAATTGCCAAATGCCTTTGGACGCAAAACTAACAATATTTGGAGCAAAGTTTGACACTTACGTCCGATGCCCGGCGACAGGACAAACCGCATTTGCCGCTTCGCGCCCCCTGCAAACGGATCGCAATTCTTGCATTTTAACCGCCTGCGCAGGCTGAGCCAAGCAAAACGACGGCCACAATCAAGACCGCCTGCCGAGATCAAATCCAGATGATTTATTTGGAAATCGACCATTAAGGATTATCTAGGATCAGAATAAGGGACGCATATCGCAATGTCATTTCTGATGACCCGACGCCTGTTTGTCATCGCAGGTCTCACAAGTCTGACGGGCCAGGCTCAAGCCGGCGCAACGCCCTATGATCTGGTGGCGGAAAAGTCGCGCATCGCCTTCAACTTCAAGGTGAGCGGCAGCCCTCAAACCGGCACCGTGCCGGTGCGAACCGCCGACATCCGTGTGGACATCGCCAACCTTTCCGCCTCCAGTGCGGATGTTACAACGGACATCCGGCGCGCCAAAGCCGGTGTGCTGTTCGTGACACAAGCCCTGCTCAGCCCCTCGGTGCTGGACGCGCAAAATCATCCTATCGTGCGGTTTCAATCGACGAAAATCCTGCTGGGCAGCGCGGGGCGCATCTCGGAGGGCGCGCGCATTGAAGGGAAGCTGACGCTGCGTGGCACCACGCTCCCCCTGGTGCTGAATGCGCAACTCACCCGCCCGGCCGGGACCGCCGCGGATGACCTTTCGGTGCTGAACATAAACCTCACCGGGGCGTTGAGCCGCATTCGATTCGGTGCCACCGGATACCCAAACCTCGTCGAGGATCAGGTTGATCTGGATATTTTCGCAGAAATCCGCAGACGCGGCTAAAAACGACGCCTTGTGTCGAATTACGCATAGGTTCGACAGCAGGATTGGATAAACCTGACGCCATCATGCGTCTTCTGATTTCTTTTGCTGCTCTTTTCCTGTCCGTCATTTTGCTGCAACTCTCCTCGGGTGGTGTCGGCCCGCTGGATGCGTTGTCGGGGCTGACGCTGGGGTTCAGCAAACAGGAAATTGGCCTGCTGGGGTCGGCGCATTTTCTTGGCTTTTTCATCGGGTGCTGGTGGGCTCCCCGCCTGATGGGCAGCGTCGGTCACTCCCGCGCCTTTGCCGCCCTTGCTGCTGCCGGGGCCATCGGTCTGATGAGCCATATGCTGATCATAGATGCCTATGCCTGGGCCTTGATGCGCATTGCCTCCGGTGTCTGCGTTGCGGGCTGTTACACGGTGATCGAAGCCTGGCTCCAGGCGAAGGTGACCAATGAAACACGCGGTCGCACCATGGGCGTGTACCGCGTGGTTGATATGACCGGCTCTATGGCGGCCCAAATGCTCATCGGCTTTCTGGAACCCGCCTCTTATGTGTCCTACAACCTGTTGGCGATCCTGTGCTGCGCGGCGCTGTTGCCGCTGACGCTCACCACGGTGCGCCAACCTCACACGCCCGCCTCCCCGCGCCTGCGTCCAAGCCTCGCGCATGCGCGCTCCCCCCTGGCCGCGGCCGCGGTCCTGGTCGCCGCCCTGTCCAGCGCCTCCTTTCGGATGGTCGGGCCGGTTTACGGTGCCGAAGTGGGGCTGAGCAATGATCAGATTGCTTATTTTCTGACCGCATTCGTTTTTGGCGGCGCGCTGGCGCAGATTCCCGTGGGATGGCTCGCGGATAAATATGACCGCCGCAAGGTATTGATCTGGCTGTCCATTGCCGCCATCGCCAGTTCGGCGATCACCATTTTCGCCGCCCAAACCGGCACGATCGGGATCATGTTGACGGCGGGCCTCTTTGGCCTGACCACTTTCCCGATTTACTCCGTCGCCGCAGCACACGCACATGATTTCGCCAGCGACGATGAACGCGTGGAGCTCTCCGCAGCACTCATGTTCTATTTTGCATTGGGGGCCATCGCGGCACCCTATTTCGCATCCCTGCTGATCGAAAACTACGGCCCACCGGCCTTGTTCGTAATGCTGGGCGTCGGCCATATCCTGCTGGTTCTGTTCGGGCTGACGCGGATGCGCGCTCGACCCTCGCCTGCACAACGCACACGCTATACCTATGCGCCGCGCACCTCATTTATCATCGGTCGGTTGATCCGGCGCAGCAAAACCAAATCCGACACATAAGCCGCTATCCTGGCGCAAGGCAGATTTCACCGTGGCTCTTGCGCCCAAGCTGGGCTAGAGGGAAGCGCAAGTTGTAGAAATACGAGAGGCCCTGCCATGGCACGCCACCTGATCACATCCGCGATCCCCTACATAAATGGGATCAAACACCTCGGCAACCTGGTCGGGAGCCAATTGCCCGCCGATTTATTTGCCCGCTACATGCGCGCGCGCGGTCATGAGGTTCTGTTTCTCTGCGCCACGGACGAACATGGCACCCCCGCCGAATTGGCCGCCGCCAAAGCGGGTAAACCGGTGGCCGAATATTGCGCGGAAATGCATGCGGTGCAGGCTGAGATCGCCCGCGGGTTTCGTCTGTCCTTTGATCATTTTGGTCGCTCGTCCAGCGCGCAAAACCATGCGCTCACACAACATTTTGCAGGGCGGCTCGCCGATGCCGGATTGATCGAAGAAATCAGCGAGAAACAGGTTTATTCCAACCAGGACGCGCGATATCTGCCGGATCGCTATATCGAAGGCACTTGCCCAAATTGCGGATATGACAAGGCGCGCGGGGATCAATGTGAGAATTGCACAAAGCAATTGGACCCCACGGACCTGATTGATCCGCGCTCGGCCATTTCCGGATCGACCGATCTGGAAGTGCGTGAGACCAAACACCTCTACTTGCGCCAGTCCTTGATGAAGGACGAACTTGATAAATGGATCGATACAAAAACCGATTGGCCTGTGCTGACCACATCCATCGCAAAAAAATGGCTGCACGACGGCGAAGGCCTGCGCGACCGCGGTATTACGCGGGATCTGGATTGGGGGATTCCGGTGCGCCGCGGCGATCAGGATTGGCCCGGAATGGAAGGCAAGGTTTTCTATGTCTGGTTCGATGCCCCGATCGAATATATCGCCTGTGCCGGTGAATGGGCCGAGACCAATGGATTGTCGGACGCCGATTGGCAACGATGGTGGCGCATCGATAAGGGCGCGCAGGATGTGCGCTATACCCAATTCATGGGGAAGGACAATGTGCCGTTTCACACCCTCAGCTTTCCAACAACCCTCATTGGGTCCGGCGAACCCTGGAAGCTTGTGGACCATTTGAAATCCTTCAACTACCTCAACTACGATGGCGGCCAGTTTTCGACCTCGCAGGGGCGTGGGATTTTTATGGACCAGGCCTTGGAATTGCTCCCGGCTGATTACTGGCGCTGGTGGCTGCTGAGCCATGCGCCCGAAAACAGCGATGCGGAATTTACCTGGGAGAATTTCCAAAGCTCCGTGAACAAGGATTTGGCGGATGTGCTGGGGAATTTCATCAGTCGCATTACGAAGTTCTGCCGTGCAAAATTCGGTGAGGCCGTTCCGGCTGGTGTCGCCTACGGGGTTCGCGAAAACGCGCTGATTGAAGAGATTTCACAACGCTGCGCAAAATATGAAGCCCTGATGGAGGCTATGGAAGTGCGGAAATCCGCACAGGAGTTGCGGGCTATCTGGGTCTGTGGAAATGAGTATCTTCAAAGCGTTGCCCCATGGACTACGATTAAGGAAGATCCCGAAATGGCCGCAATGCAGACCAGGCTTGGATTGAATTTTGCGCATCTCTACGCAGTTTTGTCAGCACCATTTTTACCTGACGCCAGTGCGTCCATTCTGAGGTGCCTGAACATTGAAGGCACCCATTGGCCCGATGATGTGACAGCCTTTATGTCTCAATTGGAACCAGGGCACTCATTTTCAGTTCCCGACGTCCTTTTTGCGAAAGTGACAGATGAGGAACGTCAGATTTGGCAAAATCGTTTCTCTGGCGAGCGCTCTGACTGAAGTATCGGCTTGTGGAATTGCAGCAAACTTGAGATCAAAGTTACGTATCGTGATTGCGCATTTGGCCAGCGGTTAGAACTCTTCCCAACCGCTTTGCGTGTCTACATCTCGTGACATATCGCGTGCCGTATTACCTTCGACGGCTGGAATGGCAGAAGCCTTCGTTTCTTCGTTTGACAATTGCGGCGCAGCCGGTGAACGGGTCGATTTGATGGCTGGCATATCCAATTTGAATCGCGCAACCGCAGATGAAAGCGCATCTGCTTCCGCGGTCAGAGAATGGCTGGCAGCCGTCGTCTCCTCAAACATCGCCGCATTTTGCTGAGTAACATGGTCCAATTCGTTTACAGCAGTGTTAATTTCGTTGAGGCCAGCGGATTGCTCCCTCGCCGAGGTCGCAATGGTTGAAATTCGTTTTGAAATCTCTGCAACGGATGTGACGATTGATGCCAAAGCGACACCGGTTTTATCCACAAGATCAACGCCTTGGTTGACGTGATCTCCAGAACTGGAAATGAGCGCGTTGATTTCGCGCGCGGCTTCCGAGGACCGCTGCGCAAGGGCGCGCACTTCTGTCGCTACCACAGCAAAACCACGACCCGCTTCGCCCGCACGCGCAGCTTCTACACCGGCGTTTAACGCCAATAGATTGGTTTGAAAGGCAATATCATCAATTACAGATGTAATTTTGGAAATTTCCTGAGAAGAGTTTTTAATCTCATCCATGGCGCGCACCGTTTGGCGCGCGACTTCTCCACCTTTTTCTGCGTTCGCCTGAGCCTCTGCCGACATATTGGATGCCTCATCTGCACCCTCTGCGGCAGAGCGAACGGAGCTCGTCAATTGATCCATGGCAGCAGCTGTTTCTTCCAACGTTGCCGCCTGCTTTTCAGTGCGCCGCGAAAGATCATCCGCAGCCGAATTTATTTCACCCGTTTCATTTCGGATCGTTTCCGCATTGTGTACGACGGCTCCGACGGTTTCTTTGAGGGCACGCACCGCCATGTTGAAATCAGCGCGCAGTTTTTCGTATTCACCAGGGAAATCCCTGGCAATCTCGACGGTCAAATCGCCCTCAGACAGGCCCTTCAGCCCAACTCCAAGAGCTTCGACCACTTCTTCCTGCTGTCGTGCGGTCCGTGCGCGCTCATGCTCGGCCAGTATTGCCTTTCTCGCAACCTCCGTGACATCCGTCCCAAGAAAAATAGTGCGGTCCAAACTTCCATCTGGTGCCCTGACAGCTGCAAAATTCCCTTCCCAGATCATCGGTGCCGATCCATCGCAGCCCGCAACCTGAAACCGACCGAATACGGATTCTCCGTTGAGGATCTGTGAGCACAGCTTTTCTCCGGTACTCGATTTATCTGCCATCCCTTCAAAAAGGTGAGAAAGAGGCTTAGCCGAACTGGCGTTTCCTTCAATTTCCAAAATATTGCGCAAATTGCCATTTGTGGCGATTGTTCGGCCCTTGGGGTCAAATTCGATCCGCAACTGCCCATCGTCAATCGACTTCAAAACGGCCGCGTTGCGTGCAGCTTCGGTATGGTCTGCCCACTCCACCACGGCACCAATCATTTGACCGTCATCATTCAAAGCTGCATTAATATTGATCTCAATGAGAAATTCACCGATCTTTACGCTATGAGAAACGGGCATTGCAGAAATACCCTTACTTTGAATCTCTTCGATATTATGACACATTGCCCCAAATTTCGAAAAATCGGTGTTCAATACCTGGTCTTCTGACAAACCCGGCCAAACCGTCTTGAGATCGCTCATGATTTCTTCGAGAAGATCACTGCATGCGGGGTTGACGTAAATCACTGACATCGCTTCATCAAGAACCATCATGGGGGCTGTCGAGCCAACGAATGCCGCGCTCTTATAGGCGCTTTCCCGTTTTGTTTCTTTCGCGAGCGAAAGCGCGCTCCGAAACATGTCCAGACGTCGCGCCATTTGGCCAACTTCATCACCGCGATTCGTATAGGGTACAGCGGCATCGTAATCTTCCTTCGCGACAGCGCCCATGGACGTTGTCAGCCGGACCAACGGCTGTGACATCTGACTACGCAGTATTATGCTGGAAAATATGATTGCGGCAGCCATGACGGCAAATCCGACCGCCAAGGATTGCATCTGCATTTCCTGCAACCGTGCCAATTTTCTTTCTTGATTCCAACTCGTAACGATAACGCCCACGATTGCTTTATCGTCTCCAAAAAACACAGGTTGTGCACTAGAAAAACCATTCTCGGACACAACCGCCTCACCACTTTCCAACGCACGCTTTGCCAAGGCCTGTGCCGCATCCATATCAATTACTTCGCGCTCTTCACCGTAAAGAATGTCTCCATTGACATTCATGACAAGTGCCCCGGATGTGTCCGGCTCCGCAGCCTTTACAACACCACCGACAAGACCCGATATCGCATCCGCATTGCCAAATTTGATAGCGCCGCCCAGCTGCATCGCCAGAAGACCGGTGACTTCAACGGCGCGCGCGCTCAACGCGTCGGAGGTCATCTTGATTTTCGTCTGCTGCGCAGAATAGGCAACCGCGGACACCACGGAAACGATGCAGATCAAAATCATGAAGGTACATTTGACAAACAGGCTATTTAGTGGGGAACTCTGCAATTTTGAAGGCTTCAAGAGCGACATCATTGTGTCCTTTGGAAATTAAGAGGCAATCGCACTGGAACTTGCCAACACGCACATGCAAAGGTTTTACAAAGTACTTCTTTCTGTCAGCTTAACGCGCATCACATAAGGTGGCGTGCCCATCAGCAAATTCCCCGTTCTTTTCAATCAAAATAGGGCTAAAGTGGTCTACGTTTAATCTGAGTTGATTTGGGTTTCCCAAAGGAGTCTTTGTCCGATTCATTTCCAGTGTGGAGGTGGATGATGGGCAAACCGTTGTTGAATGTCACTGAGAACTGAACCGGTAGCCCCATAAATTGTCACTGAGAACTGCGCCATGTGAACACATAGCCCTGACGTTTTTGTTCAGTGGGATTTGGAGTGATCGACATGGGATTTTTGAGTGTCATAGGACGCTCATTGCCCGGCAGTGCATGTTTACATGCACGAGAGGGGGGCATTGCGTGACAAAATGCCGATACGAGAGATTGCGCGGCGCACTGGGCTGTCTCGCAACACCATCAAAAAGTATCTGCGCGACGACGCGGTAGAGCCAAAATTTAGGGATCTATATACCTAACTGGCCAATTTTGGCTTAACGCCATATCCGTTTTGGCTAGCTTAATTTCAGAAAAGGGATTTAGCGTGATGACCGATACACTTAGCACATTTGAGTTCTTTCAGAAATTTCCTACTGAGGAAGCGGCGCGTCAATTCTTTGAAGCGCGTCATTGGAATGATGAACCCGTATGTGGTCACTGCGGCTCGGTTGCCGTGACTGAGTGTAAAGATCACAAGCCAATGGCCTATCGCTGCAAAGATTGCCGCAAGCATTTCAGCGTCCGCACTGGCACAGTCCTTGCAGAGAGTCGCCTTCCTTTGCTCAAATGGCTGCTTGCCATCTACATGCTCACCAGCGCCCGTAAGGGCATCTCCAGCACTCAGATGGCTCGCGAATTGGGTGTCACTCAGAAAACAGTATGGTTCCTTGCGCAGCGCATCCGCGAAACTTGGATGGGCGGCAATAGTAACAAGATGGACGGCCAAGTTCAGGTGGATGAAACCTATGTGGGCGGAAAAGAGAAGAACAAACACGCCGATAAGAAGCTGAAAGCGGGCCGTGGCGCGGTTGGCAAGATCGCTGTCGTTGGCATGCGGGACGAAAGCGGCGAAGTTGTCGCCAAGCCTGTTAAGCGCACCAATGCGGCCACACTGGTTGGTTTCGCGCAGGAAAACGCACCAGAGGGTGGCGAAGTCGTTACAGACGAGTCCGCGCCTACAAAGCCTTGAGGTCAAGGGCTACACCCACAAGACGGTTCGTCACTCTGCTGGCGAGTATGTCCGCGACATGGTGCACACCAACGGAATTGAAAGCTTCTGGTCATTGCTCAAGCGCGGGTACATCGGCGTTTACCACTAAGAAAGAGCTGTCCCGCATTGATAAACGCATCGACGCGCTGCTGGGTCGTATCGTGAACGCGCAAAGCGACGCGATTGTACCCGTCTATGAAGGCGAGATCGTCGCGCTGGAGCGTGGCAAGGCGATTTTGGCCGAACAAATGCAAAAACAAGCCGAGCCGAAGGGGAGTTTTGAGGAAAAACTAGAACCAGCGATCATGTTTCTCGCAAGCCCTTGGAAAATCTGGGAAACGCCCGGTAGCGCACAGGTCAACCTGCGTCGTTTGGTGCTAAAACTGGCCCTTAAAACCCGTATCAAATACTGCCGAAATGATGGAGCTAGAACCCCGGAAATATCGTTTCCGTTCATAGCGTTAAGGGCAGTTTCAGACCCTAAGGTCTGTTTTGGTGCGGACGGCGGGACTCGAACCCGCACGATCATACGATCGAGAGATTTTCTTACCCGCTACGACTTTCGCCGCCGGCGCAATACGCCGTTTGTGGTCTGGACTATCCCTTCACCGTCACCGGTCCCCCGGTCTTAGGTGCTGCCCGTCTAGTCTCTACACCTTCCGACCTGGATGACCCTTTGGTCGGCTTGGCTCGGGATTGGCATGGACCCTGGTTCAGGCCGTTAGCTTTCCCCGAATTTGAGCAGTTCTACTCCCAGGGTTTCCCCCGAGGCACTCAAAAAAATGGTTTAAGTCTCTTGTGTCTACCGATTCCACCACGTCCGCATTGTTGATAAGGCTTGCCATAAGGATATCGCGCCGAACATGCCAGCCCAAATAAGCCTTAAAGCGGTTTGCGTTTAATCTGAATTGATTTGTGTTTCCTAAAGGAGTCTTTGTCTGCTTCATTTTCAGTGTGGAGGTGGATGATGGGCAAACCTCTTTCTTTAGATCTTCGGCACCGGATTTGCGGGTATGTTGCTGCTGGGAACTCTTGTCGTGCAGCAGGGCGCATTTTTGGTGTCAGTGCGGCAACGGCGGTGCGTTATGCTGCGGACAAACGAGAGCGGCGCGACGTCACGCCCAGACCACAGGGCAGGCCGGTGGGCCGATTTGGCCAGCTGGCACCGTATAAGGATTTCTTAATCGGGGTTATCCGTGCCGAACCAGACATAACATTGCATGAACTATCCGGCGCGCTGGAAGACACGTCTGGCGTATCTGTTCACCTCTCATCAATTCACCGCGCCTTGGTACGCGCCGGGTTCTTATATGAAAAAAGGACTTATCGCACGGGAACGTAATCGGCCTGCCCTGCGCAGGGCAAGGCGGGGGTGGATCAACCACCGCCAGCCGCGCATGCGCCAGGAGCCACACAGACTGGTCTTTATTGCTTCTGGGGACATTGCTGCGCAATACCCTGACGGCCAGTGGATGAGACAGCCGTAAAAACCAATGTCACGCGGCTGTGCGGACGGGCACCTATAGGCGAGCGCCTCCTTGGCACCGCGCCCTTTGGAAAACGGGGTACGCAGACTTTCATCGCCGGGCTGCGCTGATCGCGCCGTGGGTGATCACGGGTGCACTGGACGGGCGCGCCTTCGACACCTGCGTTGGAACCCGGAACGGTAGCCATTCTCTCCTCTCCTTAATTGCTTTGCAATCAACTGCCGGGCAAGGGGCAATCTTTCCACCCACAAAAGCCCCCGCGCAGCGCAGGCGTTAAGAAAGCGCGTGCTGGTTCCTGTTCTTGCCGCCCTACTCCCGCGACCTCAACCCCACCTCTCGGGACATTGCTGCACAATACCCTGACGGCCAATGATCGAGATGGCTTTCTCAAAGCCCATCTGAGACCGATCGGGCTAAAAACGTTCGATGCACTCTTCCAGGCCCTCGGCGACATTTGTGATCTGTTTGATCCAAGCGAATGCTGGAAACCTCCTCAAAGCTGCCGGATATGCCGCAGATTAAATGCAAAATGTTTTAGGTCCCCAATTTTATATGACGCACTATTTAGTCTGTGCAATTTACTCCTTGTCGTTAACCTCGCAGACCCATCCAGATCGCGAGGTCACTGCCCCACACTGCAGCCCCGAAACGAAACAAGCGACGTTTCAAACACCTGATTTCGCGCGGTGCATCACGGCGATATAACGGGCACAATAATGCAACAACGGGCGGTGTAAACGGGTCAGATGTCTTTTCCCGGCAAGGCCAATGGCCCGCCTTGCGACATCAAGAAACGCTCTGAAAGCCATGGGTTATTCTCCAGTGCCAACAACAGATCTTCGCGCGCCTCGCGGATCCGTCCAAGGCTCATCAAGCTCAACGCCCGCCCCGAGCGCGCTCCAACATGAAACGGTGACAAGGCCAAAGCCTGATCCAGATCACTCAGCGCATTTGCATAGTCTTTACGCAGAAAATGAATAAAGGCGCGCTGATTGAACCCTTCCGCATAATGCGGGCAATAGGCCACAAGACGCGAAAATTCATCGAGCGCGCCGACAAAATCGGACACCTCGCGCTGGCGCATGCCTCGGTCCAGAGTGGCTTGGGCGGCCTCATCGGGCGCTTGAAGCCATATCTGCCACATCTTGTCAGAGATCCCCCGCCCGGCCATATCGTTTGGCGCCGCGCGCGCCTGCTCAAAAAGTCTCTCCATCTCGGAGCTATGATCGGTGACCGCAGGGCAGTCGGCAAAGAGCGGTGTCGCACAGAACGACAGAACAAATATTAAATGTTTCATGATATCGAAAATGACACGCGCCAGCCCCAGGTCAAGAGGTCTCCGCCAGCATCGTTTCCTTGACGGCCTCCATCGCGACGTAAGTCGAGGTGCCGGCGATATGGGGCAGCATTGAAATCGTCTCGCCCAGGAACTGCCGGTAGCGCTGCATATCGCGCGTTCGCACCTTCAGCAGGTAGTCAAAATTACCAGCGATCATATGGGCTTGCTCGATCTCCGGTACCCGTGCAACCGCCGCATTGAACGCCTTGAGCGCGGCTTCACGCGTATCGCTCAAGCGGACTTCGACGAAAGCGACGTGATCCAATCCCAATTGAATAGGATCCAGCAAGGCGCGATATCCAATAATGATCCCGCTCTGTTCCAGACGGCGTAACCGCGCCTGCGTCGGTGATTTCGACAAACCAATGCGTTTAGCCAAATCCGTGATGCTGATCCGCCCGTCTTCGGCGAGCACCGAGAGAATCGTGCGATCAAATCGATCAAGGCTTGCTTGCTCACTTTGCTCGTTTTGATCACCAAATTTAACCATTTTGCCTCCCATGGCATCAAATTTAGGTCATTATGACTGGTTACTTATCTGTATACTAGGGAAAATTCATTCCCGGAGTTCCCAGATGGCTCGTGACATCTCACTTTCCCTGCGCCACCAAATCGATGCTGGCACTTATGCTGACCCCCATCGCGTTCTGACGGAGTTGATGGAGGGAGCGCAGCTTTCCCCTGACACCAGACAGACGATCAGCGCAAAGGCAGCCCAACTCGTGCGTGATATCCGCGGCTCAACAGCGCCCGGGTTAATGGAGGTTTTTCTCGCAGAATACGGTCTGTCTACCGATGAGGGCGTTGCGCTGATGTGTCTGGCCGAAGCGCTGTTGCGCGTGCCTGATGCCGATACAATTGACGCGTTGATCGAGGATAAGATCGCCCCCTCCGATTGGGG
This sequence comes from Roseobacter fucihabitans, assembly GCF_014337925.2. NCBI lineage: Bacteria > Pseudomonadati > Pseudomonadota > Alphaproteobacteria > Rhodobacterales > Roseobacteraceae > Roseobacter > Roseobacter fucihabitans. The sequence continues at coordinate 1,464,416 of NZ_CP143423.1, read as the reverse complement.
GCGCCACTTGGGTCATTCCACCTCCAGCCTGGTGAACGCTTCGACCTGGGCGCTGATGCTGACAGGCCGAGTGCTGGATGATGAGCACCCCGGCCCGGTGCGCCATTTACGTGCTGCGGTAAAGCGCCTTGGTGAACCCGTGATCCGGACCGCCGTGAGCCGCGCCATGAAAGAGATGGGGCGTCAGTTCGTTCTTGGAGAGAACATCAATGCCGCTATGCAACGCGCGGCAAACATGGAGAAAATTGGCTTTACCTACTCCTATGATATGCTGGGTGAGGCCGCCCGCACCGAAGCGGATGCCAAGCGGTATCACCTGAGTTATTCCCGTGCGATCTCCGCGATTGCCACGGCCTGCACTGCGCAGGACATCCGGCGCAATCCAGGCATATCCGTCAAGCTGTCCGCCCTGCACCCACGCTATGAGGTCGCCCAGGAAGAGGCCGTGATGACCGATCTGGTGCCGCGTCTGCGCGCCTTGGCATTGCTGGCGAAATCGGCGGGAATGGGCCTTAACGTTGATGCAGAGGAGGCCGACCGGCTCGCACTTTCGCTGGACGTTATCGAAAAGGTTATGAGCGAACCTGCTCTGGCGGGCTGGGATGGCTTCGGCATCGTGGTGCAGGCTTATGGGCCGCGCGCCGGGACCGTGATTGATGCGCTTTATGATATGGCCCAGCGTCACGACCGCAAAATCATGGTGCGCTTGGTGAAGGGGGCCTATTGGGACACTGAAATCAAGCGCGCGCAGGTCGAAGGCATCGACGGTTTCCCCGTCTATACCCATAAGGCCGCGACCGATGTGTCCTATATTTGCAACGCGAAAAAGCTGTTGGGCATGACCGACCGGATTTACCCGCAATTCGCCACGCATAACGCCCATACCGTCGCCGCCATTCTGGAAATTGCGCAAGATGCGGGAACCTATGAGTTCCAGCGCCTGCATGGGATGGGCGAAACCCTGCACAAGCTGGTCATGGCGCAAAACAAGACGCGCTGCCGGATTTATGCCCCCGTGGGCGCGCATAAGGATCTGCTGGCCTATCTGGTGCGGCGTCTGCTGGAAAACGGTGCGAATTCCAGTTTCGTCAATCAGATCGTCGATGAAAACGTTCCACCCGAGGTCGTGGCGGCGGACCCCTTCGGGATGTTAACGCAAAATGCCGGACCGCAAATCCCTAAGGGGCCGGAGCTTTTCCTGCCGCTGCGCGCCAACGCCAAGGGGTTCGATCTGGCCCATACGCAGACGCTGGAGCGGATCGAGACGGCACGCGGTGCCTTTGCCCGGCATCACTGGAAAGCGACACCGCTACTGGCTGGTGACGTCGACGCGAATGGTACCACTGTGACGGTTCAGAACCCAGCCGATCCACAGGATTCCCCCGGCACCGTACAAAACGCGACCGCGAAGGATGTCGCATCGGCCTTTGCGCAGGCACAGGAATGGGCCGCCCCCCTTGAAGAACGCCGCACCACGCTGTTGCGCGCGGCAGACCTGATGGAGGAGCGGTATGGCGCGCTGTTTGCGTTGCTTGCGCGCGAGGCGGGCAAAGGTTTGCCCGACTGCGTGGCCGAATTGCGCGAAGGGGTCGATTTCCTGCGCTATTACGCAGCGCAGGCCACCAATACGCCGCCTGCGGGGGTTTTTGTGTGCATATCGCCCTGGAACTTCCCCTTCGCGATCTTCTGCGGTCAGGTCACGGCAGCCCTTGCCGCAGGCAATGCCGTGCTGGCAAAACCAGCTGAACAAACGCCTCTAAGCGCCTATTTTGCCGTGGAAATCCTGCATGAGGCCGGGGTGCCGCGCGCGGCTCTGCAACTGCTGCCCGGCGGCGGGGATATCGGAGCTTTGTTGACATCGGATGCGCGCGTCGGCGGGGTGGCCTTTACCGGCTCCACCGCAACAGCGTTGCGCATCCGCGCCGCCATGGCGCAAAACTGCGCGCCCGGCACGCCGCTCATTGCCGAAACCGGCGGGCTCAACGCGATGATCGTGGACAGCACCGCCCTGCCGGAGCAAGCCGTTCAATCGGTGATTGAAAGCGCATTTCAATCGGCGGGCCAACGCTGCTCCGCGCTGCGCTGCCTCTATGTTCAGGAAGACATCGCCGAGGATTTCACCCGCATGTTGACTGGTGCGATGGACGCGCTGCGCCTTGGTATGCCCTGGCATCTTTCCACCGATGTGGGTCCCGTGATCGACGAGACCGCCCGCAAGGGCATTGCCGATCACATTGCGCAGGCGCGTCGCGAGGGTCGCGTTCTGGCGGAACTCACGACACCCGATAGCGGGACTTTTATCGCCCCGACCCTGATCAAAGTCACAAGCATCGCCGATCTGGAGCGCGAGATTTTCGGGCCGGTCCTGCATATGGCCACTTTCAAATCCCACGAACTTGACCAGGTAATCGACACGATCAACGCCACCGGCTACGGGCTGACCTTCGGCCTGCACACGCGGATTGATGATCGTGTCCAGCATATCTCCGAGAGGATCGAGGCGGGCAATATCTACGTCAACCGCAACCAGATCGGCGCGATCGTCGGCAGCCAACCCTTTGGCGGTGAGGGCCTTTCGGGCACCGGTCCCAAAGCGGGTGGGCCCAATTACCTGCCGCGTTTCTCTGCGCCGGACCGCGAAACCTCTGAGGCAATATGGGCGCAGAAGATGGCGGAACTCCCCGCCCTGCCCCGTACCCCCCACGCCAATGATCGCCCAGAGCCTGCCCGGTCCAACCGGCGAATCCAACCGGCTGAGCACCCTGCCCCGCCCTGGGCTTTTGTGCATGGGACCGGGACCTGAAACCACCGCGGCCCAGATGCGTGCGGTCCAGGCCCTGGGCGGTGTCGCCGTCGCGGCCACCGGAACCATCGCGCCGCAAGCCCTGATCACCGGACCCGCCTATGGCGGTGTCCTGTGGTGGGGCGATACAGAAACCGGCGAGGCCATTGAGCGCGCATTGGCCAAACGCGACGGCCCGATCACGCCCCTGATCCCAGGACGGCCCGATACCGCGCGGGTGCTCTCTGAGCGCCATGTTTGCGTGGACACAACCGCATCGGGGGGCAACGCGGCCCTTTTGGGTGCAGCAACCTGACGCAGCGGACCCCGGCCATCTCGCGCCGGGGTCTCTTGACGACGCCCCGTTGATCGCAGAGCGTGCGGCCATGTTTCCGATCCGCGATCATAACCCCTCCGGGCGCACGCCCTATGTGACCTACGCGCTGATGGCGGCGAATATCGTCGTTTTCCTCAGCTATGTGGGGATCATGCAGGATGCGCGGTTAATCTATGCGTTCTGGGCGGATTGGGCGCTGATCCCGGCGCGGCTGGATCAGGGGCAAGGGTTTTATACTGTTTTCAGCTCCATGTTTCTGCATGGCGGCTGGATGCATTTAATCGGCAACATGTTGTTTCTATTTATTTTTGGCGACAATATCGAAGATGAAATGGGGCATGTCCGCTATGGGGTCTTCTATCTGATCGCCGGGGCGGCGGCGGGATATGTCCAATATATCACCGCGCCCACATCCATGGTGCCGGTTGTTGGGGCCTCCGGTGCCATCGCTGGCGTCATGGGCGCCTATCTACTGCTGTTTCCCAAGGCCAAAGTCGACATCCTGTTCATTTTCATTGTGTTTTTTCGTATCCTCCCGATCCCCGCATGGATCATGCTGGCGGTCTGGTTTGCGCTGCAATTTATCGGGGGCATCGGGTCGGACCCGGACGCGGGCGGTGTGGCCTATTGGGCGCATGCGGGTGGCTTCGTCGCTGGATTGCTGCTGGCGACCCCGCTGTGGGTGCGCCGCGGTGGTCCTGCGTTCTGGAGCCGGACGCAGGGTCATCCGCCTCATCCTGCGGCGCAATACAGGCTTGTCAGAAGCAGCGTTCCCAAAGTCCCCCGCCAGAAGCGGCGCGGACCCTGGGGCTGATCAGCCACGTACCATTTTTGCGAGCGGCGAAAACAACGGTTCATTGGCACATATGATCGTGCCATCCTCGACGATATTGCCCGCAGGGTTGATCGGTTCGGCCAACCCCCCCGCTTCGCGCACGATGATCAGGCCCGCGGCCAGGTCCCAGGCATTCAAACGCCGCTCCCAGAACCCATCATAGCGCCCTGCGGCCACATAAGCGATGTCGAGCGCGGCCGCCCCCCAGCGCCGGATGCCCGAACACACCGGCGCAATCCGCGCCATTTCTTTAAGCGTATCGGGCAAATCCGTACGCCCGCCAAAGGGCAGACCAGTGGCAAACAGGCTCTCGATCATCTTGGTGCGACCCGAAACGCGCAAGCGGCTCTCGTTCATCCAGGCACCAGCGCCTTTTTCGGCAAAGAACATCTCGTCCTTGGCCGGATCGAATACGACCCCCGCCACGACCTGCCCCTTGTGTTCAAGCGCGATGGACACAGCCCAATGCGGCAGCCCGTGCAGGAAGTTCGTGGTCCCATCCAGGGGGTCCACGATCCAGCGGCGCGTCGGGTCCTGCCCCTCGTCACCACCGCCCTCTTCGCCCAGCCAGCCATAGGTCGGACGGGCCTCCATGAGGTCCTGTTTGATAATTTTTTCGGCGTTGATATCGGCGCGGCTGACAAAATCACCGGCCCCTTTCATGGAGACCTGAAGGTTCTCGACCTCCCGGAAATCCTTGACCAGCGAACGGCCCGCGCGGCGCGCAGCTTTGATCATGATGTTGAGATTAGCACTGCCGACCATTTTCGTTCTCCGGGTGGGGGATCAGGCTGGCCGTATAGGTGCTGTGCGCGTCCTTGCCAAGGGGGATCGCATGATCATCCACGACACCAGGGCGATTAGCTCATGGGCTGGACAGCCAGGCCGCGATACCGCCCGCGATTTTGGGTCGGAAATAGGCGATCATCCTACCGTCAGGGTCGGCTGTCGCGCCTTCGTCCCAAGGGGCTACACCGTGCAAAGTCAACCGGTGGAGCAGTACCGTCGCGCCGACATCGACGCACAAAGGAACCCGCGGACAGGTCTCAAACACCTCGCGCCGTGCCGCAATGTATATGCCGGTGATATCTGTGGTTGTCGCATCCGCCTCAGAGAGGCCGGCATAGATGTGTTGCAAGGCCGCACGCATGATGTAATGGCTGCCCTCCCAGACCACCAGCGGGGCGGCATCCACGCTGGCTTGCGTCAGAGGAATCCCCATTATGAACGCATGGGGCTCTTGCACAAAACGCCGCTTGGGCGTCCCCACTCCGATGATACCATCGACATGGGCCGCGTCCCGGTTCACACGATACCGAAACCCGGCGTCACTCTCGCCGAGGCGCGGTTTCGGGTAGCCGGGATACATCACGGAGATTTGCGCCCGGTGCAGGGCGGGCCATCCCCCGCAGTTTTGCGTGGCAAAATCCACGGCCTTACCGCTCAGGGCGCACCCCCCCTCAACCCGTCCCTCAGCGTCATTGGGAAGCACGTCCAGGCCAATGAACCAGGTCCGCTCGCATTGATGGAAATTTTTATTTTCAATAGTATGCACCGCGTTCTTTGCATAATGTGCCGCGTATCGTGCCCAATCACGCACGGCCGGTTCCGGCTCGAAACACGCCCATCCTTTTTGAAAGTAATCACCCGTCATTGAGGAGCCCTCGAAAGCATGCCCCTGTTGCACAGGACAGCGCAAACCCTACACGCAAATTGCAAACATCCGCAATCCAGACCACGTCCGCAATTTCCAGCCCCAGGCCCCTAGGCAGCGTCGCGCCAACCAATCCCCGCCCGAAAGCCCTAAATCGCGACCCACCGGGCGGGTTATCCCGCATGCCGCTCCAGGTCATGCTGTAAAATCTGGTCCAGCGCCTCGCGCACCAATTCCGGTCCCGCATCCGGCTTATGCGCCCCCTCCGACAGAATCCGGCGCCACGCGCGCGCGCCAGGGCGGCCGGTGAACAGGCCCAGCATATGGCGCGTGACCTGCCCCAGCTTGCCTCCCGCGCTCAGATGCGCCTCAATGTAGGGCAGCATTTGCAGGACGGCATCCTGTGGCGTTGTCGCGGTATGTGCACCGAAAATCCGCCGGTCAGCGTCGCATAAAATCGCCGCCGGATTGTGATAAGCTGTGCGCCCTATCATCACCCCATCCAGGCCAGCATCGAGGAACGCTTGCGCCTGATCCAGGGAGGTGATGCCGCCGTTGATCGAAATATGAAGGTTCGGAAAATACTCCTTCATCCGCATCACCAAAGGATAATCCAGCGGGGGAATGTCGCGGTTTTCCTTGGGGCTGAGCCCCGCGAGCCAGGCCTTGCGCGCATGGATGGCCACACGTTCGCAGCCTGCGGCCACGATATGGGCGAGGAACTCGGGAAGCGCGACTTCGGGGTCCTGGTCATCCACACCGATGCGGCATTTCACCGTCACCGGCACCGAAACCGCCGACTGCATGGCTCCAAAGCACCGCGCGACCAGCGCTGGTTGCTGCATCAACACAGCCCCGAAACACCCAGATTGTACCCGGTCCGACGGGCAGCCCACGTTCAGATTGATTTCGCGATACCCGGCCTGTTCACCCAAAATAGCGGCCTGCGCCAATTCCTGCGGGTCAGAGCCGCCTAATTGCAATGCAACCGGATGTTCCTGCTGAGAATACGCCAACAGATGCACAGCCCCACCCCGCACCAAAGCGGCGGATGTCACCATCTCGGTGTAAAGCAATGCATGCTGGCTCAGCTGGCGGTGCAGATAACGGCAATGCCGATCCGTCCAGTCCATCATAGGCGCAATAGACAATCTAGCGTGTTGATTTATTTGCATTTTTTTTGTATCTTCAAACTGTTGGCGGCGGTTGCTGCTACGCTGCACTACGCCCCAATATCCCCGAATTTGCCCCTCTACGACGACTCATTGCACACACAGCGCACACGAAAATGGCCTCCATCACAAAACTCCCCTCCGGTGCTTACCGGGTCCAGATCAGACGAAAAGGCCGCTACGCGAGCGAGACGTTTCTCCTGCGCGATGACGCCCATCGCTGGGCGCGTCAGGCGGAGACCCGGGTGGATCAGGGGTTAGCCCCGAACAAGTCATCCGTCTCACGTCTCGCAACCTTCGGCGATCTGATCGATCTTCACATAGTGGATATGTGCGAGGTAGGCAAACCGCCGCGCCGCAGCAAGGCCGCAACTCTTGCCGCCTTGAAGCGCGATCTGGGCAAGGAGCGGATCGGGCACCTCGATCGCCAAAAGATGATCGATTATGGCAAGATGCGCGCGGAGCAAGGTGCGGGACCGGTGACGCTTGGCATCGATATCGGCGTTACCAAGATGATCATAACCCATGCCGCCGCTGTCCATGGTCTCGACATATCCTCCGAACCCGTCGATCTGGCTCGTGTCGCCCTCAAGCGGCTCGGGCTGATCGGCAAGGGCACCGAGCGGGATCGCCGACCCCGCAAAGATGAGTTGAACCGGCTCTTCCGCTGTTTCGATGACAACGACCGGCTCACCCTGCCAATGACTAGGATCGTGCAGTTCGCAGTGGCCACGGCCATGCGGCTCGACGAGATTTGCCGGGTCGAATGGACGGATCTCGACCTTGATCGCCGCATGCTCCTGATCCGCGACCGGAAAGACCCACGCAACAAGACTGGCAACGACCAGCGGATCCTGCTCTTTGCCGCCACTGGGTTCGACGCCTGAGCGCTGGTTACGGCGCAGGCGAAGCAGCTGAGGCGCGCCAAGAGCCGGATATTCCCCTATAATTCGCGATCCGTCGGAACAGCCTTCCGGCGCGCCTGCGTCGAGGTCAGTATCAAGGACCTGCACTTCCACGACTTGCGCCATGAAGGCACCATTCGTCTGTTCGAAGCAGGCTTCGCCATCGAACAGGTCGCGCTGGTTGCCAGGCACAAGGATTGGAAGATGCTGCGCCGCTACACGCATATTCGCCCCGAGGCGCTGCACGGATTGGCTGCGGCGCGCGCGCCCTTTCCGTCCGCCAACCTCGCCGCCGAATGACTCGAGAGTAAGAGGAAAGCAGTCCCGATCCGTGACGGGTTTGGAGGTCGAGAGAGAGGCTTTCGGCCACCCGTCGCGGGAGAAAACCCATGAATACCGAAATTATCGATGCCGGACGTGTCGCCAGCGGCGGCTACAAAGTGGATGTGTCGCGCGGCACGAATGTGGACCGCGTGTCGTCCGAATGGTTTTCGCGGCCAGATGACGAGCGGTATCTGTCGCTCGACGATCTGTTTGCCTCGGTCAAAGGCCGGGCGGAGCGGAGCCGGACGCGCACGGTCGAAAGCGCTGCGATCCGCGTCGAGGCGCATCGCGACAACCCCGAGAAGTTGGGGCTGATTTTGCCTGGAGCTGATGAGCCGATTGCGCCAACGCATTGGAGCTTTGGCCAGCTCTCCAGCCTCGTCGGCGCGCCTGCCGCTTATCTGCGTCAACTGCCCGCGCCGCTTGCTGGGATCAACTTGCAATACGGGCTGACCAACCATCGTGCCGAACAGATCAAGACGCTGGAAACCGCAGATGGACGCACCGAACTGCGTGCCGTGACCGGGCCCGACTATGGCCGCATCTACGATCACGAGCTGGTCTCTGCCGTCCAGCGTATCGCGGGCAATGGCACTGGCGACACGCGTTGGAAGGTGCCGGGTGTGCTCGACTGGTCGACCGGCATCTACAATCCGCGCGTCGATATCACCAAAGACACCACCACGCTCTACGCCTCGGATCGCGATGTCTTCCTCTTCCTGGTCGACGATCTCAACCCGATAGAAGCGGGGCTGTTGCCTGACGGCACGCCAGACCTTTATTTCCGGGGGTTTTACTGCTGGAATTCGGAGGTCGGGGCCAAGACCCTTGGCATAGCCAGCTTTTACCTCCGCGCGGTCTGCCAGAACCGCAACCTCTGGGGCGTGGAGGATTTTCAAGAGATCAAGATCCGCCACTCCAAATATGCCGCGTCCCGCTTCGCGCATGAGGCGGCCCCAGCGCTCACCCGCTTTGCCGAGTCTTCGCCAGCCCCATTCATCGACGGCATCCAGGCATCACGCGAGAAGATCGTCGCGCGGACAGACGAGGATCGTCAGGACTTCCTCCGCAAGCGCGGGTTCTCGAAGGCGGAATCGGGGCACATCGTCGAGACGGTGTTGGCCGAGGAAGGCCGCCCGCCCGAAAGCGTCTTCGACTTCGTGCAGGGTATCACCGCGGTAGCTCGGTCGAAGCCGCAGCAGGATGCGCGGTTGGTGATGGAGGGGAAGGCGAAGGCGCTGTTGGAGAAGGCCCGCTAGGGGTAGAGCCTGCGCGCGTCTTCTTTTCCAACTCGCGCGCAGCCGACCGTTTTAATATCCATCAAAGCCAATAGTTCGGGACTGCTCGCCTTGCTGGCACACCCCGCCTTTCAATTTTGGCAATCGACATGGCAATGGATTTCGCCGTCCCGTCCTGCTTTTTCTCAAGGGTGCTCATTTTTCTAGCGCCTCCTAAGACAGCAATTCCGAGGCTAGTTGTTCCGGCCGCCGCCAGTGGCCCACCCCAGTGCGCCCCTAGTGCTGCCAGACCGATAGTAGACGCCGCTTCAAATGCGAAAAGAGTACCCGCAGTGAAACGGTCGCGGCCAATTTGTTTCTTGATACTGGTTAGCTCATCGTCGATGCTATTTCGTGCGTCTTCTAGGCGTTCGAGAAGGGTCTCTTGATCTTTCATCTCCAAGTCCAACTTGGTCTTGCCACGTTTTAGTTCCGGTCTCTTTCGAGCAATGTTTGCTATGAAGGAGATAGAGAATGGCACCGAGATACACAGACGAGTTTCGTCTTGATGCAGTACGCATCGCAACGACCAGTGGGCTGACACGACCGCAAGCGGCAGCGGATTTAGGAGTTGGGCTTTCGACGTTGAACAAGTGGGTTCAAAAGCATCAGCATGACAACCTGATGTCGGGTCCTCACGAGGATGTCGAGAAAGAGAACGAACGCCTTCGCAAGGAAGTTCGGTTGCTTCGCGAGGAGAGGGAAGTGTTAAAAAAAGCGGCAATCTTCTTTGCAGGCCAAAGTCGGTGAGGTTCGCCTTTATCGACGCCTGGAAAGAAGAATGGCCTGTCGAATTTCTTTGCCGCGTCATGCAGGTTACGTCGCGAGGATTTCGCGCGTGGCGAAGCCGCCCGATGAGCCAGCGACAGCGCGACGATATGGTGATCCTGGCGCATATCCGCGAACAGCACCGCTTAAGCCTGCAAAGCTATGGCGGGCCTCGCATGACCGAAGAACTGCAAGAACTGGGTCTGCAAGTTGGGCACCGGCGCGTGGGCCGCTTAATGCGGGAGAATAGCATCAAAATCATCAGGACCCAGAAATACAAGGTTACGACCGACAGCAATCATGCGTTTAACATCGCCCCTAACTTGCTGGGCCAGGACTTCTTTGCAGATGGTCCAAACCAAAAGTGGGCCGATGACATTTCCTACATCTGGACCAGTGAGGGCTGGTTGTATCTGGCAGTGATCCTTGATTTGTATTCCCGTCGTGTCATCGGTTGGGCGGTTAGCAATCGTATGAAGCGGGATCTGGCGATCCGAGCATTGGATATGGCTGTGGCACTGCGGCAACCGCCGAAGGGCTGCATGCATCATACGGATCGCGGGTCGCAATATTGTTCAGGCGACTATCAGAAACGGCTGTCTAAACACGGCTTCCAAGTTTCGATGAGCGGTAAGGGAAACTGCTACGACAATTCCATGGTTGAAACGTTCTTCAAATCACTCAAGGCAGAGCTGATTTGGCGCAACCGCTGGGAAACCAGGCGTAAAGCCGAAGGGGCGATTTTCCAGTATATCAATGGGTTCTACAATCCACGACGGCGGCACTCGTCATTAGGTGGCAAAAGCCCCTTGGCCTTCGAACGAAAGGCTGCCTAAATGAGTTGAGAGACCGGAACGCAACCGCGACAAGACCACTATTGTCCTTCTTCATTCTTGCCATCCAGCTGTTCGTCACACTGATCGAGTTCAAGCTGGCCACGCTGGCGGGCTTCATCCTTGTGCCCTTTGGCCTGTTCAACAAGACAGCCTTCATGGCCGAACGCGTGCTGGGCCTCGTCATTTCCTCACGCGTCAAGGTACTGGTCCTTGCCGTGATCGTTGGCATTGGCTCCACGATCTTTAGCGAGTTCACAGCCGGGTTCGCGGGCGAACCCACGATCAACGACGCCATGTCCGTGGTCCTGGGCGCACTTGCGCTGCTCGCACTTGGCATCTTCGGGCCGGGCATCGCCAACGGTATCGTCTCCGGCGGCCCCCAGCTCGGCGCAGGTGCTGCGGTCGGCACCGGGCTCGCTGTTGGCGGCGCGGCGGTTGCAGGTGCCGCCGGAACCCGGATGGCCCTTGGCACAGGCGGCGCGGCGTTACGCGGGGCAAGTGCTGTCGGCAGCGGGACAGCGACCGCATACCAGCTGGGTGCGGCCTCCCACAGTTCGAACCTCCGCAAGGCTGCCGGTGGCATGGCGGCGGTTGGCCGCGCTGGCGCCATGACCGCCATGAGTCCGCTCAGGCGTGCGATCTCTGAGGGCGCGCAATCCGGCTCCCACGCCGCATATGCCGCAACCGGTGGCAAGTTCGCCGGAGGTGCCACGCCGCCTCCAACCACAGGCGGGCAACCTGACTGGGCACGCCGGATGAAACGCCAGCAATCCCTCCAGCACGGCCTGTCTACTGCAGCCCATGTCGTCCGCTCCGGCGATCATGGCGGCGGCGGTACGGTCGTCAGCCTCTCCGAAAGGTCCTCATGATGTTCCGACGATCCAGCGTCCGCTATGGCACAACGCCAGAACCCATCACCCCCTACCAAAAGGCCGCCCAAGTCTGGGACGAGCGCATTGGCTCCGCCCGTGTACAGGCCCGCAATTGGCGCATCATGGCGCTCGGCTGCCTCGCCCTCACCACCGGAATGAGCGCAGCGCTTGTCTGGCAATCCACACGCGGCACCGTCGTACCTTATGTGGTTGAGGTCGATAATCTCGGCGCGGCGCAAGCCGTTACCCCTGCCCTCGCCGAATATCGCCCGACCGACCCGCAAATCGCGTGGCATCTGGCCCGGTTCGTCGAAAACGTCCGACAGCTTCCCGCCGATCCGATCGTGCTGCGCCAAAGCTGGCTGCGCGCCTATGACTTTGCCACGGATCGAGGCGCAATTGCGCTCAACGATTATGCACGGGTGAACGATCCCTTCGCCCGCGTCGGCGACACGCAGGTTTCCGTCGAAATCTCGAGCGTCATCCGCGCCTCGGACTCCAGCTTCCGCGTCGCCTGGGTCGAGCGCCGGTATGAGAACGGCCAGTTGGCGGCAACCGAACGCTGGACCGCCATCCTGAGCGTCGTGATCCAAACCCCGCGCGATGCGGAGCGGCTCAGAGCCAACCCGCTCGGTGTCTATGTCCATGCCATCAACTGGTCGAGGGAGAGTGCTCAATGACCCGATTTCCACCCATCCCCGTTCTTCTCATCGCGGCCACGGCGCTGACAGCCTGCGCCGGGCAGCGCCCACCCGAGATCGCCTATGACGATCAAGTCCCGGCGCTCGCCCCGCCCCCACCACCGCCCCCAGCCGAAGGACCACCGCGTCCGGTCCACACCCCCCGGCCTGGACACCATCGCGTGGTGGCGATCCGGATGCGGCTACGGCAGAGGCGCGCATTATCGCAGCCAATGCCGCCGCCCGGGTCGAGCCCCGCCAGGAAGGCTACTACAACGCCATGCAGGTCTTCCCATGGAGCGAAGGCGCGCTTTACCAAGTCTATGCCGCCCCTGGGCAGATCACGAATATCGCGCTCGAAGCGGGCGAGCGCCTGACCGGCCCCGGCCCGATCGCTGCTGGCGACACGGCGCGCTGGATCATCGGCGACACCACCAGCGGCGCGGGCCGCACCGCCCGCGTCCATATCCTGGTGAAGCCGACGCGCCCCGACATCACCACCAACCTTGTCGTCAACACAGACCGGCGCACCTATCACATCGAGCTGCGCGCAAATGAAGAGGCTTGGATGCCAAGCATCGCATGGGCCTATCCGGCGGAACGGATGACACCGCGCGCACCAATCTTGCGCCGACCGACAATCCCGACCGAGGCCGACCGGCACTACCGATACGGTCTACAAGGCGACAGCCCCGCCTGGCGTCCGACTTCAGTCTTTGATGATGGACGCCGCGTCTATGTCGTCTTCCCACCCGGCATCGCCCAAGGTGAAATGCCGCCCCTCTTTGTTATAGGAGCGGACGGGCGCGGCCAGATCGTCAACACACGTGTGTCTGGGAACGTGCTGATCGTCGACCAACTGTTCGGCGCAGCAGAACTTCGGCTTGGTGCGCGGCAACAGGAAGTGGTGCGGATTGTAAGGACGGACGGGGTGCAGCGCCGTCCAAACGCGCCACAGACGGAGCCGATACGATGACCCAGCCAACCAACACTGAAGAACCACAGAACCGCGAAGAAGACATTGCGAAGGAGCTGCGCTTGCGTCCCGATCCGCCTCGGGTCATGCGCCTGTCCCGCCGGGCCATTGCTCTCGCCACTGCCATCGGCGGGTTGGGCCTCGGCGCGGTTCTGATCATCGCCCTGCAGAACAACCGGCAGGCCGACACCCAAACCGAACTCTTTTCCACCGAACGGATTCAGGCGGTGGAGGGGCTTTCGACACTGCCCAGAGATTATGCCGACATTCCTCGTCTCGGCCCACCCCTCCCGGGAGAACTGGGCCGCGCCATCCTTGGGGCGCAGGACCGCGGCCAACCAGTTCCGGCACCTCCCCTCACAGGCCTGGCACCGCCAACAGTCGATCCCGAGGAACAACGCCGCTTGCAAGAACTCGACGCTGCCCGCCTGAGCACCCTTTTCGCCGAAGCGCAAACCGTGCCGCGCGGCGGAACCGCCGTGACCCCGACATTGCCCACGACCGGCACTTTGTTCCCCTCAAGTCTGAATACCCAGACGGCCAGCGATTCGGTCTCGAGCCGGGAGGCGTTTCTGACTGGAGCCGGTAATACGGACACGATGAGCACCGAACGCATCACGCCGCCACCTAGCCCCTACATCCTGCAGGCTGGCACCGTCATCCCAGCGGCCCTCATCACGGGATTGCGCTCCGACCTTCCTGGCCAGATCTCGGCGCAAGTGACCACGAACGTCTATGACAGTACGTCCGGGCGCTACCTTCTGATCCCGCAAGGGGCACGTCTGCTGGGAGAATACGACAGCCGTATCGCGTCTGGCCAAAGCCGCCTCCTTCTGGTCTGGACCCGCCTGATCCTGCCGGACGGCAGGTCGATTGTGCTGGAACGCGAACCCGGCACCGACCGCACGGGCGCGGCTGGGCTCCAGGATCGCGTGAACTACCACTGGGGCCGTGTGTTCCTTGCCGCAGGTCTCGCCACGATCCTGAACATCGGGATTGAGGGCGGTGGCGAAAGCAAGGATGACGTTGCCACAGCTATCCGCGAAGCTGCGCAGGACACAATCGGCCGTACCGGCGACGAGATCGTGAGCCAACAGATCGCCGTGCCGCCGACACTGATCATCCGCCCGGGCTTCCCCGTCCGCGTGATGGTCACGCGCGATCTTATCCTTGAACCCTTGGGAGTAGTGCGATGACCAAATTGAAGCTCGGGCCGATCCCCGATGAAAAGCCGGTCAAACTAACCGTGGAACTGCCTGCAGATGTGCACCGTGACCTCTGCGACTACGCGGTGGTTCTCGGTCAGCAAACCGGCCAAGACCTAGAGCCCGCCCGCCTTGCAGCGCCGATGCTTGCCCGTTTCATGGCCACCGATCGCGGATTCGCCGCCGCCCGAAAAGCAGGTTCCAGAACCAACAAGAAGAAGTCGGACGCACCTTCACCACCAAGTTCCGACCAAGGCTAAGCGTCTGGCAATGCAAAAAAATTGGTATGGACTGCACTGCACACGAAACGCACAAACGCCGCGCCTAAACGCTTTCAGTCGCTAACGTTTCGACCCAATCCTCCATCGGCCGATCGGAGTGCATCTCGAAATCATTGCCAACACCGGATCTTCGTTGGCTCAGCGGCGAATGCCGAGTCAGAGCCCTAAGTGCACCAAGTTTTGGCGCACTCGAACGTCCGTTCTGCTGCAACCAGAAAATTACATTTTGCGAGACAAAAAACCTAACGCGCTGTACGGCCAAGTGGCCAACGGGTGCCCTAAGGTCTGACGGTTAAGTAGATAGGCAAATACCGACGTCTTGCGCTCTTTTTTCGCCACATACAGCAAATGCAGTATGAGGCAGGCCAGTTTCCAAGATATCTCTGATCCGTCGGAGGTTGAGAGAAGTTTCGCTTGTATGTCTCCGGCACGGCGAACTTTTGTATTTGGAAAGAATTTGACCATGAAGTTTTTAATGAAAGCAACAATTGGCGCAGTGCTGGTTTTAGCGCCAAATTTGGCTGTCGCTGCGACAGTGAGTGTGGCGAGTGATTGCGGTGGGTTTGGCGAAACAGTAACCGGTTCTGGGGATCTTTTCGTGTCCGCGAGCGGATCCATTACAGGTTGCGGGGGCAATGCAAAAGCCACTGTTGGCAGTGGCTATCTGGGTGCTTTTGCAAACGTCAGCACATCGTCTTCGTTTGTCAGAGGTGGCCGTTCACAAGCGACCGCAAGTGTCAGTTATCAGTTTTTGATTGCCACGCCGACTTCCTACACGGGCGGCGATATCGATGTTCAGGTCCGGTTTGGACTTGATGGTTCCATTGGTGGATCAACGGACACGAATGATACAGAAGATTCTCTGCGCCAGGCACGAATCGACGCCACCTATCAGTTAAATGGGTTCTCAAGTACGAACAATGGTTCTGATTTTCGCAGGACTCGCCGGGAGTTTCTGGCGGAGGAATACGATAGCGCAGGTACAGTCTCATTCGGTCCCACCACTGGCTCATCGATCGTCTCTGAGGTGCTGAGCATTGATCCACGTGGGGGGCTGACGGTCAATTTCACGTTGGAAGCCTTGGCAAATATGGTGTCGCAAAACAACCAAGTGTCAGTCACAGCCAGTGCTTTTGACACATTCGGTTTTGCATCTGACGGTCCAGCTTTCATTTTGCCGGAGGGCTTTTCGATCAGTTCGCAAGAAGCAGGTATCGTGAACAACTATTGGATCGACCCGCGCAGTCCCACACCACAAGTGGTCCCCCTCCCGGCATCAATGCCAATGCTTCTTGCAGGCCTTGCCGGTTTGCTGATGATCAGGCGAAATAATCCAAACGCTAAAAAGCAGCGGCAGGTGACCGTGAGCGTGTAGGACGTGGCAGTATTTCCAATGCCGATTGCGCTCTTGAAGTACTTGTCCTTCTTTGATGTCGACTAAGAACTTGAAAATTATGCTATTTTTAAGGCTCTGTCGATTTCAGCATCGGGGTAAGTATTTGCAAGCATGATTGTATTGGCCTGTTTAAACCAACCGAGTGTCGGCAAATTTTAGTCGGCGATGTCTAAATTGTCGTCGCACAGTCTCTCGATCAAGATATGGGTGTGCGTCAAAAAAGTGAGGAATCCGCCGTCGTCAACCCGCGTCAGTTTATGTGGCGCTGACGTAGTCGCGGCCAAGGCATCAAAGTTGTCGATCACGCCGATAGGTTCTTTCGCGCCTTGCAACCATTCGACAGGAACTTTGCAAGATGACAACCAGTCAGTCCAATTTCCTGTAGCGCAATAAAGGTCAGCGGTGGCTAAGCTTGTCCCTTGTGCCACGCATGCCTCAAAAGCTGCCTCGAACTCGCGCAAAACGTCTGGCCGTCGCGATGCCGCAACATCTGCTGAGTGCTCCCGAAGCTGTAAGGCAACAAAACTGCGGGTTCCCATCAGCTTCCAAGCTTTCAAACCAGCCCCAACCATCAGCGAAAAAAGGCCTGGAGTGCGGGAGGAAACATGCAACAGCGCGGTTGCCCAAGGTGATTTGGATTCAGCAGCATGCAGGTGCGGCGCTGGTGGAAAAGGGCAAAGCAGTAGGATGCGACTGATGTGGTCAGCGGCCAACTCACCAAGCCTGTAGGCGTAAGCGCTTGATGTTGAATGCCCGACCAGAACGCAGGTTTCATGTCCTAGCTGTGACAAAAGTGCCTTTAGGTCCCCGGCCATCACTTCAGTGTAATCCGCCTCTTTAGGAGCAGGGTCGGTTCCACCGTAACCCGGGCGGGCGAGCGTCGTAACGCACAGCCCTGCTGCGGCGAACTGCTGCTCAACGACTGCCGGGAATGTAGAAAGGGTAATGTCTGGAATGACGACAATAAGTTTCCCCTGCATGTCTCCGGCAAGCGTGGCTTCGACCGAGCGACCTCCTGGGCGCAGAATACCGGAGGATTTGCGGAACGGATGTCTAGCGACTTCCGCTACCTTGGAGATGTCGGTTTGGAATTGAGCGAGTGCGAGCGCATTGCGCATCAAGTCGGCCTGGCTCGACACGCCAGCCTTGGTCATGATGGTTTGCATTTGGGTGCGCACGGTTGCCAGAGATCGGTTCCGGTTTCTCGCTATCTGCGGCAGGCCAGCGCCTCTCATGAATGCCACTAGAATTTCACACTCAGCATCGGTCAAATCCAAGGCTTCCATCAGTATATTGGATATTTGCGGCTCAAAATGTGGGTCGATGATGATCAGCAGTGCCGTTTGATCTGCATTTCTAACAGCGTGCCTCGTCAGCACTGCAGCATTGAAAGTACGGTTGTCGTCGGTGCTGTAGGCACGAAAAAAGCTGACCTCGCTGGCAACGTTTCGTTTTCTAAAACTGTTTCCAATCGCCTCGGACAACAGACCGCCACCTTAGAGTGCGAAGGGCAATGCATCGATCAAATCGCCCTGGTCGATTGAGAGCGTTTCCATTGCCGCGATATTTTGTTCGATAACACGCCCGTTCGCATGCACAATGATGGCTGGATTGGGAAAAGCACTGAGCATTTGCCGAATTTTGGGGCCCGCCAAATCTGTCGACATGTTCTCTGAGGCCGCCTCAAGTGCTTCCTTTGCGTCTTCTTCAAAAGAAGCGTCTAGGACCGGCGACGACTCAAAACAATCGTTCCAGGCTTTGAGAAATGCGTCAAACGCGAAAGGGTCTGCAGCATTGTCGCGCAGCAGGTCCTTAAGTGATCTTTGCGGACTTGAACCATTCATTGCGTTGAAAACTAGCGAATGCGGCAATCGCAGTACACTTTTAAAACTGTAAACTGATAGGCCCTTAGCTTACGCCAACGATTTTTTCGTGGTTTTCCCCAACCTTTTCTGCAGCGCAGGTGTCTGGCAGGACTATTTAATTTGCACAGCGCTTACTTGGAAATGTCGAGTGGATAACCACGTTATCTGTTGCGCAACGTGTTCTTATCGCCGCAAGACATCGGGCAAAGTGCAATCAGTGGATTTTGCCAGGAGCAGACATTCAAACTTCCGCAACCAACGGCAGCAACGTCTAAGGTTTGTGGCTGCTGTCAGCGCGAGCTGCAGCGGCGACAAATCCGACAAGGAGGAAAGCGCGGGCAGGTTTCGTTGCTATGGAGATTGTGCGTTACGGCTGTGGCAGTCGATATACCGATCGGCGGACGCTACGGCCCTGAGAGGCGCGGACCAGTTGGTCGTCTCGGTCTGATGTCGCTGATTGATCGCGTTTTCCACCATCATTAGCCAGTTTTGGCGCCGGTTTCATTAGACTGGCCGCAATGATTGGTCCGGCGTTCGCTTCATACGATGCTGGGTCTGATCGGTTTTTCATGCGGCCGCCTCCCATGGTGGGGCGCGGGACTTTGGTGTTTGACCCCGCAAGAAAGTCTCGATGATGATCATGGTGCCACCACATTTGGGGCAAAGCGGATGGGCGTCTATATTTTTGAGATCCTCATTTTCTCCCTCAACCGGCGTCTGTTCAGGTTCCGTATCAAGCAAACGCCTGATCTTGCTGATCCGGTCGCGACGGATACCATTGGCGAGGAAGCCCGTGTGACGGATGCGGTGGAAGCCGGATGGCAGAACGTGGATCAGGAAGCGGCGGATGAACTCGTCCGTTGGCAAGCGCATGACCTTCATCCTGTCTCCGCGTCTGATGCGATAGTCTTTCCACCGGAAGGCCACGGTGCCCGCGTCGGCACTGACCAGACGATGGTTGGAGATCGCCACGCGGTGGGTATAACGGCTTAGATAGGCCAGCACCGCTTCCGGCCCGCCGAAGGGCGGTTTGGCGTAAACGACCCAATCGGTTTTGCGCAGCGGCGAGAGATGTGCAGCGAAGGTGTCGGGGTCTGCCAGCTTTGCAAGATCGCCGAAGAACTTAAGCTTGCCTGCCTTGTGCAGTCTGGTAAGTCCTTCGAGGAACAAGCGCCGAAACAACTTCGACAGGACCTTCACCGGCAGGAAGAACCCAGAGCGACAGGCGATCCATCGTGTTCCATCTGGTGACAGCCCACCGCCCGGCACGATGATGTGCACATGCGGGTGGTGCGTCATCGCGGATCCCCATGTATGCAGCACGCTGGTCATGCCGATCTTTGCACCCAAGTGCATTGGGTCGGCGGCGATGGTCAGGAGCGTCTGGGCCGACGCCTTGAACAGCAGGCCATAAACGGCGGCCTTGTTCTGATAGGCAATGTCGGCGATCTGGGCTGGCAGCGTGAAGACCACGTGGAAGTATTCGACCGGCAGAAGGTCTTCCATGCGCGCCTGCATCCAGTCCTGTCCCGCAGCACCCTGGCATTTTGGGCAGTGCCGGTTGCGACAGGAGTTATAGGCGATGTGCTGGTGGTCACACTTGGTGCACGTCGCAACATGCCCACCGAGCGCAGCGGTCCGGCAGGCCTCAATGGCCGACATCACCTTCAACTGTGGCAGATTGAGATGCCCTGCATGTTCCCGGCGATACGCAGGTCCATGGGCGCGGAAGATATCTGCGACTTCCAGCTTGGGACGGGGCATTGGATCGGGGTCAGCCGGAACCAGCCTCCCGTCGCAACAACAAATCAAGCGGGCTGGTTACGTCCTGGATCGTTTTGGTGGCCACCTTCGTATAAACCGTTGTCGTCTCCAGCTTGGCATGGCCCAACAACACTTGGATCACCCTTATGTCTGTCCCGCCCTCCAGCAGATGCGTCGCAAAGCTGTGCCGCAACGTATGGGGCGACACCTTCTTCTTGATCTCGGCAAAGTCACACGCCACGCCAAAGGCGCGGTTGAACTGCCGTGTCGAGATCGGATCGACCCGGTTGCGACCTGGGAACATCCAACCTCTCGGGCGCACCTCACGATAATAATTACGCAACAGAGCAAGCAGAGTTGGCGACAACATAACCTGCCGGTCCTTACGCCCCTTACCTTGCTCGATCCGGATCAACATCCGGTCGCTGTCGATATCGCCTACCTTGAGATGCGTGACCTCGCTGGCCCGGAGCCCGCCGCCATAGGCAACGCTGAAAGCTGCGCGATAACGAAGACCTGGTCCGGGCGCGGCTTCAAGAATGCGTGACACTTCCTCCGCGCTCAGCACCACCGGGATCTTCTTCGCCGCGCGCTGATAGCGCATGTGACGCTTCATCTCAGGGCGCGGGCAAGTTGAGGCATAGAAAAAACTCAACACTGTCAGCCGATTGTTGAAGGTTGGCGCGCCAACGCCGCGCTCCTTCATATCAAGTTGGAACGCCCGCAGTTCCTCAGGCGTCGCGCTATCTGGGGCATGACCCAAGAACCCGGTAAAGTCCCGCATTGCGCGCAGATACATCGTCTGCGTCTTCGGCTGCAGCCCCTTGATCCGCATATCTTCAAGAAAACGCTGGCGAAGCTTCGGTACATATTGATCGGTCATCAGACCCTCCTGACATTAGATTGAGAAGGACCCAATCGTCAGACAGGTTCGTCAGTTCGCAAAATCCAAGACGCTCACATCAACGCGCAACACCGGCCACAAGCGCCAATACCGCGAGAGCGGTTTCGTCCTCGTCCGCACCTTACCAGTTCGTGCGCCGCGTAGCGAACGGCGGTTTTCCCGAACCGGTCACTAATGACCAGCGCAGCGAAGGTGCCAGAAGAGCCCAAGGCGGTCAAAAGAATCTTCGCTGAGTGCGCTCACAGCACGGTTTATGCTGCGACTGCACAACTCTTTATGCGGCGGCGCAGCTTAAAAACCGGCCGTTCATTGAAAGCGCCGCATGGAAGCGCAAACAAAGGGTAATACCCCATTTTAATGGGGCTCAGTCGTTAAATTCTCGAGGCTATTTTCTGGTTTATGGCGGGGGTCATACCACCGATGCCCATTTTCGCTCGCTCGTTGTTGTAAGCCCAGAGCCATTCCGTTGCTTGGTCTTGTGCCTCCTTGTCAGTTTCAAAGATAGATTGGTGCAGCCATCGCCCCGAACAATGCGATTAAAGCGCTTGATATATGCGTTCTGTTGCGGCTTGCCCGGCTGGATGTATTCAAGCCGGATGTTGCGCTTCTCAGCCCATCCCATCAGTGCGCCACTGACATATTCGGGACCATTATCGACCCGAATGGTTTGAAGTTTGCCACGCCACTCAATGACCTGGATTAAGCTCCCTACAAGCCTCTCAGCGGGCAGTGAGAAGCCCGCTTCAATGCACAAACCCTCGCAGTTGAAGTCGTCCAGCTCATTCAACGTCCTGATCGAGCGGCCGTCTGCCGACTGATCTGCTATGAAATCCATCGTCCATGTCTCGTTGGGCCGATCGGGTACAGCCAGCGGCTCTGGTTTGTCCCGTTTCAAGCGTCTCTTGGGCTTGATCCGCAGGTTTAACTCCAGCTAGCAGTAGATCCGGTAGACCCTCTTTTGGTTCCAGCTAAAGCCCTGCAGATTGCACAGATGCAGGAAGCACAGGCCGAAGCCCCAGTTCCGTTTGTCGGCTGTCAAACGCTCCAACCAATCCGCGGCCTCTTCATTCTCGTCGCTCAGCACAGGGTTGTACCGATAGCAGGTCTCGCTGATCTCGAACGCACGATACGCGAGTGCGATGCTGACCCCACGCCCCGCGACCGCATTTACGGCCATCTATCGCCTTTGAGATGGCCTCAGCGCCTTTTTCCAAGTGCTTACTTCAGGATCGCCATGATCCGCGCCACTGTATCGTCCGTTTTTCATTCAAAATCTCCTCAGATATCTTGCCGAGAGAATTCTACTTTTGAACACCACTAATTTTAGGGCGATTACCTCACGAAGCTACGAACGTCGTCGGATCTGACGACATGGCAATAGATCATGTTGATAATTTCCAGCTCATGACGGTGTAATTCTTCTGTTGCGGCGGCACAGCAATCCTCAACGACCAGTACACCAAAACTTTCGTCCGCCAGCGACCGCACGGTCGAGCTGATACATTGATCAGTAAAGATGCCCGCCACCACGACATTGCGGATACCCATGTTGTGCAGGATCAGCCGCAGGTTAGTGCCGGTCAAAGCGCTGTCCGTTGTCTTAAGCACGGTAATTTCATCCCCCTGCGGCGCAAGGTCGGGGACGATTTGGCTTTCGTCCTGGTCCTTGGGCAGCAGCAGATAGTTGAAGCCCGGTTTTTTCTGACTTAGCGACCGGTCTCTGCCATCTTCGGTCAGACAGGCGATGCGGGCAAAAATCACCTCAACGCCAGTGCGCCTTGCCCATGCGATCAAATCGGCGGTTCTGGGAATGACCTGACCGTTCATGCGATCGAAAAAGGGCTGCCAGCGGTTTGCCTCTTCGTCGGTGTTTGGTACCGCCAGATAGGTATTTTGAATATCCACAACCAAGAGTGCAGTTTCGCTGGGCACAAAGGTGATGTCTTCGGGTTCCTCAGCGGTCTCGTAGTAGAAACTGCGAAATGCGGTTTTCCAATCACTCATGCGGTGCCCTTTCCTGATTTGGCTGGTCCATTCGGACGTTTGGCTTGATTGCGCAAAGCGGATGCGCACTAGCCGTCCATCCTAAGAAACTCCATGCGCTTTGCCCGCCCGCCAGACATCGTCAGGCGGCCCCCATCGTTGTCTTTCCTGATGGTCAACTGCCGCGGCCACGGCCCGCCTTTGTTTTCAATAAGGCACACATCATCCTTCAGTAGTGTCATTTTCCATGCGGTGCCATGCGCGAAATGGCCCCGCAGGATCGCCTGCCCGCCTGCGTCTATCGTCAGCGTCGCAGGCAGACTGGCACATGTGTAGGTGCCCGGAAAATCGGCGGGCATATCCGTGGGCGCATCGGGCAGTTTTTGCAATGTAAGCGTATCGCCATTGATACGGGTCAGCGTGATGTGGCCCTGCGCAACATCGGACCAATCCAGATGCGTGTAATCACCCGGCAGGGTAAAGGCGACTTGTGCGGGTCCCGTGATCTTGTGGGTGGCCGACCATCCGCCCATCTCGACCTCCAATCCGTCATCGCCGGGTGTCAGCCGGGCGCTTTCGAGTGTATCACTGTTCAGATAAGTGCGGTCCTCTTTGAGCATGTCGAGCAAGTCGGCATCTGGAGTGGCATCCGGCACGGGCAGATCGCCCGGATACAACGACTGCATCACCTTGCGTGTGATCATCGTGGTGTCGGCCGTGTTGACGTTGGCAACACAGATCGCGCCGGTATCAAGCGCATCGAACATCACAAGATCGGTGCGATAGCCCGGCCACAGCCCGTTGTGCCCTCGCGTCGGCTGACCAAGATAGGGGCGATTGAAAAAACCCATCGCATAGTGACCGATGACGCCATTGGTAAAGGGGGTGACCCTTGAGATTTGTGCGACAAGCCCATCAGGATCAGCGCGCAGGTATGCGTACCAGCGCACGAGATCCGACAAGGTACAGATGATTGCCCCGTCGCCGTTCAGTTCGGTCGCAAAGATGGCCCGCTCAAAATGATCACCCTGATCAATGTAGTTCCCCGCTAGATTGGGAATGACGTCCTTGTGAGCCGGGGCATAATGCGTGGCGGTCATGCCGTTTGGGATGAACAGATATTCCTTCATCAGCGCGCCCAGATCGCGCGCCGTTGCGCGTTCAACCGCGCGCGTCACCAACAGGAAATTTGCGTTGGAATAGAGAAAATCCGACCCCGGTGCGAAATTTGTCTCATTCTGACGCAGGATCATATCCAGACTTTGCTCAGCAGTCACCGGTTGATCCAGACCCCCACCCGCCATCAGGCCCAGTTCCAGATGATCGCGGATGCCGGATCGGTTGCGCAGCGCTTGATCGGGTGTGACATCGCCCTGCACACCGGACAGTTCCGGCAGGTATTTCGAAAGCGGTGCGTGCAGATCAAAATCACCTTTTTCGTACAGGATCTGCGCGATCAAAGCCAGAAACTCTTTGGTCACCGACGCGATGCGAAAGGCGGTATCGGGCGTTATCGGAACCTGATGCTCGACGCTGGCCATCCCCTGACACTGCATCTGCACGTCGTCCCCTGTGATCAGGGCAAAGGCATACCCCGGCGTATCCGCGCCCAGTGTCGCGGGCAAATGGGGGGCGATTGTTGCCGCATCAATACGCGTCATTCTACGTGTCCTTTTTGGCGGAAATATAGCTGGAGAGGTGAAAGGGGATCAGATCAGCATCGGCATCCTGGCGGGTAAGGTTTGCGGTGCTCAGGCGCAAAACCTCATCTTTGAGATCCATCAGCGTCGTCTTGATCTGCTCAAACTGTACCGGGGTCAGTACGGAATCGAAATCAAAGAAGTAGCCCTTGCCGCGGGCGTGGTTTTCACTGGCGTCCAGCGCATTTTCCCGCGAGACAACCAGCATTGAAGCCAGATAGTCAGAGATCGCAGACACCATATCGACAGACACATTATCGGGCAGGTCGCTGTCCACATTTGGAAGCAGGTGCGAGAAATCAAGCATGCGACCAACGATGATGTAGTATTTCTCGACGATCCCATTCACCAGCGCTTCTGATGTCGGTCGCACCAGTTCAACACTTTCCAGCTTTTTCAGATGGTAATGTGCCTTGGGGCGGGTGATCCCGAGGCTGCGGGCAAGGGCCGCGCAGCTGGTCGGGCGTTGCAACAAAAGGCACATGCGATATCGCATGGGTTCGGCCAACGCCTTTAGCTGATCGACCGACTGAATATAGTAAACGTCGGGAATATCGGCGTTCTCATGTATGTCTTGCACCTTCGTCACCTCCATCTTCGGGGATGGTGGTATCGGTGTTTGCCTCGGGTAACCAGCATGCAACCATATGATTGTCTGGCGTTGCGCGTTGTGGCGGCATCTGCGCGCGACATTTGTCCATCACCTTGGGGCAGCGTGTTTGAAACGGACAACCGGGGGGCAGGTTTGATGGGCTGGGAATATCGCCTGACAAAAGCGTACGTTCGCGCCGCTGTCTTGGGCTGACTGCGGGGATCGCGTCGATCAGGGCGCGGGTATAGGGATGGCGCGGCGCGTTGAAAAGATCATCGCGGTCCGCCAGTTCAACCAGTCGGCCCAGATACATCACCGCAACGCGGTCAACCATATGTTCGACCACCGACAGGTTATGCGCCACAAAGAGGTAGGTCAGGTTCAGGTCTTGCTGCAGATCCTTGAGCAGGTTCAACACCTGACTTTGGATCGACACATCCAGCGCCGACACGGGTTCGTCGCAGATTACAAAGCGCGGTTTCATCACCAGCGCCCGCGCGATGCCGATACGCTGGCGCTGGCCACCGGAAAATTCATGCGAGAACCGATTTGTCAGACTGGGGTCCAGCCCCACGCGGCTGAAAATCTGCGCCACCTTCGCGTCCCGTTCGGCACGGGTTCCGATGCGGTGAATATCAAGCCCTGCGCGGACTGTTGCGCCAACCCTTTTTTTGGGATCAAGGGACGCATAAGGGTCCTGAAACACAAGCTGCATGTCGCGCCGCCGTTCGACGAGTTCGGCGGCCGTCTTGCCCGTCAGATCCTCACCATCGAAAATGATCTGTCCCGCCTGCGTATCGCGCAACCCCAGTATCGCCCGGCTGAGTGTTGTCTTGCCACAGCCACTTTCCCCGACCAGCCCCAGTGTTTCGCTCGCGCGGATGTCAAATGTCACATCCTCAACCGCTTTGACCCACCCGGTCTGGCGACGCATGACGCCGGATTTGATGGGGTAATAGGCCGACAGCCCCTTGATGCGCAAAAGCGGTGCGTCGGTCATACGTCCTCCATGGCGAGCCAGCAGCGTACTTCGCAGCCCTGATGTTGGATTAGGTCGGGCATTTCTTTCTCGCAGCGGGTCAGCCCATGTTTGACCCGCGCCTCGCAACGGGGGGCAAAGCGGCAGGCGGGTGGCATATCGGCGGGTTTGGGAACCGACCCCGGTATCGCGCTCAAGCGATCCGCCCGCCGCCCCAGCACAGGCATGGATGCCAAAAGCCCTTGGGTATAGGGATGCTGTGGATTTTCAAAAAGCGACATCACGTCGGTCTGCTCCACGATTTGTCCCGCATACATCACCGCGACCCGGTCGGCCATTTCCGCAATCACCCCCAGATCATGGGTCACCAGCACCAAGGCTGTACCCATCTCGCGACACAGATTCTTGAGCAGTTCCATGATCTGCGCCTGAATAGTCACGTCCAGTGCGGTTGTCGGTTCATCCGCGATCAAAACGCGGGGCCGCAACGCCAGTGCGATTGCGATCATCACACGCTGCGCCTGCCCGCCCGACAACTCATGGGGGTAGGACGACAAGCGGACCGCCGCATCCGGGATACCCACGGCGGTCAAAACCGAAATTGCTGTCTCGCGGGCTTCGGCATCTGACACGCTGCGATGCCGGCTGAAAAGCTCGGTGATCTGCCAGCCGATTGTCTTGACCGGGTTGAGGCAGACGCGCGGCTGCTGAAAGATCATCGAAATCCGATCACCCCGCAGTGCCGTTAGTTCGGCCTTGTCCATGGCCAGCACATCGCGACCTTCAAATCGGATCGACCCCGCGACAATCTCGCCGGGGCTGTCGATCAGGCGGATGGCGGACAGCGCGGTGATGGTTTTGCCAGACCCGGATTCCCCGACAATGCCCAGCACCTCGCCTTTGTTCACATGCAGATCAACGCCGTCGACGGCTTTGACGACGCCGTCGTCGGTTTTGAAGTGGGTTTTGAGACCCTGGATTTCGAGCAGTGCGGTCATTTCGACATTTCCTTGGGGTCGAGCACGTCGCGCAGGGCGTTTCCAAACAGATTCATCCCGAAGATCGACACAAAAATCGCTAGCCCCGGTGCTGCCACAACCCACCATGCAGTGCGCAGAAAGGTGCGCGCATCCACCAGCATTGAACCCCACTCAGGTGCGGGCGGTTGTGCGCCGAGGCCAAGAAACGACAGCGCCGCCGCCGCCAGAACCGCCAGTGGAATGGTAAAGCTGGCGTAGATCACTATTTGCGATGTGACATTGGGCAGGATGGTGCCGAACAATATCCGCAGATGCCCCGCCCCCAGCGCGCGCTGTGCCTCGACAAATTCGGCATCCCTCAGCGCGAGAACCTCACCCCGGATCAGACGCGCATATCCTGCGATACCGCCCACGCCCACGGCGATCATCGCGGTCCACAGGCTTGGCCCCAGAATGGCGATTACGGCCAACAGCAACAGGATGTAGGGAAAGGCCAGCAACACATCGACCACACGCATGATCAGCATATCCGCCAGTTTCCCGCCCGCCCCCGCAAGCAGCCCCAGCGTGATGCCGAAACTGGCCGCAATTGCGGTAGAGACCAACCCGATCAGCAGGGTATAGCGCGACCCATAGACGATCCGGCTGAACAGATCGCGGCCCAGCTCGTCCGTGCCAAACCAATGCTCGGCACTTGGTTCCTGCAACCGGTTGATCGGATCGATCTTGAGCGGATCATAAGGCAGGATCGTTTCCCCCATGATGGCACAAAACACCAATGTCAGAACAATGACGCCGCCGATCTGGCCCGATCTGTGCCGCATCAATCGGCGCATGGCGCGGGCGAAATTGCTGCGCTCTGGCGCGCTGAATGTGTCGGTCTGTGCAAGCGGTTTGCTGGTCATGGCCGGTCCTCAATCGTAGTCAATTCTGGGATCAATCCAGGTGTACAAAAGATCAACCACCAGATTGACCAGCACATAGGTGCCGGCACTGACCAAAATGACCGCCTGTGTAATGGTGAAATCCCGCCACTGGATCGCCTTGACGGCCAGCTCCCCGATGCCGTGCCAGCCAAAGATGACCTCGATGATGAACGCTCCGCCCAACAGGTTGCCGATCTGCAACCCGATGATCGTCAGAATCGACAGGAAAGCGTTGGGCAGCGCGTGGCGGAACAGGATGTAGCCTTCGGACATGCCCTTGGCCCGTGCCGTGCGCACATATTCGCGCGACAATACGTCAAGCATGGAGGATCGTGTGATCCGCGAGAGTGCCGCCGCTTCGATAAACCCAAGCGTCAACGCGGGCAGGATCAGTGACTGAAAATCGCCACGCCCGATCACGGGCAACCAGCGCAATTGCACCGAAAAGATAAAGATAAGAACAAAGCCAAAGAAGAATGCAGGCATCGAAATGCCCATCATGCCGACGGACATGGATGTCACATCAATCCACGTATCTTTGTAGTAGGCAGACAGCATCCCTGTCACCAGACCCACAACAATCGCAACCACCAGTGCGGCAAACGTCAAGATCAGCGTGTTGACATAGCGATAGCCGATTTCTTCGGTCACGGGGCGGCGGGTGCGCACGCTTTCACCCAGATCAAGGTGCATCACATCCCAGACGTAGATGCCAAACTGCTGATACCACGGCAGGTCCAGATTATACTTGGCGCGGATCTGCGCGATTGCTTCGGCGGCCTTGTCCTCGGTCACAGTGCCGGAAAAAAGCGCCGATACCGCATCGGTCGGGATCATGGCCTTGATCAGGAATGTTAGGAACAAAATGCCAAAGATGATCGGAAAGATCATGAGGATGCGCCGGATAAGATAACTGAGCATGGGGAACTTTCTGCCTAAGGAAACCCGGCCAACAAAAAGCTGGCCGGGCGCACAGGGTGCTCGCTTAGTTGGTGACCTTCACATCGCCGGGGAGAAGAAAGCCCATGTAGTCGATGTTGTAACCCTCGACATCCGCCTGCGTTGCAATCACCACCCAATTAGTCAGGATCGGGACTGCAATCCCAAATTCCAGCAGCACCTTTTGCGCCTCGGAAACACAGGCGTTGCGCGCATCGGGATTAACCGTTTCATCACAGCGCGTCAGCAGATCATCAATCGCAGGGTTCGGATCCAACTTTTCGCGGTGACCGGGAGAGCGGAAAAGTTCCGTGAGGATGCCTGCATCCGCAGAGGTCCAGCGCATCAGGTCCATGTGCCAGTCATCTTCCAGCAAGGACGGATAGAAAGCGCCCCAATCCGCAGTCTCAAGCGTTGCCTTGATCCCAACATCCAGCAGATTTGCCTGTACCACCTGCAATGTGCGCTGAATATGCGTGAACCCTGCGTAGCTCTTGATCAGGAACTCGGCGGGCGCGCCGTCCTTGTCGCGGATGCCGTCGCCATCGCTGTCGACCCAACCCAGTTCATCCAGCATTTGCTTGGCTTTTTCCGGGTCGTAGGGTGTGCCATATTTCGCCGCCACATCAGCGTCGAAACCGGGGATGCCCAAGGCAACCGGGCTGAGTGCCACAGAAGCGTAACCGTCCCATGCCGCAGCAACCGCCGCTTCGCGCTGGATCGCATGACCGATGGCGCGGCGCATTTTGGGATCGTCAAAGGGCGGTTTCTGAAAGTTGAATTCAAGAAACACAAGATTTGTCGCCGTCTCATCAATAACCGTTGTGAAATCCGGGTTGTCGATAAATGTGGCAATCGCATCGGTTTGCAGGATCGACCCGGTCAATTCGCCCGCTTCCAGTGCCGATTGTGCAACGCCATCTTCCGAGATGACAGACAGGACCACTTCATCCGCGTAAGGCGCGCCCTTGTTCTGCGCATCGGTCCGGAACTGCGTATAGTTCTCGTTCCGTGACATGCGGATTTCGCTCCCGGGGATCCACTGTTCGAACTTGTAAGGCCCGGTGCCGACCGGTGTCCGGCCATAATCCTTACCGGCTTCTTTGACAGCCTTGGGAGAATTGATCCCGCCCGTCGCGTCCGCCAAGATGACGAAAAACGGCGCATATGGTTTGGAGAATTTGAACACGACGGTCAGATCGTCCACGGCTTCCACGCCGGTCAATGTACCCATGCTGGCAAGGTTTGGTGATGCCGATGCCGGATCAAGAATGGAGTTAAAGTGGAACGCGACCGCCTCAGCGTTGAACGGTTCACCATCGTGAAAAGTGATGCCGTCGCGCAAGGTAAAGGTCAATTCGGTCTGCGCATCGTTCAACTCCCAACCGTCCGCCAACCATGGTTTGGCGTTTCCGTTCGCATCGAAGTAAACCAGCCGTTCAAGCAGAAATTCCGCCATCACGGTGTTCGCTGTCAAAGAGGTCGTCTCAACATTATACAGGCTCTCGGGGTCTTCCTGAAGCCGCAAGCGGAGCGTATCAGCCGCGGTGCTGGTGGCCAGTCCGAAGGCCATGATCAAGCCGAGTATCGATATTTTCTTGGACGTGGATATCATTTGTTTTCCCCTGTTGTTGATGGACCAGAACGTGCCGAAAGGTCCGAACTAGGTTCAGTAAAGGTGAGAGATATCTGACCTGTCAAATCATTTTGACTAGTAAAATCAATTTTTCACCGTGCAGAATAACAGGCTTTCAGTGCCAGAACTGATGGGTGCGAGAACGAGAAAGTTGTTCAAAAACGAAGATTTACGGCTTTTCAAAAAACCCGTGTCGCTAAAAAAGAGAGCCTGCCTACTGAAATTTCCCGCCTAATAAAGTGGCATTGATACTCCTTTAGGCACAATGGCTTGCGCCCTCAACCTGCAGTAGATCGCGCGACTGTCCCTGATCGGCCCGTGCAATTGCGCACAGCGCAGTGTCGGCGCACGCAATCTACTCAGTTATATCTGGTTGATTGCCGCGATCTTGATCTTTGGTGGTATGCGTTCAGTGACGGAGCCGTCCTTGGAAATCCTTCCAACTCACTCGGATTTGAAATCGTCCGCTGATAAGAAACAAAACCTTGATCATTGGCATCAATTCTTCAGAAGTAATAATTGCCTTGCTGGGTCAGCAATCGCTGCGGCGCGATGCTGAAGCTTAGTGCGGCGACCCTTTTATGGGACGCTTAGCATCAAAATTGCGACTTAGACACGGCCTTCAAAAACCGTCGTATTTGCGACTTAGGCGATCTGAGCTGCATCGCGCTGAAGCATGGTCTGCCTGCGCAAAGTAATGCTGCTTGAGAGAACCTCGAAAGTTCCAATTCGGCGTTGTCCCTCTTACTCGATTGTCGGTCCTGGCTTTACCGTATGGTAGTTTAGCCTTGCTCGGTTCCGCCGCTTTGAATGGCTGGTTCGGTGCCATCCGCTGCATCGCAGCAACAAATCTACTGCAAATACTAGGAAATGCTGCGTCAGCGAAGTGCAGAAAACCAACGGCAGCAACGTCTAAGGTTTGTGGCTGCTGTCAGCGCGAGCTGCAGCGGCGACAAATCCGACAAGGAGGAAAGCGCGGGCAGGTTTCGTTGCTATGGAGATTGTGCGTTACGGCTGTGGCAGTCGATATACCGATCGGCGGACGCTACGGCCCTGAGAGGCGCGGACCAGTTGGTCGTCTCGGTCTGATGTCGCTGATTGATCGCGTTTTCCACCATCATTAGCCAGTTTTGGCGCCGGTTTCATTAGACTGGCCGCAATGATTGGTCCGGCGTTCGCTTCATACGATGCTGGGTCTGATCGGTTTTTCATGCGGCCGCCTCCCATGGTGGGGCGCGGGACTTTGGTGTTTGACCCCGCAAGAAAGTCTCGATGATGATCATGGTGCCACCACATTTGGGGCAAAGCGGATGGGCGTCTATATTTTTGAGATCCTCATTTTCTCCCTCAACCGGCGTCTGTTCAGGTTCCGTATCAAGCAAACGCCTGATCTTGCTGATCCGGTCGCGACGGATACCATTGGCGAGGAAGCCCGTGTGACGGATGCGGTGGAAG
This sequence comes from Roseobacter fucihabitans, assembly GCF_014337925.2. NCBI lineage: Bacteria > Pseudomonadati > Pseudomonadota > Alphaproteobacteria > Rhodobacterales > Roseobacteraceae > Roseobacter > Roseobacter fucihabitans. Next base: position 1,432,393 of record NZ_CP143423.1, on the reverse strand, counting down.
CCGGATGGCAGAACGTGGATCAGGAAGCGGCGGATGAACTCGTCCGTTGGCAAGCGCATGACCTTCATCCTGTCTCCGCGTCTGATGCGATAGTCTTTCCACCGGAAGGCCACGGTGCCCGCGTCGGCACTGACCAGACGATGGTTGGAGATCGCCACGCGGTGGGTATAACGGCTTAGATAGGCCAGCACCGCTTCCGGCCCGCCGAAGGGCGGTTTGGCGTAAACGACCCAATCGGTTTTGCGCAGCGGCGAGAGATGTGCAGCGAAGGTGTCGGGGTCTGCCAGCTTTGCAAGATCGCCGAAGAACTTAAGCTTGCCTGCCTTGTGCAGTCTGGTAAGTCCTTCGAGGAACAAGCGCCGAAACAACTTCGACAGGACCTTCACCGGCAGGAAGAACCCAGAGCGACAGGCGATCCATCGTGTTCCATCTGGTGACAGCCCACCGCCCGGCACGATGATGTGCACATGCGGGTGGTGCGTCATCGCGGATCCCCATGTATGCAGCACGCTGGTCATGCCGATCTTTGCACCCAAGTGCATTGGGTCGGCGGCGATGGTCAGGAGCGTCTGGGCCGACGCCTTGAACAGCAGGCCATAAACGGCGGCCTTGTTCTGATAGGCAATGTCGGCGATCTGGGCTGGCAGCGTGAAGACCACGTGGAAGTATTCGACCGGCAGAAGGTCTTCCATGCGCGCCTGCATCCAGTCCTGTCCCGCAGCACCCTGGCATTTTGGGCAGTGCCGGTTGCGACAGGAGTTATAGGCGATGTGCTGGTGGTCACACTTGGTGCACGTCGCAACATGCCCACCGAGCGCAGCGGTCCGGCAGGCCTCAATGGCCGACATCACCTTCAACTGTGGCAGATTGAGATGCCCTGCATGTTCCCGGCGATACGCAGGTCCATGGGCGCGGAAGATATCTGCGACTTCCAGCTTGGGACGGGGCATTGGATCGGGGTCAGCCGGAACCAGCCTCCCGTCGCAACAACAAATCAAGCGGGCTGGTTACGTCCTGGATCGTTTTGGTGGCCACCTTCGTATAAACCGTTGTCGTCTCCAGCTTGGCATGGCCCAACAACACTTGGATCACCCTTATGTCTGTCCCGCCCTCCAGCAGATGCGTCGCAAAGCTGTGCCGCAACGTATGGGGCGACACCTTCTTCTTGATCTCGGCAAAGTCACACGCCACGCCAAAGGCGCGGTTGAACTGCCGTGTCGAGATCGGATCGACCCGGTTGCGACCTGGGAACATCCAACCTCTCGGGCGCACCTCACGATAATAATTACGCAACAGAGCAAGCAGAGTTGGCGACAACATAACCTGCCGGTCCTTACGCCCCTTACCTTGCTCGATCCGGATCAACATCCGGTCGCTGTCGATATCGCCTACCTTGAGATGCGTGACCTCGCTGGCCCGGAGCCCGCCGCCATAGGCAACGCTGAAAGCTGCGCGATAACGAAGACCTGGTCCGGGCGCGGCTTCAAGAATGCGTGACACTTCCTCCGCGCTCAGCACCACCGGGATCTTCTTCGCCGCGCGCTGATAGCGCATGTGACGCTTCATCTCAGGGCGCGGGCAAGTTGAGGCATAGAAAAAACTCAACACTGTCAGCCGATTGTTGAAGGTTGGCGCGCCAACGCCGCGCTCCTTCATATCAAGTTGGAACGCCCGCAGTTCCTCAGGCGTCGCGCTATCTGGGGCATGACCCAAGAACCCGGTAAAGTCCCGCATTGCGCGCAGATACATCGTCTGCGTCTTCGGCTGCAGCCCCTTGATCCGCATATCTTCAAGAAAACGCTGGCGAAGCTTCGGTACATATTGATCGGTCATCAGACCCTCCTGACATTAGATTGAGAAGGACCCAATCGTCAGACAGGTTCGTCAGTTCGCAAAATCCAAGACGCTCACATCAACGCGCAACACCGGCCACAAGCGCCAATACCGCGAGAGCGGTTTCGTCCTCGTCCGCACCTTACCAGTTCGTGTGTCGCGCAGCGAAAGGCGCTGTTTCTCGAACCGGCCATTCGTGCTTCGCGCGGCGAATGCTGCTCAAGAGCCCATTCTGTAAATTCGTTTTTTGTGCTGCGTGCGCTCGCAGCGCGAAAAATGCCGCGTGAGCGTAAAATCTGATGCCGCCCCGCAGCGGGAAAACCGGTCGTTCATGCGAGCCGCAGCGAAGATCAACGGTCGAATTTACAGGTTGCGGACGAAGCGGCCTTGTGCAGGTGCAGCTATTGCTGACGCAGCATTCTCTCGCAGTTGCGGCGTCAATCATTTTGCAGTGCGGCACATTTCACCGAACCGGTCACTCAAACGGTCCCATCCGGGTGGATCTGAAGCTGGTTTTTCGTTGCGGTGCGTTCCAATAAACTAAACGCGGGCGGAAGCGGCGACGTGCAGAAGCAGCTAATACTTGCGCAGCGTTTGTTCGCAGTTGCGGCAGATGACTACTTTTGCTTCAACCCGCGAGAATTTTGCAAAAAAGTAAAATAGCCTCGTCTGTCAAAGCTGAAATATCGGCTTTCGACACGACGCCTACCTCCACATCCTCAGCCACTTTGCCTCTCTGCAAGAAAGCCTTGATCGAATCTCAGAAATGAATTAATAACTAACATATGGTTATTAATTCACACTCCAGTGCTACTCCGGCTAGTTTGCGCAAAACACACCGCGGCATGATCCTTTCCCGCGTTCAATCAGAACCGGGCATCTCCCGCGCGGAACTGGCGCGGATGTGCGGATTTTCGGAAATGGCCGCGACCCGCATCGTCAGGGAATTGCTGGCAGCCGGGATCATCCAGGAATCCCGCGTTTCCGACCAAGACAAAGCCAAGAAAAAGCACGTTGGCAGGCCCAAGACGGGCCTACACATCGTAAAAGACGGGTTATTCGCGGTCGGCATCACAGTTTCAGCGTACCATTCTGATGTGTCGATCTGTGACGCAGATGGCAAGCTGCACGCCAGCAGCAGCCCTGAGAACGTCGCGTTTGACACCGTGGCTGATGCGGCACGTGCCTATGCCAGTGCCCTGCGCGATCTGATCGAGACTTCTGGAATCGATGTGAGCCGGATTGTCGGGGTAGGCGTGGCATTGTCCGGCAGAACCTTGCCCGACCGCGCAGAGATTGTGACCTCCGACTATTTCGGGTGGGCCAACGACGGTGGACAATTCTGCCGTGAGATTCAGAAAATTATCAATCTGCCTGTTGAAATTGAGAACATCTCGAATGCGCTGGCAATTGCGGAAATGCGGTTTGGTGGCGCGCGCGATGTGTCTGATTTTGCGCTGATCCATGCCGCGACCTTCGTTGGCGCTGGTGTGGTGTCGGACAACAGGCTGGTGCGCGGTGCGGCTGGTGTGTCCGGTCTTTTGGGGCACTTCCGGGCTGAAGATCGGCCGTTGACCTGTGTGTGTGGCCGAAATGATTGTTTGAATCTCTCTGCGACGGGATTTGGCCTTTTGTCGCGCCTGGGCAAGCTGGACCACCGGGCATTTGATACTTCAAAACTTTCGTTTTATGCGACCGCGTTGCTAAACGCCTTGGATGATCCCAAGGCGGCTGATCTGGTGTCTGAGGCAGGTCAGAATCTAGCACCAGCTTTGGATAGCGTCGCCAAACTGTTGGGACCAAAGAAGATTATCCTCAGCGGTTATCTTGGCGCGCATGATTGTTATTTCAATGCAGTCCGGCAAGCGCTGACCGATCATTTCGATTACGGCCCTCATGGATCGTTTGAAATCGTCCAGGGTACCATTCCGTCCGTGGAGGCCGCTGCATTGCTGGCCCTGCACGCTTTTTGCTACTCGGACCAGCTTGATTACGACCGGTTTGCGCTTTCGTCAGATCGCAACAAAGGGGCACAACATGGATAACGCGCTTTGGCACAAAATGCTGTCGGGTATTACCGCAGCGGCGGCGGTCACCTTGGTGGGTCTTACGCTTTATACGGCTTACTTTGGCGTTTTCCCGGATGGCATCCAGCGTAGCGCGCATTTGTTGCTTGTGATGATCTTGGTCTTTTCGATGGCGTTCCAAATGACCTTTGATCCAAACACCCAAAACGGAAGTGGCGCTGCGATTTTCCTGAAACGTCTCTGGATCGCTGCGGCACTAACCGGTGCCTTGATCGCGACGGGTCATCAATTGTTCAATTTCGATGCCATAAACGACCGCTACGGATCTATCACGCAGTACGAGATCGTATTTGGGGTGATGTTGGTGATTGCCCTGTTCGATGCCTGTCGCCGGACCATCGGGTTGCCCATCGTTCTGCTGGCCAGTTTTTTCATTCTCTACGGGCTTCTTGGTGCTTATCTGCCCGATCCACTGGCGCATCGCGGCTATTCGATCAAGCGGGTCGCCTCGCAGATCTATCTTGGCGGTGGTGGGATATTCGGCACGCCACTGGGGGTCAGTGCGACCTTTGTTACTGGTGTGGTTGTTCTGGGTGCCTTGCTTGAAAAAACCGGCGCAGGACAGGTTTTGATGGATTTCGCAACGGCTATGACGGGCCGTATGCGCGGCGGGCCAGCCAAGGCGGCTGTCGTCGGGTCCAGCCTGATGGGCATGATTTCTGGCACGGCGGTGGCCAACGTGCTGACCACCGGCCCTATCTCCATCCCGCTGATGCGCAAAAGTGGCTACCGCAAGGAAGCCGCAGGTGCGATCGAGGCTGTTGCCTCCACCGGTGGGCAATTGATGCCGCCCGTCATGGGGGCTGCGGCCTTTATCATGGCGGAATTTACTGAAACTTCATACCTGACCATTGCAAAGGCGGCGTTCCTGCCCGCGGTGATCTTTTACGCGGTCCTGTTGGCGATGGTGCATTTTGAAGCGGTCAAACGCAAAATCCCGATCCTTCGTGATGCGGATTCAGTGACGGATTGGGGGTCGATCCTTAGAAACTCCTATCTGCTGATCCCGCTGCCGGTCTTTGTCAGCATGCTGCTGAATGGCTATTCGATCATGCTGTCGTCTTTCTGGGCCATCGTCGCCTCGTCGCTTGTCAGCTACCTGAACCGCGGCTCGGCCCTGACTCCACGCCGGATTGTCGATACCTGTGTTGCGGCCGCGAATGCGGTGATCCCGGTGGCACTTGCCTGTGCGGCGGCGGGGGTGATCATCGGGATCATCACGCTCACTGGAATCGGGTTGAAGTTCTCTACGCTGGTTGTTGCCTTGTCCGGCGGATCGCTGCCCATCGCGTTGGTTCTGACAATGTTGACCTGTCTGGTCCTCGGCATGGGCCTGCCGACTGCTGCCGCCTACATTCTGGTGGCGACACTGGTCGCCCCTGCCTTGGTGAACCTCGGTGTCAGCCTGCTCGCCGCGCACCTGTTTGTACTTTATTCAGCGATGCTGTCCTCGATCACGCCGCCTGTGGCTTTGGCCGCCTATGCTGCCGCGTCTATCGCCAACGGTAATCCGCTCAAGATCGCGGTGCTGGCCTGTCAGTTCGGCATGGCGGCTTTTGCGGTGCCGTATTTCTTTGTTTATGACCCCGCCATTCTGGGGATCGACGTCACTTGGGTTCAGATTACCGCGTCATTCATCACGGCGATCTTGGGCGGGATTTGTGCAAGTGCCGCGATGATGGGGTGTTTCAAAGATCAGTTGAACATCCTTCAGCGTATCCTCTTTGCGGTCACCGCCATCCTCTTCATGAACTCGGACTGGCGCGTCGATCTGGCCGCCTTTGCATTGCTTGCGGGCCTCATCGTCTGGGCCACCCGAGCCACACCCCCATCAGCAGAAACAAACGCCAAAGCGGGATGAAACCCGTCCAAATCAATCCAACTAGGGAGACCACAACATGAAACTCAATCTAAAGACGGCCCTCTTTGCCGCCGCAACGCTCGTGACGCCGACACTGGCGCACTCCGCAGACTTCCTGTCGATCGGTTCCTGCCCTGTGACCTGCACGGCCTATACTTGGTCTGCTGGCATCGCGGACGTGATCAACAAGAACGTCGAAGGCGTTCAAGCCACGGCAGAAGAAACCAAAGGCTATGTCGCCAATATCGCGCTGATGCAGGCGGGTGAAATGGAAGCCTCCATGGCCACGTCCCTCTCCGCGTATGAGGCCTATACCGCCACGGGCAATTACGAAGGTTCCGAGCCAGGCAAGATCATGGCGTGGATGTCGATCGCACCCGTGGCGATGCACATCATTGCGCTGGAAGGCGGTTCCGTGAATTCGGTAGCCGACCTTAAGGGCAAGCGTGTTGGCATGGGCCAGCCGGGCGGCGTGTCGATGCTGGATGCCAACGTGCTGATGGCCAAAGTTGCAGGTGAGGATTTTGAACCCTTCCGCGTACGCTTGGGTGACATGGTTGACATGCTGAGCGACGGTAACATTGACGCCGCCCTGTGGAACGGATCGTTCCCGCTGGCACCGGTAATCAAGCTGAACGCGCAGCGCGACTTGAAGCTGATCCCAGTCGAAGATGACTTCTTTGAATCCCTGCGCGCCGATTATCCGCCTTACTTCCGCCTGTCCATTCCCGGTGGCACCTACGAGGACGTGACCGACGACACGCCAACATTCGGTCTGGCAAACGGTCTTGTTATCTCGGCGGACGTGCCGGAAGAGCGGGTGTACCAGATGACCAAAGCGGTTTTTGAAAACCTCGAAAATCTGGCGGGTGTGCACCCTGCATTTGGCAAGATGTCGGCAGATACAATCCTGAACGGTTTCGGCTCGCCCTTGCACCCCGGTGCGCTGCGCTATTACCGTGAAATCAATGTCCCCGGCATTGAGGAATTTGTCGCAAGAACAGGCGGCTAAGCCCGCCTCTCACGCCCATCCGGGCCGCATCAAAGCGGTTCGGGTGGGACCATCAAACTGCTAGGAACCTGCCATGTCGCGCCCCAACATTCTTGTCATTCAAGCCGATCAATTAACCGCCCTGTGCCTGTCGGCCTACGGCAAGCCCTATGCGATCACGCCCAATATCGACAAGATTGCGGAAAACGGCACGACCTTTAGCAACAGCTATTGCAACAATCCGGTCTGCGGCCCTTCGCGCGCTTCGATGATGACGGGGCGGTTGCCCTCGGATGTGGGTGTGTTTGACAATGGCGCCGAATTTTTACCTTCAGAGCCGACATTCGCGCATTACCTGCGCACGTTGGGCTACAAGACGACACTCGCGGGCAAGATGCACTTTGTCGGCCCTGACCAACTGCACGGGTTCGAAGAGCGTGTGACCACTGATATTTACCCATCTGATTTTGCCTGGACCGCTGATTGGGACAAGACGGATGAACCCTATGCGCCGTCCGTGATGAGCCTTTTGAGCGTCGTCGAAGCGGGGCATTGTGAACGCAACCTGCAGATCGACTATGACGAAGAGGTGTTCGCTGCCGCCAAGCAGGAAATGTACAATCACGCCCGATCAACTGATGATCGCCCCTTTATGCTGCATGTGTCCTTTACCCAGCCGCACAACCCGTTTGTTGCGGGCAAGAAATACTGGGACATGTATGAAGGTGTTGATATACCCGAACCCGAAGTCGGCCATATACCATATGAGGAACGCGACGCGTGGGCGCAGCGCTACTATCTGACGATCCGGCAGGACGAATTCGATATCACCCCCGAACAGCTTTATAATGCGCGGCGTGGATACTTCGCCATGTGCACGCACTTCGACGAAATGATTGGCGGGCTGATTGAGACACTAAAAAGTATCGGTGAGCTGGATAATACCTATATCTTCATCACCTCCGATCACGGCGAAATGCTGGGCGAGCGCGGCATGTGGTTCAAGTTCAACCCCTATGAGGCGTCCGTCAGGGTGCCGCTGATTGCACAGGGACCAAAGTTGAAAGCAGGCCATCGCGAGGACGCACTGGCGTCGCTGGTTGATCTCCTGCCCACTTTCACCGACATCGCCAGCGACGGCAACTTTGATGCCTACGCCGCCCCTTATGACGGGCGCAGCCTGTTGGATTTACCTAAGCGGGGCAGTGACGACGACAAGGTGTTTATCGAATTCAATGGCGAAGGTCTCTATGCACCTGCCATGATCATGATCAAAGGCAGGATGAAGCTGGTACACAGCCGAACCGATCCAAAGATGCTGTTTGATCTTGAGAAAGACCCGCTTGAGCTAACCAACCTCGCGGACGATCCCGCATACTCAGACGATCTGGACGCCATGTTTGCGGCAATGCAGGCCCGCTGGGACGAAGACGACCTTGATCAGCGCATCCGCGCCTCACAACGCAAGCGTATCTTTGTGCAGGACGCCATGAAACACGGGCGTTTCCCGTCATGGGATTTTGGCCCGCATTACGATCCCGCAAAGGTCTATGTGCGTGGTGGCAATGACCCCAGCACCACGGCCACCAAACAACGGGGGCGATACCCTTACGTTCCGGTCACGCCGCCACAACACCCGCGGCATCCTAAGAAATAGGCTGGCACATGACAGGGTTTTCCTCTCCAATTCACCGCCATGCGGAGCCTATCTAAACCATGAAACTATGCTGTTCACCTAGCCGACTGGCCACTGATGCAACAGCGCGGCCTGCGGCTTCATCTACTCGGGGCTGCGATGCCACACGACAGACCGCTGCCCTCGCAATTCCCGGTGGCCAGACGTATCTAGGCACCAACCGTCCGTATTTTCCGATCGACGGTGAAGGGCCCCTGCGAAATAAGAAAGTATCCGCGTTCCGCATGGACGCGACCTCGGTGACGAACGCCCAATTCCGGGCTTTTGTGTCTGACACGGGCTACGTTACAGACGCAGAACGGCACGGAGACTCGCTGGTTTTCCAAGGTTTGTTGTTAAAGGGCACGCCACCCAGTCCTGCCATTGCCGATGCCCCGTGGTGGCGGATGATCCGCGGGGCCAATTGGCGCGACATCTATGGGCCAGGGACTGCCGACCGTCAGATTGACGATCATCCTGTCGTCCATGTTTCGTCGAACGATGCGACCGTCTATGCCGCTTGGGCAGGTGGACGGCTTCCATCAGAGGCTGAATGGGAGCACGCCGCACGTGGTGGACTGGGTGATGTCTTGTTTCCGTGGGGGGACCGCGAACCCAATGACACCGATTTTCAGCCCTGCAACATCTGGCAAGGTCGGTTTCCGCATCAAGATCTTGGGCTTGACGGCTACGTCGGCACCGCACCCGCACGGTCATTTGCGCCAAACGGTTACGGCCTTTACAATATGGTCGGCAATGTCTGGGAATTCACGTCCGAGACTTTCAAAGTCAGGTCCCTCAAGAAGGAGGTGATCGCGGCCCATGCGGGCAAAAAAGGATTCCGGCTGAGCAAGGGCGGCTCGTTTCTGTGTCACCAAAGCTATTGCTATCGCTACCGCATAGCCGCCCGCAACAGCTGCTCTCCGGACACATCGACATCACATACGGGATTTCGACTGGTCTATAGAGCGGAATTACTCAATTGGATGTGACAGCACAAACTGCAAATTCACAAATACTTTGCCGACGACAACTTAATCCGTGTTCAGCGAATGCTCGGTTCTCGTTTTGCTGCCCACTGCCTGAAGGGCCGCTTATGCCTGAGCGATGCAGCAACGGTTTCGCAGCGGCCCGGCGGTTTTTGCTCTGCATGCGCACGCAACATTGTTTGCTCACTTCCGCTTTGGGCTCTCCCGACACTTTCGCCGCAATCTACACCAAAGGCCGGTCTCGGATGAATCGACTTTCGCTGCGGGCCGCATGAACTGATGGGACGTGCGGGACTTGGACGAAGCCGCTGCCGCGGCAATGGCGATTGTTGCGGGTGTTGTGCGCTGACTTTAGCCGTGTGGATTTTGAGATTTAACGAACCTGTCTGACGATTGAGGCTTCTCAATCAACGGACAGGAGTTCCCCATGACACATGAGAAGATGACCCCGCTTCGGGAGCGGATGATGGAAGACATGCGCATCCACGGGATGGGCGACAAGGCTCAGAAGGCGCACATTCGGGCGATCAAACACTTTTCTGGTTTTCTTGGGCGCTCGCCCGATACCGCCACGCCAGATGATCTTCGGGCGTATCAGTTGCATATGACCGATACGGAAGTGACACCGCCCACATTCAACGCGCGGATCATGGCGCTGCGGTTCCTGTTCGGTACAACCTGCAACCGTGAAGACATGAAGAAGTACATGCAGTTCCGCACGCAGCCACGCAGGCTGCCAACAGTGCTGAGTATCGAAGATGTTTCGGAGCTTCTTGCTGCGGCACCCGGCCCGGGTCTGAAGTATCGGGCGGCGCTAAGTATTTCCTATGGTGCGGGTCTGCGGGCATCTGAGGTTTGCAATCTCAAGGTCAGCGATATCGATAGTGACCGGATGTTAATCCATGTCGATGAAGGCAAGGGGCGCAAGGACCGCAAGGTCATGCTGTCACCCGATCTCTTGGACTTGTTGCGTGACTATTGGTGCGAAGCGCGCCCCGAGGGATGGCTCTTTCCGGGCAAGCCGAAGATCAATCCGGTCACGTCGAGGCAATTGGGTCGGGCGTTCAACTCGGCCAAACATCTGGTTGGTATTTCAAAGCCAGCCACGCTGCATACCTTGCGGCACAGCTTTGCCACCCATCTTATGGAGGCTGGAACGGATGTGCGGGTGATTCAGGTCTTACTGGGTCACGCCAAGCTGAGCACGACAGCGCGTTATACCCATGTTGCGACTAAAACAATCCGGGATACGCCCAGCCCGTTTGAAGCTCTCAAAAGGCTGAACGTACAGACCCGCAAGCGCAGACGGGAATAACCGAGGCCGGGTGCCCCGGCCAGAACTGGAGATTGCGGATATTTTCCGAAAGTTTGGTCCTGCGTGGCGGCAGGTCAATAAGGGCCATGTCAACCTGTCCCAGCTCAAAGTGATGTCCTCAATCGAAGCCTGCCGAACTGAGGCGCTCGGCGGGCATGTGGCGGCCTGTACCAAATGCAACCACATGCACATTGCGTACAATAGCTGCAAGAACCGGCACTGTCCCAAGTGCCAGAGTCCGGCCGCGCGCGACTGGATGGAAGCGCGCGCCGAGGATCTGCTGCCCGTGGAATATTTCCATGTCGTCTTCACGTTGCCTGCGCAGATCGCTCGTATCGCCTACTGGAACAAGAAGGCCGTCTATGGCCTACTGTTCAAAGCGTCTGCGCAAACGGTGATGACAATTGCAGCCGATCCCAAACGGCTCGGCGCGCGGGTTGGCATGACCAGCGTCCTTCATACGTGGGGGTCGGCACTTACGCACCATCCCCATGTCCACATGATTGTCCCAGGCGGCGGTCTGTCGTCAGATGGCAAGAGATGGATCGCTTGCAAGCCGGGGTTCTTTCTACATGTGCGGGTGTTGTCACGACTGTTCCGGCGGCTGTTTATCGAAGGGCTGCTTGCCCTGCACCGCGCAGGTGAACTGTCCTTCTTCGGCGATCTGAACGGGCTGTCGGACCCACAGGCCTTCGCCGCATATCTCGCCCCACTGCGCAAAACCAAATGGGTGGTCTATGCCAAACCGCCATTCGGCGGGCCCGAAGCCGTGCTCGCCTATCTCAGCCGCTACACGCACCGCATCGCCATCTCAAACAGCCGTTTGATCAGTGCCGATGCCAACACCGTTGCGTTCCGATGGAAAGATTATCGCTTCAAATCTGGTGACGGGCGATCCGTCATGCACCTTTCCACATCAGAGTTCATCCGCCGCTTTCTGATCCATGTGCTACCGGACCGGTTCCACCGCATCCGCCATTATGGCCTGCTCGCCAGTTCGACCCGTAAGGCTAACATCGCAAAAGCTCGGACCTTACTTGGCGCACAAACCGCCAAACAGGATGACCCACCAGTCGCCGAGGTCATCCCGCTCACACTGCGAGACCCATGCCCCGGCTGCGGCGGGAAAATGCGCATCATCGAGACCTTCCGGCGGGGCCAAAGACCACAATCCCGCGCACCACCCAGAAAGGCCGCAGCATGACGGGGCGCACGTCATCAATCAAAGACCATTCCCCGAACTGCATCGCGTTTTGGGCTGGTATCGGCTTGGGTGAAGGAAAATTGATGGCGTCCAATGCGCCCAAACTGGTGCCAAGCCACTCCGAAAAAGACGCTCAAGGGCACCAATCCATGAGAAATGATGCCAAGCAATTCCATCTCGCAGCATCCTCGGCTGAACCTGATTGGCGCTTCCCCCATAGCGCGCGCCCAGACCCCACGGCTTCCTCCTAGTCATGTTTCCCAACGCGGGCCACACTCACACTAAGCCGAAAAGTCGCGCACAGGCCCGCATCGAAAAACCTTAAACTTAGTGAGCTTTCGCTGCGATGGCACCAATGGCGGCTTTGCCGAGCCATGCCTGCCTTATGCTTATGCGCTATCGCCTGCCCGTGCATCAAGTTGAGCACTCCACTTGGCAATATTGTCATTCTTCTCGGCAACGAATTCATCCCAGCCCTCAACGATTTCCGCATAGTTTTTCGAAACCGAAATTAGCGTACTGTTCAGGGATGCCAGCCGGTCCGTGAGACCGCCAATCGCGTCCGGTCCTGCGGTGGAAATCTGTTCTCGAACTTCTCCAATTTGGCCCGGAATTCGTTCCGCCCATTCCTTCATGTCCTGTTTTTGGCGCGTTTTTGCTTCAAGCCATCTATTTTCAGATTGGAGCTTGCGCTCATAGTACTCCTGCATGGATCGACCCGTTTCCGGGGTTGCATCGGAAGCGGGAGACGATGTCGAGTCGGAAACATCTTTTTTTACGCCTAGGGGCAGCTCCACTTTGAATTCTTGCTTTGGTTTGGGTTGTTCCGCTTGTTTAGCCACCTCGGCTGGGCGTGGCATGGAAGTGGTATTGAGCGACACTGATCCGATCATCGGGTTCTCCTGAAAATTTCGGTATTTTCCAGATCATAGACTGTGTTGATTTAAGACCTCGTAAATCGAGAATGAAAACGTCCGTTTCAAGTCCTGATCCAACGCAAGCAGGCATTCATCCAACTTGCAGCATTGGTGAATTTGGGCTCTGCCGTTGAATTCGCTGCGCTCTGCACGAACGGCTGCAAGTTCAATCCCAATGGCCGCGACCGTCGTTAGCAACGCAGGCAAGTGTCAGTCACGCAACGATTTTCGGAATTTGGGCACTAATGGGCGCAACGGCAGGTATTATTTCACTCTTTGATCTAGGTGTGCTGCATCACCGCATGGCGGCAATGAGCCCATACTGTGAATTGGGTTTCCGCGCTGCGTGCGCTCGCAGCACAATAAATGCGCCGTGAACGAAAACCATCATGCCGTCGCGCGGCGAGAGGAACGGCCATTGGTGCAGCCTGCAACATGGATCACGCGGTGAATTTAAAGGTCGCAGACTTAGTGACCCTTCACTGCGTGGACCTGAACGGCGGCTTTCCGAAATATTTCTTGTATTCTGAGGGCCTTTCAATTGTTGGAAAAAAGCGTGCCCCAGCCAATCACGCCAATATGAAAACTTGGCTCAATCAATGCGCAAGCGCCATCACGCGCAAGTTGTGCGACCGTTCGATCTTCTCGGCAATTCGTCGCGCCAACTTGTTGTGTAGGATGGGCCGCGCGGGGGCCATTCCACCAAGGCCGAAATCGGGCGGTGTCCCGACAATCGCATCGGGTTGTCGATCTATCAGTCCATTGCTGTAGGCGGTGAGGAGCAAAGTCTCGGTCGCTATTCCGTTCGACCAGAGCAGGTTGTGGTGTTTCGTAAGAATGTGGAAATAGGTGATCCCCGCCGTTGGGCATTGTTCGTTGATACCGGCAACGCCCGTCAGGGTATGGACCGGTGCGAGAGCCCCTGCTGGGCCGATCTTCGGGTGCGATACCATTCGCGCCGTCAGCAGAACGCGATGCTGCCGCGAAAACCGCGTATCGGTGACGGGGCACCCCGGGCCGAAACTGTCCGCGCGCACCATGAATGGGCGCAGCCCCTTGTGGCTTCGCATTTCGAACCATGTGATATGACGCCGCCCGATCCAGAGGATCGGCTGTGGCCTACGATCAAGCGTGGTCACCAAATCCCCTGCCTGTAACGCCTCGACTGTGCGGTCCCCCTCTGGCGTCGCGATCAGGGTCCCGGTGGTGAAACAGGCGACACCTTCTGCCGACAGCTCAGAGTAATTCGTGGTGTTCGGGTTGGAGACATTGGTGACAGTGTATTCCACGTTCATTGAGGGCGCGGGATCTTGGAAGATGTAGTAATAGGAGTTGCTTGAGGCAATGTAGACCTCTGTCATGAAATAGTTGTTGGTGCCGTCGCTCAGCGTGATTTCGTCACGCGGCTGCACTTGGCCCGAGGTTTCGACCGCGCCAAACTCGTCATAAACGATCGCGGTCTGGTTACTGTCCTCATCATCGCGATCGTCGGTGCCATCTTCCAGGCGAGTGTCATTATCGGTGATCTGGATGAGGTGGTCGGCAGGCTGGGTAAACGTAATCGCGTCCCCGTTGGACACAGTCCCACCGGGCCACGTGATCTGGTCGTCATCATATCCTGCGTAATCATACGTTGCCATAAGAAGCGTAAATAAAAGAGAAATCTTACCATTTTACGAATGGGGGGCGAAACCAGATGACAATATGTCGACAGTTTGCTCGTCTTTGATGATCGTGTCGTCAACTAGTCCAAGTTTGGTTTAGGGCCTTCGCTTAATAGCAAATTGCGAGGTTGCGATTTGGTTACAATCGCCCTGACAGACTTGGTCAAAAATGATCATGTTCGTGAATGGGTTTCAATGATCTAAAGCAAAACCATTAGATGAACGATCCCATGTCACGGATCAAACGGCCTTGAGGCTGGGTTTGCCTGTACTTGATCCATTGGTTTGCTCGAGAAAGTTCGAAACGCTTTGGGGATCCAAAGCTTTTGCAAATAGATAGCCTTGTCCTTGGCGACAATCCCGGACTGACAAGAAATCAAGATCAGCATCAGTCTCTATTCCTTCAGCGGTGACTGAGATTTCCATGGATTGTGCAAGTGCCAGGATCGCACTTACAATTTTGGCGTTTTGAGGGGTATCATCGACGCCCGTCACAAAACTCTTATCAATCTTGATTTTGTCGAACGGCAATTTGCTCAGCGTTGCAAGGCTGGAAAATCCTGTTCCAAAATCGTCCAGCGAAATTCGGACGCCAAGGTCTTTCAGTGCATCGAGCGACTTCTTCGCCTCTTCGATGTTTCCGATCACGGCACTTTCAGTAATCTCGATTTCTAGGCGGCTTGGGGCTAGACCCGATTCAGCCAGTTGCCACTGGATATTTTGAAGCAACTCATCATCAAAAAGACGCGGAGACAGGTTGAATGCGATAAATACCGTATCATCCCATTCCGAAGCCAGCTTTAGGGCTTTCCGCATCGACTGCCAGGTTATTGAACCGATCAGCCCCATATCCTCTGCAAGTTGAATGAATACATCTGGCTGAACCGGGCCCAGCGTCGGGCTTGTCCAACGCGAAAGTACCTCTAAGCCGCATACCTGACCGTCATCAATGTTAATGATAGGTTGGAAAAACGGCTCGATATCCATCTGCGATACGGCTGTCCTTAATTCTGCTTCGAGCAGAGCCTGCCTTTGCAACTCGTCGCCCAAATTCTTGTCAAAGAAGGCATAGCGTCCGCGCCCTTCGGCCTTGGCTTTATACATGGCCTGGTCAGCGTGGCGCACAATCGAATGTGGGTTTTCGCCTTCCCGCCAATGGCAAATCCCAATGCTTGATCCAACTGTTGCCGTCCACCCATTGATATGGATAGGCTCTCCGATTTCCCGCAATAGCCTCCTCGCGAGGCTCGTTGAAGTTTTGAAGTGTGGATCGTCTGACAGCAGGATCGCAAACTCGTCCCCGCCCAGGCGTGAGATGTGGCACCCTTTGCCACAACACCTCTGGATGCGTTTGGTGATTTCCTGTAGAACCAAATCACCACTTTCATGCCCCCGCAGGTCGTTAACGGCTTTGAATCGGTCCAAATCAAGCAGAAAAACGGCTGGAACGTCCTCCCGTGTTACATCTTGAATAGCTTCGTTCAGCAACTGATAAAAGTAGCGTCGATTGTACAGACCCGTCAGCGTATCGTGCCTGGCTGCATGTTGGGCACTTTTCTCAGCATCGGAGGCAGCAGATATGGCCTGTCGCAGCCGCTTGTTTGCCCGGATAAGCAGAAACGGGAGAACGGCCGCCCCAATCGTGTAAATGAGGATCATCT
Source organism: Roseobacter fucihabitans (assembly GCF_014337925.2). NCBI lineage: Bacteria > Pseudomonadati > Pseudomonadota > Alphaproteobacteria > Rhodobacterales > Roseobacteraceae > Roseobacter > Roseobacter fucihabitans. Next base: position 1,416,196 of record NZ_CP143423.1, on the reverse strand, counting down.
CGTCCAGATCCCAATCCTCGTGCGATCGGCTGAATTCAAAAAAGGCCTCAAAAGCCTCAGCTTCGGCGGCGAAGAAGTATGCTACCACTGCTACGATACAAACCAATATCTCTATATTATACGTCCCAATTGTGTTGCGCATAGCATCAAGTCCTCAAAGTACTTCGAGGCATAGATAGCGCGCAGGACTTAACGAAAGATTTGAGGGCGCATTTTATTATAGATACTTCTATGTTTGGCGCCTGAAGACCGGGAGTGACGGGTTTGCAGAGAAGCCAACGTTGGCGCAGTCGCAGCGAAAGTTCGGTTTGGATTTGAAGTCATATAGTGACCTGAGCCCCAAGTTCCCTCCAGCTTTGGGCGGAGTCCTTGGGGTTAAATCTTTGACCTTAAGCGGCCATCTTGTCCATGATCCTTCTCTGCAAGAATTCCATCGGGGTCAGGTTCCCCAAAGCTGAGTGTGGTCTGCGCCAGTTGTAATCCTCCTGCCATTCCTCAAGCGTTTTGCGGGCATCCCGCAATGTGCCAAACAACGTTTCATTGAGACATTCATCCACTGCCCGGCAGTGCATGTTTACATGCACGAGAGGGGCGCAGCTTACCGTTGAAGCTTTCGACGAAGCCGTTCTGCTGGGGCTTTCCAGGTGCAATGTAATGCCAGTCGATACCTGTATCCTGAACCCATTTGAGGATCGCCATGCTGGTGAACTCAGTTCCGTTGTCCGAAACTATTGTCTTCGGCATGCCGTGTTCAGCGATTACCTTGTCCAGTTCACGTGCAACGCGGTGACCAGACAACGATGTGTCAGCCACCAGCACCAAGTTCTCGCGACTGAAGTCATCGACTACCGCAAGAATGCGAAAGCGGCGGCCATCCGTCAGCGCGTCAGACACGAAATCCAAGCTCCAGCGTTGGTTCGGACCGTCGGGTAGCACCATTGGCTTCCGAGTGCCCAAAGCGCGCTTTCTGCCGCCTCTGCGCCGAACCTGCAGCTTCTCTTCACGGTAGATCCGCCTCACTTTCTTGTGGTTCACCTCAAAACCCTCCCGCGCAATTATCACGTGGATGCGGCGGCAACCAAACCGTCGCCGTTCCCTCGAAACCCGTTTGATGGCATCCCTTAGTTCACCATCATCGCCTCGGCGCGACAGATACCGCACCGTTGATCTATCGATCTGCAAAACATCACACGCCCGCCGCTGACTGACTTGATGGGCTTCCATCAAATGCACCACTGCTTTCCGCTTCCCAACGGGCGTCACCATTTTTTTGAATTGATGTCTCGCAGCATCGCGTTGTCCAGCATCTGTTCCGCCAGCAACTTCTTCAGCTTGCCGTTCTCGTCTTCCAACGCCCGCAACCGCTTCGCATCAGAAGGCTCCATACCGCCATACTTCGATTTGTATTTGTAGAACGTCGCTGAACTGATCCCATGCCGCCGACACACATCAGCGGTCTTCTCACCAGCTTCCTGTTCCTTGATCATCGCAATGATCTGTTCATCCGTAAATCGTGCCTTCATTTGTCCGTCCTGGTCTTGCCACGTTTTAGTTCCGGTCTCTTTCGAGCAATGTTTGCTATGAAGGAGATAGAGAATGGCACCGAGATACACAGACGAGTTTCGTCTTGATGCAGTACGCATCGCAACGACCAGTGGGCTGACACGACCGCAAGCGGCAGCGGATTTAGGAGTTGGGCTTTCGACGTTGAACAAGTGGGTTCAAAAGCATCAGCATGACAACCTGATGTCGGGTCCTCACGAGGATGTCGAGAAAGAGAACGAACGCCTTCGCAAGGAAGTTCGGTTGCTTCGCGAGGAGAGGGAAGTGTTAAAAAAAGCGGCAATCTTCTTTGCAGGCCAAAGTCGGTGAGGTTCGCCTTTATCGACGCCTGGAAAGAAGAATGGCCTGTCGAATTTCTTTGCCGCGTCATGCAGGTTACGTCGCGAGGATTTCGCGCGTGGCGAAGCCGCCCGATGAGCCAGCGACAGCGCGACGATATGGTGATCCTGGCGCATATCCGCGAACAGCACCGCTTAAGCCTGCAAAGCTATGGCGGGCCTCGCATGACCGAAGAACTGCAAGAACTGGGTCTGCAAGTTGGGCACCGGCGCGTGGGCCGCTTAATGCGGGAGAATAGCATCAAAATCATCAGGACCCAGAAATACAAGGTTACGACCGACAGCAATCATGCGTTTAACATCGCCCCTAACTTGCTGGGCCAGGACTTCTTTGCAGATGGTCCAAACCAAAAGTGGGCCGATGACATTTCCTACATCTGGACCAGTGAGGGCTGGTTGTATCTGGCAGTGATCCTTGATTTGTATTCCCGTCGTGTCATCGGTTGGGCGGTTAGCAATCGTATGAAGCGGGATCTGGCGATCCGAGCATTGGATATGGCTGTGGCACTGCGGCAACCGCCGAAGGGCTGCATGCATCATACGGATCGCGGGTCGCAATATTGTTCAGGCGACTATCAGAAACGGCTGTCTAAACACGGCTTCCAAGTTTCGATGAGCGGTAAGGGAAACTGCTACGACAATTCCATGGTTGAAACGTTCTTCAAATCACTCAAGGCAGAGCTGATTTGGCGCAACCGCTGGGAAACCAGGCGTAAAGCCGAAGGGGCGATTTTCCAGTATATCAATGGGTTCTACAATCCACGACGGCGGCACTCGTCATTAGGTGGCAAAAGCCCCTTGGCCTTCGAACGAAAGGCTGCCTAAATGAGTTGAGAGACCGGAACGCAACCGCGACAAGACCAGACCAGATCGACGCGGACAGTCTTCAAAATCAGGCCCACCTCATCATCTATCGAAGCATTTTGGATAAGTTTGAGGCGCTTGAGCAAAACAAGTCAAAGTTCAAGGACCAGAGCGATAGGCTGTACTTGGATGAAATCCGCAAGTACGAGGTCGATTAACACTTCCAATAGTGCTTTGGACTTCCAGTTCTATTTCTAATGAAATGTCGTTTTGCCCTTGCTGTCGATCGCTGTACGCTAGGTTCCGTCACCGTAATCTTGATATCGTGGTATGAGCCACACCCAAATCCAATGCGATCGCGCGGCAAGTGTCTCCGTTGGCCATGCGGTCACGGGCAAGTTGCCGCTGGTGCTCTGTCAGCTTTGGCTTGCGTCCAAACCTTGTTCCATTGGCGATAGCGATCTGTCGGCCTTCATTGGCGCGCCGGGTGATACGTTCTCGCTCGTCCTCAGCCAAAGCTGAAAGGAAGGCTAGAATCCCTTTGCCCATCGGGGTTGTCAGGTCGAGCCATGGTTTGTCCAAGACCTTGACGGTCGCCGATCTGTCCGCGACGCGCTGGATGATATTGATCCCGTCCATCATCGATCTGGTCGCCCTGTCCCATTCAGCGATGACGAGGATGTCCCCTGCCCCCAAAACATCAATGGCTCGTTCTAACTGAGGTCGGCCTTTGACTGTCCGGCCCGACGCTACTTCACGAAAGATCTTGTCCGCTTTGGCTGTGTTCAAGGCACCAATCTGGCGATCAAGGGATTGTCCCTGGCTGGACACTCTGGCGTAACCAATAAGCATGAGGATATTCTAGACCATGCAGTTTAATTGCGCACCTGATTTATGCACCAATCCATGGGCCTTGTCTTTATGATCGGCTCTGTTCGTTGCAAATATCATGAATTTCCATCCAAAACGCCCTTCGACCCCGTCGGCGTTGTGTTGAGCCTTTGTTCCAAATCAGCAATCCGCTCGATCACGGCATCGAAAGGCGGCGCTTGTCCGAAGATCATGCCCGACATCGCGCGGTAGTCACGGCGCAGGTCATCGAGCATTTTTCCAAGGGGACTGATGGAAAATGTCGGTGTAACTGCCGTCGCGAGATCAAAGGCTGGGCGGTTAAAAAACATACGCGCGTGGGCGACGCAGTCGGCACCAAGCGCATGATCCGTCAAAGCTCTCTCGCCGAGGTCCGACCCCAGAAGTTGATAGGTATCGTAATAGTGTCGCGACACGCGCTGCCCGCTACCTTTGAGTTCTCCGCGTGCATCGAACCAACGACGCAGGCCATGCAGGATCACGATCTTGTCCCAAAATGTCCGCTCTGCGTCAACGATGGTGACATTCCCAACAGTCAGTTCGATATCCGGAACGTCTTCCGCCAGATAGGGAGTGATGCTCCGCGCGGAATTGGGATCAAGCGCGGATTTTGCACCGGACTCGATTTTCACAGCCTTGGCGATGTAGGCATCATCAGGTGTCGCGGTTGGATACCGCAGGTACAACGCTTGGCTGTCTTCTGGATCAGGCTCGATAAAAAACCGAGCCACATCAAGGCCGTTTCGCCCGGCAACGTCCGAAACAATCTCGTTCAGCCCGCCAGAGAACTGGCCCTGGATATAAGTTTCGCACGCCGCTTTGATCGCATCCAGCGCCTTGGCGCGTTTCTTACCGCTTAAAGCCTCAAGCTCTTCTATGGTTGCGGCTTCTCCGAGATCATCCCGGAACACTGTGACGTCGATATCCTCCGAAAACCGGCGGATCAGCCCAAACCCCTTTGACAAGGACGTACCGCCTTTGAACAGAAGCCTTGGCCCGTCCGGCAATCCATTGAACAGCGCGTCCAGGGTCCAGCAGACCCAAAAGTCCTTTTCGACATTCTGCGGTGTGGTGCCCAAGCGCTGTGCTGTTGTCGTGAAAAGGCCAAGGCGCGTCTCGTCATCCGCCGAGATAATGCGGTCAAACGCGGGGTTCACGTGGCACCTGCATGCTCTGCGAGTATCGGGCGCAACAGGCTTTGCATCCAACTGGGCAATGTCGTCAGCCCGTCATCGAGATCGTCGCGAAGGCGCTTGCCTTTCGTCGGATCATTGAGAAGAGCCGTGAGGCGGCGGATCAGCACCTGATCCTCGTCAACCTGCCCCATCGTATCCCGCAACCAATGCAGAGCTTGCACAATGCGCATGGCCGGCCGGCCAGCCCAATAGAGCTTGCTGGCAGCTGTCGGTTTGAACACGATGTCGAGCTGGCCGAGCGAAATCGATTTTAATCGGGCGTCGGTATGCACCAGGACCTTTGCTGGGACAGCATTGGTGAGACCCAGATCGTTTGCGGCCGTCATTCCATCGACAAGGACGCGTATCTGATCTCGGCGTGCGATGGCATCAATCACTTCGCGGGGATCTGCCGGACTGTCTTTCTGGGTCAGGCGATTGGTCGACGGTTGATCGTAGAGGCCACGATCCACCCGGCGCAGAACCCCTGCCCGCGTCAGTCGCTGCAGCACTTTGTCCACGGCATCACGTTCGCCGAGATCCAGAAAATCCCTCGGTGTCCAGACGCCACGCGGCGTGCCATTCGCAATCCGTGTCAGGATATCGCGCTTTAGATCTGTTGATGCATTGTCCATGTCCGAAATCTGTAGCATGATTTCGGACATGATGGAAGTAGATTGTCCGGAATTTGTATACAAGCATCGGACAATCGTCCCGAGAAGCGTTCAATCCGGACAACCATCGACGTGAGAGGGTGGAGGCTGTCCCCGTGACGGGTTTGGAGGTCGAGAGAGAGGCTCCCGACCGCCCGTCGCGGGAGATACCCAATGAATACCCAAATTATCGATGCCGGGCGTAACGCCAGTGGCGGTTACAAGGTTGATGTGTCACGCGGTGAAAACGTGGATCGCGTCTCGTCGGAGTGGTTCTCGCGCCCCGATGATGAGCGATACCTGTCACTCGACGACCTCTTCGCGTCTGTGAAAACCCGCGCTGAGCAGAGCCGAACACGGACCGTGGAGAGTGCCGCGATCCGGGTCGAGGCGCATCGCGATGACCCCGAGAAACTGGGGTTGGTCCTACCCGGGGCCGACGAACCCATCGCGCCGACGCATTGGAGCTTTGGACAATTGTCGAGCATTGTCGGCGCGCCAGCCGCCTATCTGCGCCAACTGCCCGCACCGCTTGCAGGCATCAACCTGCAATATGGGCTGACCAACCACCGGGCAGAGCAGATCAGGACCATGGAGGTCGCGAACGGGCGCACGGAACTGCGCGCTGTCACCGGCCCCGACTACGGCCGCATCTACGATCACGAGCTTGTTTCTGCCGTGCAACGCATCGCGGGCAACGGCACCGGTGATACGCGCTGGAAGGTGCCGGGCGTGCTCGATTGGTCTACGGGCATCTACAATCCGCGTGTGGACGTGACCAAGGAAACAACGACGCTCTATGCCTCGGATCGTGATGTGTTCCTGTTCCTGGTCGATGACCTGAACCCGATCGAGGCGGGGTTGCTGCCCGACGGCTCGCCCGACCTCTATTTCCGGGGGTTCTACTGCTGGAATTCGGAGGTCGGTGCCAAAACGCTGGGCATCGCCAGCTTCTACCTCCGTGCCGTCTGCCAGAACCGCAACCTCTGGGGCGTCGAGGATTTCCAGGAGATCAAGATCCGCCACTCGAAATATGCCGCGTCCCGTTTCGCACATGAGGCCGCCCCGGCCCTCAGGAATTTCGCCAACTCATCGCCCGCGCCCTTCATCGACGGCATCCGCGCCGCGCGGGAGAAGATTGTCGCACGGACAGATGAAGATCGCTCCGACTTCCTGCGCAAGCGCGGGTTCTCGAAAGCAGCGGCATCTACGATCATCGACACCGTCCTGACCGAAGAAGGCCGTCCGCCCGAAAGCGTCTTTGATTTCGTGCAGGGCATCACGGCGGTCGCGCGCAACAAACCCCAGCAAGACGCGCGGCTGGAGATGGAAACCCGCGCCAAGAAGCTGCTGGAAGCTGCCGCCTGAGCAACGTCGCACCCAGATTGTCCCGGTCCGTCCCTCCCCCAGAGGAAGAGGTGGGCCGGGTTTTTCGTGACGGGTTTGAAAGGTCGAGAGAGGTTCCCGGCCGGCCCGTCGCGGAGAACCCCGATGACCAAGCAACAGAAAATCACCCTGAGCGCCTCACGCGACATCCCCTTCAACAAGCTCCTGCTCAGCCAGTCCAACGTCCGTCACATCAAGGCTGGTGTGTCGATTGAGGAGCTGGCCGAGGACATCGCCCGGCGCACCCTGCTGGCCAGCCTGACGGTGCGGCCCGTGTTGGACGAGAACGGCTCGGAGACCGGCATGTTTGAAATCCCGGCAGGCGGTCGTCGCTTCAAAGGCACGCTTTCCGGCAAAGGTGCCGCAGGGAAATGGACCGATGCGGCCACCGGAGAGCATGGCGATCTGCTCGACATCATTCGCGAGACCTGCGGTTTCGTCGATTTTGCCGATATCGCACAAGAGGCCCGGCGGTTTCTCAGCCTACCGCTTCCAGAGCGCCCAAGCGACATGGCCTCCCGATCCAACCCCGCACCGTCCGGATCGCCGAAAGCAGCCAGACGGCTATTTGCCATGTCGCAGCCGATTGTAGGGACTCTGGCCGCAACATACCTGCGCAATCGTGGGCTGGCGGCATTGTCCAACACAGCGAGCCTGCGATTTCATCCTCGCTGCTACTACCGACCAGATCGGCATTCCGAGACCGAAACCTGGCCTGCCCTCATTGCATCGGTGACCGATCTCGATGGCGCGATCGCGGGCGCGCATCGCACGTGGCTTGATCCGAAAGGTTTCTCCGACGCAACCCACAACCAAACCGAACGTGCAGTTGGCAATCACCCACGCGACTTTTGCGACTCCTCCTTCTTTCCGGCCTGCTTGTGAATGCCGTCCCACCGATACCTGTACATGCTCAGAACTTTGCGGCAGAGCGTTCATCCGCGCATCCTCATGCCGACCATATCGCCGAAGCGTCGCAGCGTTTCGGTATTCCAGAGCACTGGATCAGGGCGGTGATGGAGGTGGAAAGTGCGGGTCGGGTGACCGCCGTCTCCACCGCCGGAGCAATGGGTCTGATGCAGATCATGCCCGGCACCTGGACGGAACTGCGCCTCCGCCACCGTCTCGGCAACGACCCCTTCGAGCCCCGCGATAACATCCTCGGCGGCACGGCTTACCTGCGCGAGATGTACGATCTCTTCGGCGCGCCGGGCTTTCTCGCCGCCTACAACGCGGGTCCAAACCGCTATGCGGAGCATCTCGCGACGGGACGTCCACTGCCGCGCGAAACCCGCGCCTACGTCGCGATGCTTGCGCCGATGATCGGATCAGAGTGTCCGCCGGGCAGCCGTCATACCACCGTACGACCGGCGGATTGGCGTGACGCCGCGCTCTTTGTAGCGCCTGTCGATGGCGCACCGACAACAGCTCAACCGCAGATATACCGTCAATCTGACGCCGATCCGAGAGCTTTGGGTCCGCATGCCCTTGCCCCGTCAGCGGATCGTCCGGACGGGATATTCGTCACACCATCTCGCTCGGATCCCTCACAATGATGGGCATGAGGCGAAATCGCACCCTAGAGGTCTACCGCGCAGGCTGGGGTATCAAGAGGTGTGCAACAGGAGACAGAGGAAAGGGATGGCGAGATAAAAGGGCACGATGCGTGCCGCGGTTGTGGAGTGTGATATCAGAGACTTACATGACGATTTCGCGAGGTGCGCATCATCAGCGCAGCCTGCAAATCAAATCCTTCCGCAGTGAGTTCAACATCTTAGCGCGATGTGTGGAGCTGCTGTCATGAGCGAAGACGACTTCCGCATCCGACCCGGCCGCATTCGATCATCAAGCAGCCAGAGAGCGCGACCCTTCATCGCCCAGGCCTTGGCAGCCACACAGCGTGCCGGTGGTCGCGTCTCTCGGTCCGGCAAGATCACGTCGGGCAGCCGCTCATCCTTCGGGCGCGGCAGACGCGCCACCGTTCAGGCCAACCACAGGCTCACGAGCCGTTCGCGGATTGCCGTTATTAAGACGCGCGTGGTCCGCCACACCGCACGCAGCGCTCCGCTTGTCACCCATCTTGCCTACCTGCAACGCGAAGGCGTCACTAGGGATGGAGAAGACGCCCGGATGTTCGGACCTGCCGAAGACGACGTGGATGCCAAGACATTTGCGGAACGTTGCGAAGAGGACCGGCACCATTTCCGCTTCATCGTCTCCCCAGAAGACGCCATGGATATGAGTGACCTCAAATCCTTCACACGCGACCTGATGCACCAGGCGGAAAAGGATCTGGGCACAAAACTGGATTGGATCGGCGTCGATCACTGGAACACCGAACACCCTCACATCCATGTCATCGCTCGGGGTCGTGCCGATAATGGCGAAGATCTCGTCATCGCGCGCGACTATATCAAGGAGGGGATGCGGGCGCGGGCTCAAGATCTGATCACGCAAGACCTTGGCCACCGGACAGACCGCGACATTCGCAACACGCTCGAACGCCAGATCGACAGCGAAAGTTGGACCAACCTCGATCGGCAGCTTGCACGAGACGCCAATCGCCTCGGCATTATTGATCTCGCGCCGGTGTCTGGCCATAAGCCTGACGACCATCATGCGCTCAAGATCGGCCGGTTGCGCAAATTGGAAACACTTGGTCTGGCCGATCAAGTTGGCCCAGGCCAATGGGTGATGGACGAAGACACAGAACCAACCTTGCGCGAACTCGGCGAGCGCGGCGACATCATCAAGCGCATCCATCGCGGACTTACAGCACGCGGCATCGCGCGCAGCACAGCTAACTATGTCCTTGCAAGCGACGGCCTAAACGATCCCATTGTCGGGCGACTCCTCGATCGTGGTTTGGACGACGAGTTGAAAGTCGCTGTCGCGGCATAGACCATGTCATCGAAGCGGTCATTGAGCGTGGTGAGCATCTGGGATCAGTATTTTCTTTTCGCCACAAACGGATCGGATAACTGAATTGCGGGACGTTCCGGGCTTTTGCAGTTGTCATCATTACTGACGCAACATGTATTCGCATTTGCAGCGGCAGCAGTTTTATAGCGCTAAAGCTCTCCAGTTGCGGCCAGCGCCCTTGTCATCAGCTGCGTCTCTACTCAGCAGGCTACCGCTAACACCCTAACCGTGAAACTTGATTTTTCCCAGATGCGGCTTTTCTCTGCTGGCTCACTGTTTTTCGAATGTTTCCCGAAACGCGAGAGGCGACTTGCCTACCGTTGTCTTTACAGCAGCCTCAAATGCGTCCACCGATTGAAAGCCAACCTGAAATGCAATGATCTTGGATGAAAGCTTGGTTGTGGTCAAAAGACGTTGCGCCGCCTCGACCCGCATCAACCGGACATAAGCTGCGGGTGTTGCCCCCAAGTCTGATTGGAACCGGCGGGCAAAGGTCCGGTCCGACATATTTGCACGCGCGGCAAGCCGTGTATTCGACAGATCATCCGCAAGATTATCGGCGATCCACGCAAGTAGGTCTGCAAAGCGGCCGCCTTCGGCGTGCTGCGCCTTTAATGTATTGCTGAACTGAGACTGCCCGCCAGATCGCCGCAAAAAGAGCACAAGCGATTTTGCAACTTCAAGCGCAATGTCGTGCCCTAGTCGTCTTCAACCAACGCCAAGGCAAGATCTATCCCTGCCGCCACACCAGCACTGGAGAAAATATCACCATCATTGATATACAACGCCTCCGGTACGACCCTGACCCGTGGAAACAGCGTCGCCAAAAGATCGCATGACGCCCAATGAGATACGATAGGTCGATCATCCGCCAGCCCAGAGGCTGCAAGGACGAAAGCGCCGGTGCAAACGCTGCCTATGCGTCGTGTCGTCTTTCGACGTTGCTGTAGCCACAAAACGAGCTTTCCATCACTGCCAGCGGTAAACAGTCCCTCTTCAGACCCCCCTGACACAATAATGGTGTCAATTGGGTGATTGATCTCTGCGAGCGGTGTCAGGCCTGTGATTTGCAGGCCGCATTCTGCTTGGACGGGCTGCGAGTTCAGGCCCGCATAAACAACATCATATGAGCCTGGCATCAATTGGTTCGCGCGTGCAAAGACATTGCCCGGTCCGGCGACACCTAATGCGTTCGCACCGTCAAAAAGAACAATGACCATTTGACGTTGATTGGCATTTTTCGCGGATACTATGTCATTTACGCCATTCATGGCGATCTCGTAGCATTCAGCCTGAAATTAGAAAAGGAAAAGCTGTGAAAAGACGTGTATTTGTGTTGGGTGCGGGTGCGGCCAGCGTTGTGTCTATTGTCGCGTGTTCAACTGGGCGGATCGAGACGATAGACCAGAGCGCCCCTGAGGCTGATGTCATCACACGATCAGACACACTCGCGGCACTGCAGCCCCCAAAGCGAAAGCGACCCGTCGTTGCAATTCTTGCTGACAACCAAGGCAGCGAAGCGACCGATCTGATCGTCCCGTGGAGCGTTTTAAAGCGTTCGGATGCCGCTGATGTGATCATTGTCAGCACCGAGCCAGGCGATGTTCAACTGATGCCAGCCTTAAGAATTCGACCTGACATGACGGTTGACCAATTTGACGAAATGCATCCTGAAGGTGCGGATTATGTGATTGTTCCCGCGTTCCACAATCCAAAGAACCCAGTCGCGGCAAATTGGCTGCGACAGCAAAGTGAAACACAGGCGATTGTCGCGGGTGTTTGTTCGGGAGCACTGGTCCTTGCCCATGCAGGCCTCTTGGTTGACAGGCGCGCAACAACGCACTGGTATGATCGTGACAAATTGGTCCGCATCAGCCCGACGACGAAGTTGCAGCTGAACAACCGGTATCTTGCGGATCGGGGCGTTGCGACGACAACAGGCGTTTCGGCATCACTGCCCTTTGCATTGACGTTGGTCGAAGCAATTTTGGGGCGGTCCCGCGCCGAACAAAGTGCGGCTGCACTAGGGTTGGCAGATTTCGGGCAGGCACACGATAGCGCGGCGTTCCGATTGAAAACGCAACATGTGTTTCGGGTAGCATCAAACTTTGTCTCGGGTAACGAACAACTCGGAATGCAAATGGACAGTGGAACAGATGAACTGGAACTAGCCTTTGTTGCAGACAGTTGGTCCCGTACATACAAGTCAACGTTGCCCACGTATTCTGACGGCGATGTAGGCGAAGTCGCATCTTTTAACGGAATGCGTTTTGTTCCAGACCTCGGTGCTGCTGAGGGCGCAGCATTGCCGCAGATCCCAGCTTACGAGGGTCGACCAGCAAATGCACTTGCATCCACACTTTCGGACATTGCGAACCGCTATGGAGAGGCCACTGCGCGTCTCGTGGCGCTTCAGTTAGAGTATGCTTGGAAAAACTAGACGGTGCGCCGGATATGGGGTGCGAAATTCGCCAATTACAGCCCGAACCTTTTCCTGTAACGGTTTAACTGCAAAACAAAATTGAATTGCCAGCCAGGGCGGTAGTTATCGCGGTACGCCGTGCCGCCTGAAATATCCAGAAACACGATCCTATCGAGTGTTTCCAAATGGTCACGCGACCCATCCAGTGCGTGACTGCGATAAAGGTTGAGCCATTGCAGGTTTTCGATGCGGGTTATCGGTTCGAGTGATGCGATTTGTGTTTTGCCAATATCTAACCGCTCTAGCGCTGGCAGTGTCGTGAGCGGGCTCACGTCTTCTATCCATGTGTCGTGTAGTTGAACCAGACGCAGGTTGGGTAATCCCGTAAGAGGCGCAAGATCGGACACATGAGTCATATTGAGATCAAGGTGTTGAAGCGTGTTTATGCCCTCGATCCCCGACAAGTCACTTAAGCTGGTTTCACGTACCGTAAGATAGGCCAGATTGGGAACATCACCAATGTTGGCCGGCAACCTGCGCAACGCAGGAAGGTCGCTGAAATTAACACTGTTCGTGCCAGCCTCGATGACTTCGCGCACGCGATCTTCTGCGATAGCAAGCTGTGTTCGCGATGCGTGCCATGACGGGTATTGAAAGGCCCCAACCGCAAGAAGTGCAAGACTAACGACAATGATGATGTTGCGCATTTGTTAGATCGCCCTCCAGTTAAGGTGTTGTCAGCGCTGCTGATTGTAAGAAATGCACATAGATTTCAGCCACTTGGGTCGGTTGATCTAGCATAGGTAAGTGACCGCAGTTTTCAGGCGTCGCGCGTGTGGAGGCGGGCAAAGCGTCACCAAGAACACGTGCACCGCTGACATGGAAAATCCGGTCAGGCTGGCACCAAATCACGAGGGAGGGCATGGCCAGTGCGGGCGCTAGTTCCAACACCGTGGGCACGGACGATTGGTCATGCACCGCAGCCCAAACCTGCGCGTTGTGATCTGCAGTGCTGACCTCGTCGGCCATCCAACTTTGCAATATCGGCCCTGGCACATAGGGCATCTTTGGCGTCAGCCAGTCATGGCGCGCCGCAAAGTCGGGCTCGCTGCGCACCACCAATGGCTTATGGCCAATGGCCAAGGCACGATCCATATCGCTTTGGATCGGGGTCGATACCCCAAGCGGGCTTCCGATAAAGGCGATGCTGGCGACCCGTTCGGGGTGCTGATGTGCCAACAACGTGGCCACGTAAGCACCCATTGAATTTGCGCCGATATGGACCTGCGCGAGGTCGAGCGCGTCAAGAATTGAACGCAAGTGTACTTGCTGCCGGTCCAGTGCATAATCCCCGACAGGCAAACGCGCGTTGTTGCCAAAACCCGGCAGATCGATTGCGATCACATGGTAGTTACTGACAAGGTGGCGCATCATTTCGACCCAATGTTCCTTGCGAGCGTAAATCCCGTGGATCAACAAGATCGTCTCACCTTCCCCGCCCTCAAGATAGTGGATCGTGCCGGCTTCCGTTTCGATTGATTTCGCTGTCAGGCCTGCGGAGAGGTTGTTTAGCTTCAACAAAACGCCGGCCACCTTTATGGGCGCCGTGGTCCAAGCCACTGCGATGACAAGCACAATGGCAAACAGTCCTACCAACGATCTGAGAATGAGGCGTTTCATAGCGGGGCCTAACTTAAGAGCACTGACGCCATCTGCTTGAGCTCGGATCAAGTGTGCCTGTGGGGCAGGATAAACTGCCAAGGCAAAATAACCTTGGCAGTTTATAGGCGATCAGGGGCGTCGTGTGTTACGTGAGTGGACTATCGTGCCGCCTAACCTGCCGCAGTTTTCACATTTTCGCTTGAAGGAACGTGCAATGTATCAGGAATTGCTGTCCGACTTTTGCAGAGCAAGAATAAGGCCGCAAACGAGGCTCACCATCAGCAGGCCAGTTGCGATCCAGGGCGGTGACGCAGCTGTTGTCCGTGCCACGTGAAGCGTCGCAAGAAAGGTTGGCAGATGTTCAACGATCCCGATCGATACAATGGCCCACGTTGCCCACCGCGCATTTTGTCTGAAGGGGATCAGCAACAAAATGGCCAAAGCCAAAGCCGTTGCAAGATATCCAGCGCCCTCTGTCCGCATCATGCCAAGATACAGAGTCTGAAAGGGTAGCTCGAGGCCTGACCAAGCCATTTGGATGACATCGCCATGAAAAGGAAAGAACCTGTCTGCGGTCACGAACGCGAGGCCGATCGCGAGCATAGCAAGCGCATTGCACCAGAATATGCCGGCTGCAATGCGGTGCATGCGTGCCTGCATTTAGCGTGCCGCAACAGCAGTAAGAGCGGATTGGCTGAGGGTGGTAGGGTCAACTCTTGGCATGAAGATGACAGTGGCATGGCTCCGGTGGGATTAGATTGAAGAAACGTGCAAACAAGTTGTGACATTTGCGCTGCCACTATTGAGGCTGGAGCACAGCGATGAAACAGTGACCCCGCTGGCAGATATCAAGTTGAGCACCCCCCGCGCCACCACATGAGAACACCCGATGTCGAACCCTGTCTATTGCTTTCAAAACCATCGGTTCTCGGTAGATTCACATGAGCTATCGCTGCACCAAAACCTGATGACCTGCGTTATCGTCGGGCGGCAACGCCCCGTGATCGTGTCTGATAATCACGACTGGATTTCGGCGCAATTTGTAAGCGTTAAACCAGGCGTGCCACACCGTGTAACGGTGCCGGATGGCGGTGCGGAGATTGTCTATCTTGATGGCGTTCAAATGGCTGCAGGGCGGTCTGCATTTACAAAGCTTCCGCCCGAATGGCGCGCATTGCCTGATGCGTTTGACGCCAAAGACCACGCGGCCTTGTCGGCGTTTCGTGATTTACTAAACGCCGACAACTCTCCGCCTGATCCAGACATCATGAAGATCGTCCATGAACTCTATGCAGACCCCTTTACCCGCATGTCGCAGTCGGATCTTGCCGATGCACTTGGTCTGGAACGCACGCAGGCCTTGCGACACTTCAAGGCCACTACGGGACAAACCTTTCGCCGGTTCAAAATATGGGCTGCGATCGTTGCAGCCACCCGCAGTGCGCACCAAGGCGCGCAAATCGGCCTTGTGGGTATTGAGACCGGTTTTGCGGATGCGGCGCATCTTGCAAGAACGGCTAGTTCTGTGTTTGGCGTGACGCCAACAGCGGGGTTGTCCGGCTTAGCGGGTATTGTGACGCTGCCCAGCATACCGCCTTTGCCGCTGTCCGAATGAACAAACGGACGTCGGCGCACACAGAGACGCAAAATCCATCTGATCCGATCTTTGATATTCGAAAACAAGTGCGCAGGCGCATTTTCGAATACATGTTGGTCGTGCCAATCATGGGCATAGCCTTGATAGGCTTGGGGTTGTGGTTGCTGCCGGACAGCTTTGTTTTTGAAATGTCTTTTAGTGCGGTCGAGAACTCTGACGCCTGGGTGTTTGTTGGATTGGCTCTCATTGGGGCCGGAGTCTTCAACATACTCAAAGCCGTTGTTTTGTCTTTTCGTGCCATAAATTCATCGGGGGAATGGCACTTTCGTCTCACATATGATGCATTGCTGTGGAAAATTCCTCAGCACCCATTTGGGCCTGAAGTGGGGTTCGAGGCAAAGCTGTCGAACATAGCTTCGGTGGAGTTTCGCACGATCACCGGCTACGAGAAAACTGACATACGTGAGTACTGGGTTCACTTCAGGGACGGGACGGAAATACAGCTTATGGCGTATACAGGTGTGACGCTTTCGTGGCTTGTTGCCGAAATTCACAAGGCAGGCGTTGACTACAAAGAGACACTTATCAATCGATAGGTCGTGTCTGTGCTGTGTCCCGGTAGGCCTTGGGTGTCATGCCCGTTTCGCGTTTGAACGCTTTGTAGAATGTCGAGCGCGAGTTGAAACCGACATCCAAGGACACCGTCAATGAATTCGCCGCGCCCCCAACAATCAGCTGTTTCGCAGCCTCAATCCGGTGGTGTGCGATAAAGTCAAAGAACGTCGATCCGATTTGCTCGTTCAGCGTTTGCGAAACCTGATTGGGCAATGCGCCCACATGGCGCGACAGTTTCTGCAAAGAGAGGTTCGAATCAAGATACAAGGCATCTTGTGTCATGGCCGATCTAATCCGTGTCGCAAGCTGTTCTGCATGCGCCTGTGTTAGCGCAGATCGCGCATACTTCGGCTCAGACGGGTCGTTTGGAAGCACAGGTTCTTCGATCACCGTTTCTGGGGATGCAATCGATGCAAAGGCCACCACGAACAACAACAGGCAGGCCGTCAGGATGTAGATGAGTTCCTGCACCACGACCTGATCAAACCCTGTATTGTCCGCAACAAAAGTGAATGCAGACGCGGCCCATAAGGCAACAAGGGACACCACAAACCAGTCCAGCCAACGCAATTCACGATCTCCAAGGTTCGAATAAAGCGACCGAAGTCTAGACCGGTATTCGTGCAATCGCCTAAGTGTCGCGACGAGATAAAGACAAGATGCCACCACCCAACAGAAAATCAGGATGAACGTGACCAAAACCAGCGTTGCAGGCACGATACCCGCTGGCAAATCCCCGGCAATAAACATCGCGGTCTTGGCTTGGGCAGGCTGCAACCAGTAGCCAATCATCACCATGCCGCCTGTGGCTGGCAGTATGAAGTCGCGCCACCGCAGCACCGAAGGTGGGAGTTCAGCCGTCTTGGCCGCCACATAATAGAAGACGGCGGGCGGCAAAATGAGGAACAGCACAAAAACAGCGGGCAAGTAAAAGCCGTACAGCGATGGGGCGAACATCAAAACGAGCGGCATGGAAACGATGCCGCCGAACACGCCAAAGACCAGTGTCAGATAAAACCGTCCAAGAGCGTCCTGTGTGCCGCGAACGGCCGACATCGCGCCCGCCAGTGCCAGCCCCAGGCAGACAGCAGATAAGGCTATGGTTCCATCGTTCAGCATACCGATTGATAAGCCCAATTCTTTACCCGCATCAATGTGCGAAACACTGATGCACACATACAAAATTGTACGCGCCGTCCCGCGCGGATGACAGACTGACATTTCTGGCGCACTGAGGGTTCAAATTTCAACAACCCCAGAGAGCCCCAATGTTTGTCTTTATCACTATCACCACCGTCGCCCATGTCACCTCGGGAGGCATCGCCGTTGTTATGGGGGCGATCACGCTTGCCGTCCGAAAGGGCGCGCGGACACATATCAACATGGGTCGCGTCTTTACGCTATGTATGGGGCTGTCGTCGTTTCTTGGTGCGGTCCTTGGCCTGATTAAGATTGAAACCTTCTTCATCACTTTCCATGCTGGCGTGCTTGGGGTGACTTTGGTCCTGAGCGGTTGGTTGCTGGCAAGAGGACGCAGCGAGCATCGCAACCGTTCGTTCGTTGCCGTCGGGTGCGTAAACTTTCTGAATACCGCAGGTCTGGTCGCTGCCGGAGCTTGCGCTCTGACCCTGCCCGAACAAACGCTGCGCGGGTTTGCTGCTGCTGACTACTTTTTTCTGGCGGGTATGGCTGGCATCGCCTTGGTCAACGACCTTGTCGTTGTCTTGCGCAAAACCCTGTCTGACAGACACCGGATCGCACAGCACCTGTGGCGTATGTGTCTAGGGTTTTTCATCGCGGCGGGCTCGGCGTTCACGGGGCCAGGTGCCAGCATTTACCCGCAGGCCGTGCGCGACAGTGGCATTCTTTCACTGCCTGAGCTGACAATTATCCTGCTGATGCTGTTCTGGCTTTTTCGCATCATTTTTGGAACAAATCGCCGCCCGCTGCTGACGCGGCCATGATGTGCGCCACCGGCAGGCCGTTGCGACCAAAGGCACCGAACGTCCCGAAATCATTCCGACGAAAGGCTGATCTGATTGAGCCCTTAAATTCCACCAACGCGCAATGCTGCGCACTACAAAAGAGAAGACTATGAAACTTATTACAACAATCGCCGCGACCATGATGGTCATTCTGCCCGCCAGTCTTTGGGCGCAAGACGCCGCAGAGGACACATTCGCCGGACACGACGTCTTTTTCACCATATCGGGCGGCGTAGTTTCTGCGCCATCGTTTCTTGGCAGTGGCGAGACTTCGGTCTACGCGTTCCCCAACATCTCTGTTGCGATCGGAGATCGTCTCAACATCTCGTTGCTCGATGGGGTGTCATATGACGTCTACAAAGACGATTACCTAACGGCTGGCGCGGTTTTGACATATGATTTTGGCCGCGAAGACAGCCCGTCCGATCATGACCTGCAATTGTCCAAGGTCGCAGAGTCAGAAATCGCAGGGCTAGGCGATATCGAAGAAACAGCCGAAATCGGTGGATACGTTGAATACACCAACGGGAATTTTCAAGCCAAGCTGGCGCTACGCAAAGGTGTCGATGGTGGTCATGACGGTGTTGTTGGCGACTTTGACGTCATATACAACGCCCCGGTTGCGCTGTTTGGCAAGCAATCTGTCATCTCGTTTGGCCCGACGGTCAGCTTTTCGGACGATAGCTATGCGAGCACATTCTTTGACGTCTCGGCTGCACAATCCGCAGCCTCTGGCATCAGCGAATATGATGCAGACGGCGGCATCATGTCATACGGACTGCACGCGTCCGCTTATGTGCCGCTTAATCAGAATGTGGCGCTTGTCGGCTTTGCCGCATTTGACCAACTCACCGGAGATGTCGGCGACTCTTCGATCGTACAAGAACGCGGGTCGGACGAGCAAACGACAGCCGGACTTGTTATCAACTACACCTTTTGATGAAACTTAGTCACGGACACGCCAGCGACCGGACTTTTAGGTCTGGTCGCGACACACACAAGACGAAGCTATCTTGCTGTCCTTAGCCGATAGAAAAGACAACGATGCCGCATCCGACACACGCACTCCCCGAGAGGATCTTGGCGCCTTATCGCGGTGGTGCGACGGCGCTTGTTACCAATATCGTGCATAATGGCGAAATGAGCGTCACCGCCTCAGGGAAAGTTGATCATGCCCAAAGCACCCCGCCCGAAGACCTGATCTTCGAGATCGGATCAATCACAAAGGTCTTCACCGCACTTTTGCTTTCCCTTCTCGTCGAAGAAGGAAAGATTGACGCGAACCGGCCGATAAACGCTTTGGCAAAAGAGTTGTCAGATATCCCGTCATGGATCACACTACGGGCGTTGGCCACGCATACGAGCGGTCTGCCACGCATTCACGTACCGCTATGGAAGGCACTGATTTTTTCCCTACCCGATGATCCCTATGCGACGTTCTCAAGAGGTGACCTATTTGCTTGGTTCAATAGGCACAAAGGATCGAAACGACCCCGCCGCATGCGGCATGCATATTCCAATCTAGGTTACGGCCTTTTAGGCGAAGCATTAGCAATAAGCGAAGGGAAGCCCTTTCAAGAGTTATTGACTGAAATGGTGATTGCGCCTCTTGGGCTGGTTGATACGTCATCACATTTGACTGTGTCACAGCAGGCGCGATTCATGCAGCCTTTCAACACCAGAGACAAAGCTGTCACACCATGGACATTCCAAGCCATTGCCGGGGCAGGATGCTTGCGGTCGACTGCGCGGGATTTGGGGCGTTTTTCAAATGCCGTCATAGGTGCGCTGGTCAATCCGGTGACGCCACTAGATCGCGCGATCTGCCAAAGTGTTAAGCCAGAGTTGTGTTTGGGGCCGCGGGGCGCAACAGAGCCAGTTGCACAATGTCTTGGGTGGTTGTCCATCAAAGTGAACGCCAATGCGCCGCGCATGCTGTTTCACAACGGAGGCACCGCAGGGTCGACATCGTCGCTCTATATCTGTCCCGCCGCAAACGCTGCTGTCACAATCTTGTCGAACCGGGGTGTAGCTGCTGGCTTGAGGTCGAGAATGCAACTGCAACAGTGTAACCCTGACCAGGCAATAAACGATCTGTTCGCAGCTATAGAATAGAGCCCCCGTGTTAGGCGCACCATCTCATTGTCTGTTATGCTTACGACCTGACCGGGTCCTTGGAAGTTGAATGAATGGCTGCTTCCTTTACCGCATTGCATCGGCCGCATCTATGACGAAGCAGCGCCCTTCTTGCTGCGAGCGCGCGCAGCGACTATTCAATACTTCCGCTAAGGGCTCGATCCGGGCCTTCGCCGCAATAGTCACGAAGGACTACTAACCGAAACGTGCACCCTTTTATCGAGGCTATTCTCTAAATCTGCTGGGCCGCACCGCCGTTTCCCTGTCCTTCTTCGCCGGAGTGCTACTACGCCTTTTACACTGTTGCGATACCCCTAATTCCAGTTCTCTTAATCGTCCCCGATACCGGGCCGTCATGTGACGTCCCTCCAACCGAGGACGAGCATGACCGTTTTACAACAACACTCAGAGGCGGTTTTACGCGGCAGTCGCATGTTGCGGACCGCGCTCGACGCCGCGATCGCCCGATATCTTGACGATGCGCAAATCGTCGAAGTCATGCTCAATCCCGATGGACGGCTCTGGATCGACCGGCTTTCAGAGGGGCTCTGCGCCACCGATGATTGCCTCTCCGCTGCCGATGGCGAACGGATTGTCCGCCTAGTTGCCCACCATGTCGGCGCCGAGGTCCACGCCAGTAGCCCGCGCGTTTCTGCCGAGTTTCCCGAGACCGGTGAGCGGTTTGAAGGGCTTTTGCCACCGGTCGTCATCGCACCGACTTTCGCCATCCGGAAACCCGCTGTCGCCGTCTTCACACTCGACGATTATGTGGCATCGGGGATCATGTCCGGCGCGCATGCGGAAACACTCCGAGCAGCGGTCGCCGAACGCCTGAATATCCTCGTCGCAGGAGGCACCTCGACGGGAAAAACAACTCTCACCAACGCACTGCTCGCCGAAGTCGCGAAGACCGAGGATCGCGTCGTCCTGATTGAAGATACTCGCGAATTGCAATGCGCCGCTCCGAACTTGGTTGCACTCCGCACCAAGGACGGTGTGGTTTCTCTTTCGGATCTCGTGCGCTCTTCATTGCGTCTACGGCCTGACCGCATTCCCATCGGTGAGGTGCGCGGTCCAGAGGCGCTCGATCTCCTCAAAGCTTGGGGCACAGGTCATCCTGGCGGCATCGGCACAATCCATGCCGGGACCGCTCTTGGTGCCCTGCGCCGGATGGAGCAGCTCATTCAGGAAGCCGTGGTCACTGTCCCGCGTGCGCTTATCGCCGAAACGATTGACCTTGTCGCTGTCCTGTCGGGGCGCGGACCCGCACGCCGCCTCTCTGAACTGGCGCACGTCGAAGGCCTCGACTCCAACGGTGACTATCGTCTGTCCCCAGCAACCGACACCAGCAAAGGATCCCCTTGATGTTCGTCCATGGAAAACCCATTCGCCAGGCATTCGACGCCCTTTGCATTTCTGCCTTGGTCTCGCTGACATTGGCCTCCCCCGCGCGGGCGGCAGGCTCCTCGATGCCCTGGGAGGCGCCGCTGCAGGCGATCCTCGAGTCCATCGAAGGTCCGGTCGCCAAGATCATCGCGGTAATGATCATCATCATTACCGGCCTGACCCTCGCCTTCGGCGACAGCTCCGGTGGTGCGCGGCGGCTGATCCAGATCGTCTTCGGCATCTCCATCGCCTTCGCCGCGTCGAGCTTCTTCCTGTCATTCTTCTCCTTTGGCGGCGGGGCAGTGATCTGATGCTCGATCCTGACGCCATCCCCGGCTTTGTCATCCCCGTCCACCGGGCTCTGACCGAACCGATCCTTCTGGCAGGCGCGCCGCGCTCCATCGCGATCCTCAACGGCACGCTTGCCGCCGCCATCGGGCTTGGCTTGCAGCTTTGGCTGGTCGGTCTGCTGATCTGGATCGCAGGTCATCTCACCGCCGTCTGGGCAGCCAAGCGCGATCCGCTCTTTGTCGATGTGGTGCGCCGCCATCTGCGCATCCCCGGCCATCTCGGAGTGTGAACGATGATCAACCTCGCCGAATACCGTCGTAAATCCTCTCATCTGGCCGATTTTCTGCCTTGGGCGGCGCTTGTCGGCGCGGGCGTTGTCCTGAACAAAGATGGCTCCTTCCAGCGCACTGCACAGTTTCGTGGTCCCGATCTCGACAGTGCAGTGCCCGCCGAACTGGTCGCGGTCGCGGGCCGGATCAACAACGCACTGCGGCGGCTCGGCTCGGGTTGGGCGGTGTTCGTCGAGGCGCAGCGCGTCCCGGCCCTCTCCTATCCCGACGGCCAGTTTCCCGATGCGGCCTCGGCCCTGGTCGATACCGAGCGCAAGGCGCAATTCGAAGAGGAAGGCGCGCACTTCGAGTCGCGGTATTTCCTGACGTTGCTGTATCTACCGCCTGCTGAAGAGGCCGCACAGGCAGAACGGTTTTTGTATGAGGGACGCAATCGTGAGAGCGGAGCAAATGCGCGCGAAACGCTAGCGGGCTTTGTCGACCGCACCGACCGCGTCTTGCAGCTCCTTGAGGGTTTCATGCCGGAGTGTATGTGGCTCGATGATGCCGAGACGCTGACCTACCTGCACGCAGCGATCTCGACCAAAGTGCAGCGCGTCCGCGTGCCCGAGGTACCAATGCATCTTGACGCGCTGCTTGCTGATCAGCCGCTTACTGCGGGTTTGGAACCGATGCTGGGGAACGCACACCTGCGCATCCTGACGATCACGGGTTTTCCAAGCGCAACAACGCCCGGCATCCTCGATGACCTCAACCGGCTGGCCTTCCCCTATCGCTGGTCAACCCGCGCGATCATGCTCGATAAGACCGACGCCGCGCGGCTCCTCTCAAAGATCCGGCGTCAATGGTTTGCCAAGCGCAAATCCATCGCCGCCATTCTCAAAGAAATCATGACCAACGAGACCTCGGCGCTCCTCGATACTGATGCGCACAACAAGGCGATGGATGCCGACGCGGCCCTACAGGAACTCGGCTCCGATCTGATCGGCGAAGCCTATGTCACTGCAACCGTCACGGTCTGGGACGCCGAGCCACGCATCGCCGACGAAAAGCTGCGGCTTGTCGAGAAGGTTATTCAGGGTCGCGATTTTACCTGCATTGCTGAGACCACCAATGCGGTCGAAGCCTGGCTGGGATCCCTACCCGGCCATGTCTACGCCAATGTCCGCCAAGACCCCGGAACCCGAGACCCCCTATCAGAAGGCGGCACAGGTCTGGGATGACCGCATCGGCTCGGCCCGCGTGCAAGCAAAGAACTGGCGTCTGATGGCTTTCGGATCGCTGTTTCTGTCAGCAGCACTGGCCTTCGGTCTCGTCTGGCAATCCGCGCAAGGCACGGTCGTGCCTTGGATCGTCGAGGTCGACCAGCTAGGCGAGGCCCGCAGCGTCGCCCCCGCCAGTGCCGACTACGAGGTGACTGACCCGCAGATCGCATATCACCTTGCGCAGTTCATCGAACGGGTCCGCGCGATCCCGGCCGACCCTATCGTTGTGCGTCAGAACTGGCTACGCGCCTACGAGTTCACCACCGATCGCGGTGCGATGGCGCTCAATTACTATGCTCGATCCAACGATCCTTTCGCGCGGGTCGGCGAGGTTCAAATCTCAGTCGATGTCTCCAGCGTCATCCGCGCCTCGCTCAACAGTTTCCGCATCGCCTGGACCGAGCGGCGCTATCAGGACGGCAGCCTTGCCGCGACCGAGCGCTGGACAGCGATCCTGACCATTTCGGTCCAGCCACCGCGCAGCGCCGAACGGCTCCGTCAAAACCCGCTCGGCATCTACGTCCACGCCATCAACTGGTCACGGGAGCTTCAGCAATGAAACGCGTAAACATCACTATTCCCATCACCCTGACGGCCTCTCTCCTGCTCAACGCTTGCGCGACCTACACACCGCCCGAAATCGACTATGACAGCAATGTCCCCGCATTGCCCACGCCTCCGCCCCCCGTGGTAGAAGAACCGCTGCGAGCCATCCACACGCCACCGCCCTGGACCCCGTCGCGCGGCGGCGACACGGATGCGGCCACCGCAGAGGCTCGCGTCATCAATGCCAATGCGGCCGCCCGGGTAGAGCCCCGCCGCGAGGGCTACTACAATGCGATCCAGGTCTTCCCCTACAGCGAAGGCGCACTCTACCAGATCTATGCAGCCCCCGGTCAGATCACCAACATCGCGCTCGAACCCGGCGAGCAATTGACCGGCGCAGGGCCGATTGCGGCCGGAGACACGACGCGCTGGATCATCGGCGACACCGAAAGCGGCAACGGGCGCACCGCCCGCGTCCATATCCTCGTCAAACCCACTCGGCCGGACATTTTCACCAATCTCGTCATCAATACCGACCGGCGCACCTATCTGCTGGAACTGCGCGCCAATGAGGCCTCCTACATGCCCTCCGTCGCCTGGTCCTATCCGCCAGGCCGCGTCCAACCGCGTCCACCGGCATCCAACAACCCACGATCCCTCCGGCCACCCGCCTCGCCTTACGTCCTTCAGGCCGGGTCCATCATTCCCGCCGCCCTCGTCACCGGCATTCGCTCTGACCATCCCGGCCAGATCGTCGCTCAAGTGACCCAGAACGTCTATGACAGCCCCTCGGGCCGCTATCTCCTCCTGCCGCAAGGATCCCGCCTCATCGGCGAATATGACAATGGCGTCGGCTTCGGCCAACGTCGCATCCTGCTCGTCTGGACCCGGATCATCCTGCCCGATGGCCAATCCATTGTTCTTGAAAGACAGCCAGGAGCGGATAGCGCAGGCTATGCAGGCCTTGAGGACGGCGTCGATCACCATTGGGGCGGTGTATTCAGGGCCGCCGCGCTCTCGACACTGCTCAACATCAGTGCCGAGTTAGGAGCGGACGATGATGATCCAATCGCCAGCGCCATCCGCGACGGCGCACAGGACACGATCGGTGATGCAGGCCGCGAGATTGTGCGTCGTCAGATTGATATTCCGCCAACCCTCACGATCCGGCCGGGGTTCCCCGTGCGCGTGATCGTGACCCGCGATCTCATACTCCAACCACAGGGAGGTCACTGATGACCAAATTGAAACTGGGCGCTTTGTCGGACGACAAACCGGTCAAACTGACCGTGGAACTGCCAGCCCAAGTCCACCGCGATCTTGTTGCCTACGCCAAAGTCCTTGAACATCAAACTGGCCAGACGGTTGCGGAACCGACAAAACTGATCGGCCCGATGGTAGAGCGTTTCATGGCAACAGATCGAGGCTTCGCGAAACTGCGACGAGAAGTACCGAAGGAGCGCAATTCGGCGGCTGAGGGATAAGCCAACACAGCTGTGGCAAGTCATTCTACGACGCCACATCTCGCTATGGTGACCTATCCTCGACGAAACAACCACATAGCCGCCGAAGCCCACCGCCTGTTCCCGTTGATTTGCGCCTGATTCCAGCCGATTTTGGTGCAGATACCCTGATCTGCGAGGCAGCTATGAACACACTCTTTCTTTTGATGGCGCAATATGACGCCCGCGCAATTGTGCCTGCAGAAACCGTCTGCCAAGACTACTTCTCGCATCTGACACTGGCAAAATTCTTGCGCAAGATCGGTTCAGGAGACATCGATCTGCCGCTAACTCGTTCTGAGAAAAGCCAGAAAAGCGCCCGGGGCATCCACATTCAGGACCTTGCGGAATATCTGGACAGGCGACGAGCGCTGGCCTTGTCAGAAGCCCGCGCTTTTCAAGAACGGTCCTGAAGTCGAGGCTAACGGCGATCCTAGATACATCGCGAATTTTCCGATCAACGCCGCTGACTTACAATTTCCTTGACCGCCGGCGCAGGCAGAGCGGTCGCGTATTCAATCGCGTGCATCTCCTCGGTGGCAAGATCGCCAAGGGAAGCGGTCATTGATCTAACTTGCGGCGAATAACTGGAAAGAGCCCATTCTGTAAATTCGATTTTCCTGCTGCGCGCGCACGCAGCACCGAAAATGCTGCATGAGCGTAAGCTTCAGTGCCGCCATGCAGCGTAAAAACCGGTCATTCATGCAGATCGCAGCGAGGACCAGCCGTCGAATTCACAGAGTGCGGACTTGGACGAAGCCGCTGCCGCGGCAATGGCGATTGTTGCGGGTGTTGTGCGCTGACTTTAGCCGTGTGGATTTTGAGATTTAACGAACCTGTCTGACGATTGAGGCTTCTCAATCAACGGACAGGAGTTCCCCATGACACATGAGAAGATGACCCCGCTTCGGGAGCGGATGATGGAAGACATGCGCATCCACGGGATGGGCGACAAGGCTCAGAAGGCGCACATTCGGGCGATCAAACACTTTTCTGGTTTTCTTGGGCGCTCGCCCGATACCGCCACGCCAGATGATCTTCGGGCGTATCAGTTGCATATGACCGATACGGAAGTGACACCGCCCACATTCAACGCGCGGATCATGGCGCTGCGGTTCCTGTTCGGTACAACCTGCAACCGTGAAGACATGAAGAAGTACATGCAGTTCCGCACGCAGCCACGCAGGCTGCCAACAGTGCTGAGTATCGAAGATGTTTCGGAGCTTCTTGCTGCGGCACCCGGCCCGGGTCTGAAGTATCGGGCGGCGCTAAGTATTTCCTATGGTGCGGGTCTGCGGGCATCTGAGGTTTGCAATCTCAAGGTCAGCGATATCGATAGTGACCGGATGTTAATCCATGTCGATGAAGGCAAGGGGCGCAAGGACCGCAAGGTCATGCTGTCACCCGATCTCTTGGACTTGTTGCGTGACTATTGGTGCGAAGCGCGCCCCGAGGGATGGCTCTTTCCGGGCAAGCCGAAGATCAATCCGGTCACGTCGAGGCAATTGGGTCGGGCGTTCAACTCGGCCAAACATCTGGTTGGTATTTCAAAGCCAGCCACGCTGCATACCTTGCGGCACAGCTTTGCCACCCATCTTATGGAGGCTGGAACGGATGTGCGGGTGATTCAGGTCTTACTGGGTCACGCCAAGCTGAGCACGACAGCGCGTTATACCCATGTTGCGACTAAAACAATCCGGGATACGCCCAGCCCGTTTGAAGCTCTCAAAAGGCTGAACGTACAGACCCGCAAGCGCAGACGGGAATAACCGAGGCCGGGTGCCCCGGCCAGAACTGGAGATTGCGGATATTTTCCGAAAGTTTGGTCCTGCGTGGCGGCAGGTCAATAAGGGCCATGTCAACCTGTCCCAGCTCAAAGTGATGTCCTCAATCGAAGCCTGCCGAACTGAGGCGCTCGGCGGGCATGTGGCGGCCTGTACCAAATGCAACCACATGCACATTGCGTACAATAGCTGCAAGAACCGGCACTGTCCCAAGTGCCAGAGTCCGGCCGCGCGCGACTGGATGGAAGCGCGCGCCGAGGATCTGCTGCCCGTGGAATATTTCCATGTCGTCTTCACGTTGCCTGCGCAGATCGCTCGTATCGCCTACTGGAACAAGAAGGCCGTCTATGGCCTACTGTTCAAAGCGTCTGCGCAAACGGTGATGACAATTGCAGCCGATCCCAAACGGCTCGGCGCGCGGGTTGGCATGACCAGCGTCCTTCATACGTGGGGGTCGGCACTTACGCACCATCCCCATGTCCACATGATTGTCCCAGGCGGCGGTCTGTCGTCAGATGGCAAGAGATGGATCGCTTGCAAGCCGGGGTTCTTTCTACATGTGCGGGTGTTGTCACGACTGTTCCGGCGGCTGTTTATCGAAGGGCTGCTTGCCCTGCACCGCGCAGGTGAACTGTCCTTCTTCGGCGATCTGAACGGGCTGTCGGACCCACAGGCCTTCGCCGCATATCTCGCCCCACTGCGCAAAACCAAATGGGTGGTCTATGCCAAACCGCCATTCGGCGGGCCCGAAGCCGTGCTCGCCTATCTCAGCCGCTACACGCACCGCATCGCCATCTCAAACAGCCGTTTGATCAGTGCCGATGCCAACACCGTTGCGTTCCGATGGAAAGATTATCGCTTCAAATCTGGTGACGGGCGATCCGTCATGCACCTTTCCACATCAGAGTTCATCCGCCGCTTTCTGATCCATGTGCTACCGGACCGGTTCCACCGCATCCGCCATTATGGCCTGCTCGCCAGTTCGACCCGTAAGGCTAACATCGCAAAAGCTCGGACCTTACTTGGCGCACAAACCGCCAAACAGGATGACCCACCAGTCGCCGAGGTCATCCCGCTCACACTGCGAGACCCATGCCCCGGCTGCGGCGGGAAAATGCGCATCATCGAGACCTTCCGGCGGGGCCAAAGACCACAATCCCGCGCACCACCCAGAAAGGCCGCAGCATGACGGGGCGCACGTCATCAATCAAAGACCATTCCCCGAACTGCATCGCGTTTTGGGCTGGTATCGGCTTGGGTGAAGGAAAATTGATGGCGTCCAATGCGCCCAAACTGGTGCCAAGCCACTCCGAAAAAGACGCTCAAGGGCACCAATCCATGAGAAATGATGCCAAGCAATTCCATCTCGCAGCATCCTCGGCTGAACCTGATTGGCGCTTCCCCCATAGCGCGCGCCCAGACCCCACGGCTTCCTCCTAGTCATGTTTCCCAACGCGGGCCACACTCACACTAAGCCGAAAAGTCGCGCACAGGCCCGCATCGAAAAACCTTAAACTTAGTGAGCTTTCGCTGCGATGGCACCAATGGCTGCTTTTCGAATTTACTCTTGGCGCTCAAAACGCATCTGCAAGCAAGCCGATAAGCTGAGCGTCGAGGTCTGGAGCCTTCACGGGTGATCCGTGGCAGGACAGCAGGATGGTCGGACAGTCAGTGGAAAGCTGTGTGTTGGCCCAATCTTTGAAAACCCAAGCGTCTTTGACACCGTAGCGCGGAAACGTGCCAAGCATACTGGGAGCCTCCGCACAAACGCCCGGCGAATGTAGCTTGGCGCTGAAGGTATCGGTGACAATCCAAGCAATCTCTGACCGAGTTCTTACTTCAATCCAAACCTCCCCTGTCTTGAGGCCCTCAGGTTCGAGTATTCTCTGGTTGTCTGCCAACTTCGACTTGAGGATATCGATTGGATCAAACGTCAGCCCGGTGATCTTTTTCAGACGCGGTTCTGCACCTTTTGAACAAACCAATGATGCGTTCGGAAAGGCGTTAGCATGCCCTGTCAGTCCTTTGTTGTGATAGTGATTTGGTGCGAGTATCATCGACACGTCGCCCAGTTTAGCAAGGCTGTCACGTCCTGACGTCTCTAGTCCCGCGACAGGGCTATAAAGGCAGATACTCCCGTCTCGAAGGCGGAAAACGATGCAGTTCAGCTTTCCAGCGCGGCCAATATAGACCCCGTCGAGTCCGCCTACTGGTGAGAAGGGTTGGATCGTCATGATGGCCGATACCCGCTTAGAATTGAGCATATGAGATCGACGAGAGGGCGACCCGCGGTCTGATCCCGCTGCGATCTGTTTTGCGCATGAATGCCCATCACAGCCGGAACCAGCGACGCGGCCAAGATATGAGGTGTGAACGTCGCCCCTTCGCCTTGCGCCGTATGTTCATTCTCAAGGGCGATCAGAAAGTGGCCTTCAAGACTATTCCAATATGAGCGCACCGCATTTTCAAGCCGTGGGCTTTGGATACGGGCGTTCTCAATGCCGGTGTTGACGATCAAACAACCATAATCGCTGGATGTCGTGGATCCCGGTGTGACCAAGCCCTTAAAGAAGGAGATGATTTCAGGAATGCTGCCTTGTTTCATTGGAGCCATTTCCGCCGTGATTGCGGCGTCACAGTAGTATTTCAATGTTTCAAGGTAGAGACCTTCCTTGCCGCCAAACTCAGAGCGAATGGCGAATTGGTTGAGGCCAGTCAGTCGTTCAATCTCACGCACGCCGAGGTCCTGAAACCCATGTTCCCAGAACACGTTGCACGCTTTTGCGATGGCATCTTGGCGATCATATGACTTCGGGCGCGGCATTGTTCATTCCATTTGACTGTTTCAATACACTCGCATAGCTATTATTTCAATGCAACTGTATAGAAAGGAAAGCGACGATGCGGGACGTGATTTTTCCAAACGATAAACAAGCGAACTACGAGGCCTACGGATATTCAGCGGCGGTGAGAAGTGGCGGTTTCCTGTTCATTTCAGGACAGGTCGGCGTCGATGCGTCGGGCAGCGCGATCAAAGATCCGGCAGCGCAGTTCCAATTGGCCTTTATCAATCTGGGTGGCGTTTTAGAGGCGGCAGGGTGTGGATTTAACGATATCGTCGATGTCACAACCTTCCACGTAGACATGTACGAACACTTCGACGCGTTTGCGTCCGCGAAGCAGAGGGTATTTCCAAATCCACCATTTCCAAACTGGACCGCCATTGGTGTTGTTTGCTTGGCTGATCCCGATCTTTTGTTGGAGATCAAGGCCATCGCAAAACTTACATCGTTCACTTGATTGCTCAAGTAGCTGCCGTTCGGCACATTCGCAGCATCTGTCAAAGTGGGCTCTGACCTAGCATTCGCCACACAAATCACGAAAGGTCGGTTCTAGAAACAGCGCCGTTCGCTGCGTGGCGCACGAACTGGTAAGATGCGGACTCTTCAGACTTTCGTTTTTTCCAGCTTCGCTTACGCAGCATTCCCTCGCGCGCGCAGCACCAAAATTGCGGCGACGCAATGGTTTTCACCAAACCGGCCATTCAAACGGACAAAAACGGCCGGAAAGCAAACTGTCCTTTCGCTGCGCATTGCATGATTTCGAACGACACGGGACGAAGAGTCAATTCGCTGCAGCTACGCCAATGTCCAGTTTCTGACCGGTTTACTTGTGCGCGATGACGGCAGAAGGGACAAAGCACCAATCACCCAAGATCAAATCATAGCGTGCAAGCAAAAGACGCTTGCTATGTAGAACATTGACTGGGTGCAAACGGCCGGTCAGCGCATTGTAGTCCAACATTCGGGCGTGGGGTGTCCAGTACTGCGCAGGCCATAGGGTCGCTTCACAAAAAGAACCGTTCTGAGCGATCTGCAAAATCGTGCAAATGAACTGTAACCTGATCGTCGCTCAACAGTACCACGCCATAAGCCGGAGATTCGAAATTTGCCGCAATGCGTTCGGACGCACCGTTCAACTCCAAGGCGACCTGGTGGTTGAGGCCGCGCATGCACGAATAGCTGATGCCGCGCCAATTGCCAAAAATCGCACGATGCACGTGGCCAAAGAACAGGTGCCGGATGCGCGTCTTGTGGGAGGCGATGACATCGTAGAAGGACTCTGCATCTTGCAACATGATCTGGTCCATCGCGGCGATGCCTGTCTTGAATGGCGGGTGGTGCATGAACAGGACGATTGGGCCTTCGGTTTGGTCCAGTTCGCGATCCAACCACGCTTGGCGCGCGGGGCAATATGCGCCTGCGTGGGTATCTTGGTCCTTGGTGTCCAGCAAGAGAAACCGCCCGAACGGGGTGTCAAAACCGCTTTGGACAAAACCGTTGTCATCGCGGGGTGTTTCTGGGAAAGCCTCGCCAAAAGCTGCTGTATCGTCGTGATTGCCCACCATCAGATGCACGGGCATGGTGAGGTTTTTGATTTCGCGCGAAAACCGCGCGTAGGCCGCCGCGTCGCCCCAATGGGTCATGTCACCGGTCAGAACAACGAAATCCGCGTCGCCATGTTCGGCATTGATGGAGGCCACAGCGGCACGCAGCCGCGCGGCCGGGTCTTGGCCATAGAGCGCGCCTTCGCCAATGACATGCGTGTCGGTGAGATGGATGAACTTCATTCTGCGGCAACCGGTTTGGCCCAATCTTCCCATGCGGTCCCTGTGCTGAAAACCGGCCCATCCCACGTAAAGGGAATATCATGGATAATTGTGTCGCTGTCACTTGCAAGGATCACGGCATAGGACGGGGCCATTGGAGCACCCTGCAGCAGCTCCTGCTCCTTCAGATTTGGCAGGGATTGATTCCCGGTCGAGCGGACGGCAGCGAAAGGAATCCCGCACCAAGTCCCGTACACTGGCGCATGGACATGGCCAAAATGGATGTAGTCGATGCGCTCGCGGTACTTTGTCAAAAGCTCGGCCAGTGGTCTGCGGTCTTCTGGCACGAGAGCGATCTTGTCTTCGGCAGGCAGGCCAAGGGCCATGGCATTGTGATGCATGAACAGGCGCGCATGGGTGCAGTGTAGGAGTTCGGCCTCCAGCCAGTCGCGGCGGCGGCTGCAAAAATGGCCTGCATGGGTGCGAGGCTCGGTCGTGTCGAGGTAGATCAGACGCGTACCGTTCACCGTTTCTGCGTGGTTGATGAAACCCGACGCGTCTTTGGGATGGTCCGGAAAAGCACTGAGAAACGCGGCGCGGTCATCGTGGTTGCCGATCAACAAGCGCACGGGACAGGGTAGATCGTTCAGGGCATCAACAAGTGTCGCATAGGCCGCAGGTTCGCCCCAGTGGGTCAAATCGCCGGTGATGATGATCCGCGTGGCATCGCTGTGATGCGCCCGCACATCGTCGAGCGCTTGTGCGAAACGTCTGTGGGGGTTCAATCCGCCCATGCGTTCACCGGGAGCCGTCAAATGAATGTCGGAGATATGGACAAGCTTCATGGACCTTAGCCTTTCTAGAAAAGAGATCTGGCCGCCCCCGAAAGGGCGACCAGAGGTTGGTTTAGCCGTTTGGCAAAAGGTCAGCGATTTCTTCGACCAGCTCTTCTTGCAGTTCTTGCATGTCGGTGGCGTCGCCGGTGACGATGCGTTCGATCCCGTCATAGATCACCTGCGTGATCGCCAAGCCGTTGTCGCCGGGATAGGCCAGCCAGTCGCGCAGCAGCGGTAGCTGGTCAACGGCGGTCTGCTTGTTGGGGTTCTGTTCGTAGAAGTCGGCCAGAATGATCTCGTTGGCCGCCTTGTTGGGGGGCATGTAACCGGTTGTCATGGCGACCTGGGCTGCGCCCTCACCGGAGGTGATGAACTTCAGCCATGTCCAAGCGGCTTCACGCACGGCAGGGTCTTCGGAGGTTGAGGTCAGCATCGCCGCATTACCACCCGCAGGTAGCCCCATCGGCGCACCGTCGAGGCCAGGGAATGGGCCGGTCACGAGTTCGAAATCACCTTGGCTGCGCTCAACCGCGCCAAGGGCTGAAGTGGACCAAAACATCATGCCGACATCACCAGCGGAGAAGGACGACAATGCGGCCTTCCATTCAAGGTTTTGCATTTCACATTCAGTAAAGATTTCCTGCATCTGTTCCAGTGCAACCAGCGCCTCAGGGCTGTCCATGGTCACACGGCCGTCTTCGACAATCGCTTTGTCCTGGCTCCACAACAGAGCCTGCACGAACCAGTTGCCAGTGATGTTCCAGCCCCAGAAAATCGGGTTGTCAACGCCATTGGCTTTCATGGTCTTGCAGGCAGAAATGACCTCGTCCCATGTTGTCGGCAGTTCGGTGATGCCGCCTTCGCGCAGGATGTCCATATTGTAGTAGCCAACTGGTAGCGAGATCGAGAACGGCAGGCCGTAGACTTCGTCGTCGAAGGTCGACAAAGACAGCATGGCTTCGTGGTAGCCCTCTGTTTCGAAATCGGCCTCTGCAGCAATGAACGGGGCCAGCGACTGTGCTATGCCTTTGTCGACCAGCGGCGCTTGGCGGTTCAGGCCCTGCATGGAAACATCCGGCAGATTGCCAGCAACGGCTTCGCGCAGGACTGTGTTGGTGGCGTCCTCATAGGATTCATAAGTGGCGCGGAACTTAACCTCGATATTCGGATGCGCCGCCTGGAAAGCAGGCATCATCGCCTCATAGGTCACATCGAAGAGGTGGCTGTAGGGGTAGGCGAACTCGATCGTCACCTTGTCCTCGGCGAAAACGGCGGTAGCAGAAAGGGCCAAAGCCATTGCAGTTAAGGTATTTTTCATTACATTTACTCCAGTTGTCGGGGCTGACGGTTTGGCGGTTGGCAG
Source organism: Roseobacter fucihabitans (assembly GCF_014337925.2). Taxonomy (NCBI): domain Bacteria; kingdom Pseudomonadati; phylum Pseudomonadota; class Alphaproteobacteria; order Rhodobacterales; family Roseobacteraceae; genus Roseobacter; species Roseobacter fucihabitans. The sequence goes on along the minus strand of NZ_CP143423.1, from coordinate 1,382,196 downwards.
GCCCCAATGATATTCCCCGTGTGGGGAGGCGATTATCCCCTTGCGGGGCTATGGGTAGGGCGCGCCAAGGCGCGCCCTACTTCATTCCAGACAGCGTGATTCCTTCGATAAAGCGGCGTTGGGCCAGCAAAAACGCGACGATCAGCGGTGTGACGATAACGGTGGCCGTGGCCATCATCGGACCAAAGAACGAACCGTCCCCATCGCCCTTGAATTCGCGCAGGCCCAGTGGCGGTGTGAAGAGATCGCGGTTTCCGGTCACAACGATGCGCGGCCAGAAATAGTCATTCCAATGGGCCACCACCGAGAAGATCGCGAAAGCCAAAAGCGCTGGGATTGCCGTGGGCAACATGACCCGCCAAACGATGGCCAGCTCGGACATGCCGTCCATCCGCGCCGCGTCAATCAGATCGTCAGGCACAGTCATAAAAAACTGGCGCATCAGGAAGATCCCAAAGACCGAGATCGTCCACGGCACGACAAGAGCGGCGTATGTGTTGGTCAGCCCAAGTTTTGCCAGCCCGATATACAGCGGCAGGGCAATGGCATGGACGGGTATTAACAGGCAGAACAGGACCAACCCGAAAACCGCATCGCGCCCCCAGAATTTCAGCTTTGACAGCGCGTAGGCAGCTGGCAGGGCCACAACAATTTGGATCAGAAAGATCGACACGGTGACGATTACGCCATTAAGCAGATAGCGGATAAGCGGCGCTTCGGTGAAAGCTTTGGAATAGTTGAACACAACCGGGCGCATGGAACAATCTGCCTCGGTCTCGGCCAAAAGATGGGCCTGCACGCTGGCGTCGTCTTGGCCCGCAAACCGCGCGCGGGCGGCTTCGATGTCGGCGCGATCGGGTTGACGAAGGGCGACGCAGCGTGGGTCGATCATCATCTCTTGGCGGCCAAAGAACCCACCTTCACCACGGTCGATTTCGCCGGGACTTTTGAACGAATAGCTGACCATCATATAAAACGGCGCTAGCACGATTACCGCACCAAGGATCAGCACCATATGTTTCCACCAATCGCGGGTCATCAGTAGTGCACCTTGCGTTCGACCAGCCAGCGCTGGATAAGAGTTAGAAACATGACGAACAGCAAGAACAACATGGTGATGGCCGAGCCGATCCCGATCAGGTTTTGCTGAATGCCCTTCTCGAAGATCGCGAACATCATCACGTATGCGGATTTGTTCGGCCCACCGCCCTGCGGCCAGAAGGCCTCGATGGTGTCAAAGACTTGAAAGGCGCGTATGCAAGAAATGGTGACGACAAAGACCGTGGTTGGCCCAAGGGCGGGCCATGTCACCAGTCGAAATCTCTCCCAAGCGGAGCGGGCCCCATCCATTTCGGCCGCGTGGTAGAGTTCGCGGTGCACCGACGTCAGACCGGCCAAAAACAACACCATGTTGAAACCAAACCCCTGCCAGATGCCGATGAAACAAACCACCCAGATCGCGTAGTCACGATCCCCCAGCCACAAAGGGAAGCCCTCGGCGCAGCCATTTGCAAAGAAGGGCAACGCCTCAAACCACGTCCCGCAGGTCAATTCCAACGTGCGGTTCACCATGCCAATGGTCGGGTGCAGCATGAATTCCCATGCAATTGCCATAGCCAACAGCGTGGCCATCACCGGCAGGAAGTAGATCGTCTTGTAGATGTCTCCAATCCGGCCCAACGAATGGACAAGCAAGGCCGCCCCAAGGCCAAGACCCACGGAAATGGGCACCACGGTGATCACGTAGGTAAAGGTCGCAACAAACATCTTTTGGTAAGTCGAACGGGTGAACAGACGCTCGTAGTTCTGCACTCCGACCCAATCGAAGCCGGGATTGCCCAATGAATAATTGGTGAAAGACAGGACACCCGCCACGATGATCGGCACCAGTAGGATTAAGGCCATCAGCGTCAAGGCAGGCGCGACCAACCCCCAGCCAGCGCGCGCTTGGCTGTTGTCAGGTTTGGCTTTGGCGACACTGGTGACGCCGGGACCCACGACCGTCATTTCAGGCCACCTCAGGTGTGCGGTTGGTGGCAAGTTCGGCGCGGCGCAAACGCGCGCCCTCAGCGTCGAATATCATGGCTGCGCTCAGATCAAAGGTCAGACCGACCTGCGTACCCAGCCCCAAACTCTGCCGCTGCGCCGGCATGGCCCGCAAAGTCACACGCGACCCATTGCTGTTCAGGGCAACTTGGGCAAAGATCTCGGACCCAAGGTTTTCGAAATGCACAACCCGTCCGGTAAGAAGTGGCGCGGATTGAGACAATCGCAGGGCTTCGGGGCGCAGACCCAATTGAATGACCTTTGGGCTGTCGACGGAAAAACGAGAGGTCAAAACCTGATCAAAAACGGTCAGCTCCGTGCCGTTGCGCTCCACCGGCAAGATATTGATCTTGGGCGAGCCGATGAATTCGGCCACGCGAATGTCATCGGGGTCTTCATAGATCACATCGGGGGCCGCACATTGCAGGATTTCACCGTCCATCATCACTGCAATACGGTCAGACATAGTCATGGCTTCAACCTGATCGTGGGTGACATAAATGAATGTGGCCTTCAGGCGGCGGTGCAGCTCGGCAATCTCGGCACGGGTCTGCACACGCAGCTTGGCATCAAGGTTCGACAGTGGCTCATCCAGCAAAAACGCCGCGGGATCGCGCACCAGAGCGCGGCCCAATGCTACGCGCTGTCGCTGCCCGCCCGACAATTGCCCGGGCTTGCGATCTATAAGGGCGCCGATTTCAAGCATCTCGGCCGCATGCCGGACTGCTTGCGCAATATCGTGCTGTTGCGTCCGCGCTCCGGGCATCACACCGCCCAGCACGGGTAAACGCTGCAGCGTTGTCATTTGGCGCATCTGCAAAGGCACGGCGATATTCTCGGCCACTGTCAAATGCGGATAAAGTGCGTATGATTGAAACACCATCGACAGATTGCGATCCGCCGCACGGAGCTGTGTCACATCTGTCCCGCCGATCGAGATGTTGCCACTCGTGGGCGTTTCCAGCCCGGCGATGATCCGCAACAGAGTCGATTTCCCGCAGCCAGAAGGCCCCACCAATGAAATGAACTCTCCATCCTTCACATCAAGGGTCACCCCTTTCAAAACGGAAGTCTCGCCGAAGTCCTTGGTAACAGATGCGATCTGCAGGTCTGACATGTGATTCCCCCTTGGTACAGCCAATCAATAGGCGGTCAGCACAACAGTTTTGTGTCGTCATATTAGTGAAACCGATGGGTCCTATGTTGGGGGCAAAAGGAAAGATCATGCGTCCCAACCACCATCAATTCGAAGCCTTTGCATATGTTGTCCGCGAAGGAAGCTTTTCTGCCGCCGCAACACGGCTGAACGTCACCCAGTCCACGATTACGCAACACATAGCGAACCTTGAAAAAGGTGTCGGGACGCTTCTTTTGCTGCGCGGTCGGGATGGGGTGGAACTGACCCCAACCGGACAGGCTTTTTACAATCTGGCAGACCGCATGGTCGCCCTGAGCGCAGAGGTCACCGAGCGGCTTGAAGGGTTTAATGCCATGAAAGAGGGCCGCCTCAAGATTATCGGAAATGCGCCACAACCCGCGCTGAAGATCATCGCGCGGTTTCAGCGCCGGTTTCCCGATATTCGCGTCGATTTCGGGCTTTACGATTGGACGACTGCCAAATCAATGATCAGCAACCGCCTTGCGGACGTGGGCTTGATCACGGATGCGCCCGAACATGAGTATTGGGAAAGGATTCACATCGAAAGCGCGCGTTATGTGATCTATTGCCGCCGCGACCACCCATTCGCAAAGCGGACCAAGATTTCACTGGCCGAGCTTGAAGAAGAGACTGTCATTGTGCCAGAAAAAGGGTCACTCACGCGCCGCTTGCTGGATCAAGCCTGCGATCGCAACACCATATCGCTGAACCGCATAGCCATAATGACAACCTTCCCCTTGATGTGCGAAGCGGTGTTGCAGGGAATTGGCGTCGCGTTGTTCTTGCAAAACAGCAGCCTCATCAGAGACAATCTTTGCGAAATTGACATCGAGGAAATGCCTGAAGCCCGGAACACGTCTCTTATCGCCACGAAAGACCGTACGCGGTTGAAGCTCGTTTCAGAATTCATTAACGCCGCCATTGAATGAGAACCCACTGAGCGTCCGGCTTCGCTACGGATACCAAGAGCAGCCGCTCGTGCCTCGTGCAGCATTGGTCAGTTTGGGCTTAGTCCTGCCAACTACTTCAGGATGTACGAAGGCCTGGTCTGGATTGGCCAACGGCAGTAGCCGCAAGCCAACTTCGTTCAGATGTCGATGTGCTCAGCAATACTCAGGGCATCTTCCAGCTCAACGCCAAGATAGCGCACTGTGCTATCAACCTTTGTATGGCCAAGTAGCAATTGAACAGCGCGAAGGTTGCCGGTCTTGCGGTAAATTTCAGCTGCTTTGGTGCGGCGCATTGAGTGTGTGCCGTATCCACTGGGTTCCAGACCAATCGCTGTCACCCAGTCACGCACAAGTCGACCGTATTGACGTGTTGAGATATGCGGGCGGTCATGGAAACGGCTCGGAAACATGAACCGACACCCGATCATCTCAGGTGATCTTACCCATGAAATGACTGTTTCTCTCGTATTTTCAGTCAGTTCGAATTGAACCGGTTTCTTGGTTTTGCTCTGGATCACCGACACTCGCTCGCGAACGCGGTCATCTTTAACCAAATCTAACACGGCGAGTTTGACCAGATCGCAGCCACGCAACTTGCTATCGATCGCAACGTTGAACAGCGACAGGTCGCGTAGGTAGCCCGCAAGTTCGAGCCGGGCACGGATGGCCCAAACCTGTTTGGGAAGCAGGGGTCGTTTCTGACCTATTATGCGCCCCTTGTTCCAGGCTCTTGGTTTCGGGGTGACTGCGGGAAGTTGGACTCTTGGCATCATATGCCCTCCAATCCCCCCTCCATGCCCAGACATCAGCACAGCGCTGACAAAGCGATCATACCATGTAGTTGAATGGCCGTTGTGCGAAGTCGCCAGCAAGCGGCGTTTCTGGAAACGCATTAGGCCGCTCTGAGCCCGTAGCAGAAGTGTTGAATTTTTTTGGTGGACACTTGCTGCGTAAGAAATGTTGCGTGATCGCAAACCGAGGCACGTCACGCAACAAACAAAGCCGCCATTCCTGCATGGCGAGTTATGGTGCCGCGGTCGAATGTTCAGGTCGGGAACCGAAAAAACACTACTATTCACCAAAATAATAGCCGCTAAAAAAGCGGGGTATCAGCCCTCTCGCCAGAAGAAAACTGCAAGCGACGTGCCAGGATCAATTCCCCTTCAATTCAGCTGCCAAGTGTATTCACCATCACTGAATGAGTTTGAATCGGCTTTTGAGACTGGCCCACAATCCCAGCCCGGTTCTTTCTTCCAGTTGGTGCAAACGTCGTTGCCGCGCACTTCCCAATGACCGGTATCTTTACCATAGCTCCGATCATCGTAATTTGTGGTGCCGTCGGCGGCGAAACACTGCGTTCCGACGGATGGGCCAGAATATGCGACGCAGCGCCCCGAATGAGTGCTCGTGAACTCGGCACCGCTTATTTGCTGAGCGTCAGCGGGTGATGGCACAAAGACCAAAGATGTAAGGGTTGCGCAAATCGCGATCGCCAGTGATTTATAATTCAACATAAGGGCCTCCTCAAAGTTGATGCGTGTGTTTGCCGCGCCAGGGTCTTGCGTCGACGGGCGGATGTGTCGGATTAGGCCAGACGGCGCGGCAAGGTGTGCGTCGAACTCAGCGCAGGCTGAAATCTACAGCGATCGCAATTGTGAACAAATCGTCCGCGGCAAAACCATCTACGCCATCTTCGGCATCTGATGAGTTGTACCGCAACTCCGCACGCCAGTTGTCGGCGAACGGAATGTCAGCCCCGATCGACCAAAAATCCCAATCTGAGCTTCCGAACTCACCGAAATCAAAGTCAGCATTTCCGTACTCTGCAACGAGGGTCACGTCATTCCAGCCAGTTGCATATGATGCACTCACGCGCCATTCGTCTTGTTGATCGGTAAACGGACCCAAGTCTTCGGCGTATCCGTAATATGCTCCGACAGAGATTGCGTCGGTCACTGCGTAAGACGCTTGCAGAATGAGCTCCTGATAACTGTCTACGTCATCGCTGAATTCATAGTGATAGACAGATGCGTCGTATGAGAAGCTTCCAAGAGCGCCGCGATAACCGACATAAGGGCCAGCTTCCCAGTCATAGCCCGCGAAATCCTCATCCGCAGTCTGATAATATGCGCCGAGGTAGAAACCAGACAAGCCGCCCTCGAGGTAAGTGAGTGCTGAGAGCCCGTCAGAAAGCTCCAATCCCTGAGAGACATACTCCGACATGGCTGACACCCCGCCGAACAAGTAGTCCAATGCGTACGAGGATGATGGAACAGATATCGCCGTTGTGCCAATGGCGGCCGCAATAAGATGGTGCTTCATTTTTCATTCTTCCTTTTTGGGTAAATTTGGTTTTGGCGCACCAGCATCGTCTGATGCCAGCCGCGTTCTTTACTCAGAGGATCAAGCGGTCAGATCAATCCAGATGGTCTTGAGTTCTGTGTATTGCTCATGTGCGTGAATGCCGTTGTCGCGACCGCCAAAGCCTGAAGCTTTGAAGCCGCCAAAGGGCGTGCTTATTTCACCCTCTGAATAGGCGTTCACACCAACGGTTCCGGCCTCCAACTTGCGGGCGTATTTATGCGCCTTGGAGATACTTTGCGTGTAGAGCGTCGCTGCCAGTCCATATTGGGTTTGATTGGCAAGCTCGATGGCTTCTTCGTCGGTTTCCGCGCGGGTCACAGCAACCACTGGGCCGAAAATCTCTTGTTGAAAGATGTCCATGTCTCTGGTGACATCGGCAAAGACAGTCGGCTGGAACAATAGCCCGCCCGCTCCTTCGCCGCCGTGCGCGACTTTGGCACCCTGCGATTTGCCCGTTTCAACCAATCCAGAGACTTTGGCGTAATGTTCATCGCTCACCAACGGGCCGTTCTGAGTATCGACATCCATCTGATCGCCGACTTTCCAACCTGCGGCGGCTTTGGTCATTTCGTTGACAACCTCGTCATAAACGTCCTTGTGCGCGATGATCCGGCTGTTTGCAGTGCAGTTTTCCCCCATGTTCCAAAAAATCGCTTCAGACTGGATTTGTGCAATACGGGGGATGTCGGCGGCATCGCTCAAGATCACTGCGGCGCTCTTGCCGCCCATCTCCAGACAGACTTCTTTGAGGTTGGACTGGGCTGCGTATTCAAGAAACCTGCGCCCCGTCGCGGTTGAGCCTGTGAATGTCAGTGCATTCACATCCATGTGCCGCCCCAGCGGCTCGCCCACCTCTGGACCAAAGCCTGTGATAACATTCAACACACCCGGTGGCACGCCAGCCTCGACGGCCAGTTCGGCAAGGCGCAGGGCGGTCAGGCTGGTTTGCTCAGCGGGCTTTACCACCACCGAATTGCCGGTCGCCAAGGCAGGACCGATTTTCCATGCCATCATCAGCAGTGGAAAGTTCCACGGCAGTACGGCAGCAACCACGCCCACGGGTTCGCGCACGATCATCGCCACAGCGTCAGGCGATGAGGGTGCAATCTGATCATAGAGTTTGTCCTGAGCCTCACCGTGCCAGCGGATACAGTTGGCGGTCTCTGGCACGTCGATTTCCCTGCAATCCGTGATCGGCTTTCCTGCATCAAGGGCTTCCATTGTCGCCAACTCATCCACGTTTTCCATAATGAGATCAGCAAGCTTGCACAGCACGACTTTGCGCTCTGTGGGATGCAGGCCAGACCAGACACCCGATTTGAAGGCAGCGCGCGCCGAAGCAACAGCCGCGTCCACGTCGGAGGCATCGCAGGATGGCAGGCGCGCAATGGTATCGCCATTGAAAGGGTTCGTCGTCTCGAACATTTGGCCTGCTGCACTGGCCGTATACCTGCCATCAATGAAGATGCCGCTGGGCAGGGACAGGTCCTTGGTGAAATCGGTCTGAACGTTCATGGGGTCTCTCCTTTTAGGGGCTAAAGCGGTCGAGTATGCCGAAAAGGGCGACAGTAGCGCCCAGTCCGATGCGGCGGAAACGGTGAAACGGGATGGGCTGGGGGCGCGTGACGGGATAGTCGAGGGCGTCCTCGGGACATCCAGCGGCCCAATCCGCGAGGATGCGGCCCATCACGGTGGCCATGCCCACGCCACGCCCGTTAAAGCCGATCCCGGCCATCGCGTTCGGGGCGATCTTATGTAATCCGGGGGCGTGGCTGCGCGTAAGCGCCACATCGCCACCCCAGGCGTAGCGCCATTTAGCGTCGTCCAACTGAGGGTACAGGTCCAACGCGACATCGCGAAGCGCTTGCTGGCGGTCCAGCACATGTTTGTCGCTCAACGCACCGCGACCGCCCATGATAAATCGGCCATGTGCATCTTTGCGGAAATAAACCAACAACCGGCGGGTGTCTGAGGGCGAATGGCCCTCCGGTAGGATGGAGTGCGCAACGTTGTCAGAAAGCGGCTCCGTCGCCACTTGCACCGAGGTCACCGGCACCACGGTCTGACCAAGTGGATCGGCGAGCGGCCCTGTATAGGCATTCGTGCAGATCAACGCTTTGCCAGCGGTGACGCTGCCTGTGTCGGTCGTGACGGTGATGCTGTCGGCATCGCTGTTCATCTGTTTCACGCGGCTTTGCCCGTGGATTTTCGCCCCCGCTCTCTCAGCCGCCGCGGCAAGCCCCAGCGCGTAATTCAGCGGGTGCAGGTTGCCGCCGCGCCGGTCGATCAAACCGCCGACATAGTGCCTGACGCCCAGCAGGCGCGCCATTTCATCGGCGTCGATCTCATCCACCGCGTGCCCACGCGCGCGCCACTGGCGGCCCGTTTCGCTGAGTGCTGCCAAAGTACTGGCGGAGGTGGCGGAACGCACCCAGCCACAGCGGTTTGCGTCGCAGTCGATCCCGTATTTTTTGATGAGGCCAAAGACCAGATCGCCAGCCACAGCAGAAGCCGCGACCATGCGCCCGCCGATGTCACGCCTATGTTCGGCCTCAGTCTGATCTGGATCAGCTTTGAGCCCGGGGTTCACTTGCCCCCCGTTGCGGCCAGAGGCACCCCAGCCAGGTGTTTCGGCTTCCAACACGATCACGCATTTGCCCGCCTCGGCCAAATGCAGTGCAGCAGACAGTCCTGTGAACCCTGCGCCAATCACCACGACATCCGCTTCTGCGCCCCCGTGCAAGGCGGGGCGGTCCGGCGCGTCATTTGCCGTCGCGGCCCACAGGCTCGCGGCAAGCGGCGCGCGTTCGTTCTGGATGATCCGGTCCTGTTTCACGCCGCACCCAAAGTTCCAACGGGGGTGCTGAGGAACCGGCTGAGCGGTTCGGCGCTGTTCGCCGCACCCGACGCTTCGCGTTCGAGGAACTCGATGGCGACGACCTCATGTTCAGTCATGCGTTTCAGTACGGCCAAGTCTTCGGCGGGTGCGAGGCTTTCCAGGCGCTCAAAGTCATCGATGTAAGCCGGGAAAGTCATGCGCATGTAGGCGATCATTTCCTTGTAGGTTTGGGGGCCTTTGTCTGCATCTGCACGGCCCTCATCCACCAGCAGCGGTGTGGGACGCGGGGTCAGCCCGTGCTTGGCGAGCAGGGGGGCGACGATGGCGGCGCAATGGCGCTCGACTTCTGCCAAAAGCCGCAGGTGTGCCGCAGCTTCGGGCGTGTCCACGCGGGCCGCCAGAGCAAGAAAATAGGCCTCTCCTGCGATTTCTTCCTCATAGTAGAGTTGCAGCGTTTCGAGATAGGCAGGCGTGGCTACTCCCAGCTTTGATGGCGGCAAGGCACCCACATCTACCCGGTCGTGTTTCAAAGGCACGTCGATATCGATCTCCGCATCCGTCTCCATCGCAAAGCGATGCCCAGCATATACAGCGGCCGCAACGATCGCAGGCGCGTCGCAATCGCCGATGCGGCGCAGGGTAAAGTGGAGCCGTGTCGCGTCACCTTCCACACGGTCCAATATCTCACGGTAAAGGGTATCGTTCTGCTGGCGTTGGGTGACAAGAACCGCGTTTGTCGCTGCAATCTCCTGGGTTTTGCCCGAGTAGCTGCACGCCAGCGTCGCAGCCGCGCCATCGAATGTGCTCAGGCTATGAGCTGTCACAATCTCAATCCCCAATTCGATCAACCGCGACCGAATGCGCCAACGCTCTGACGTCATGCCAGCCCAGGCCGACACGCTGTCTTCTTCCGTCACATAGGTCACATGCACGCCGGTTTGACGAATGCGTTCGGCAATGACGCTGGCCATGTAGTAGTTGTCGCCATCGAAAACCACGGTGGGACCGTCGGGCAATGTGCCGTCCATGATGTCATCCGGCGTTAGCACAGGCACGCCTTCGGCAGCCACAGACACGTAGGCCTTTCCGTCAAACCGGTCGCGGCGCCATGTGGCACCGGTGGCAATGCCCACGTGATCCGCGCCCACGTCAAAGACATCTTGTGCAGTCAGGCGGCTTTCCCGGAAGACCTCGACATGGGGCATCTTGTCCAATTGCCCCACGCGGTAATCGCGGACCCGGATGTAGGCGCTCATCCCGGGCAGGCTGGCTTCGCGGGTAACACGACCGCCCAGCTCTCGCGTCGCTTCTGATAGCATCACGTTGTAGCCCCGCGCGCCCAGAGCCCGAGCGGCCTCAAGCCCCGCAGGACCAGCGCCGACGATCAAGACCTGGCCATCAGAGCCTTGCGCAGGCGCCTTCTCGGGATGCCAGCCTTTGCGCCATTCCTCCCCCATGGTCGGGTTCTGGGTGCAGCGGATTGGCGTGCCTGTGCTGTCGCCGGAATAGCAGATGTTGCAGCCGATACATTCACGGATGTCTTCAAGGCGGCCCTCTTCGACCTTTTTGGGCAGGTAAGGGTCGGCAATCGAAGGGCGGGCCGCCCCAATCAGGTCGGCCACGCCGCGCTTGATCAGGCCCACCATCGCATCGGGCGAGGTGTAGCGCCCCACAGTTACAACAGGCTTGGTCGTGCGCGACTTCACCCATGACATGTAGGGTTCAAGCGATCCTTCCTGGGTGAAGCGCGACACACCCATTTCAAGCGAGTAATCCGCGATGTTGATGTCCCATAGGTCGGGCAATTCGGCCAGCATTTCGAACATCTCGTGGCGTTCGCCGTATTCGGGCGCGCCGTCCGCGCCGATGGTTTCGTCCGCTTTGAACCGCACTGCGACACCGCAGCGATCACCGACGGCATCCTTGGTTTCTTCGATCAGCTCACGCACCAGCCGCACGCGGTTTTCCAGGCTGCCACCGTATTCATCGCTGCGGGTGTTGGCCCGTGGGTCGAGGAAATTGGCCAGAAGGTAGCCATGAGTGGCGTAGACATAGACGATGTCGAAGCCTGCATCGCGTGCGCGCAGTGCTGCCTTGCGGTGCCAGCGGCGCAGGTTGCGGATGTCTGTCTTGTCCATCGCACGGGTCTGAAACGGATGACCCACGGCGTTTGGCATGCTGGTCACATCCATGGGCACTTCGCGGGTATAAAGGTTGGCGGAACGCGCGCCGGAGACCCAGAGCTCCGCCCCCGCGAGGCTACCATGTTCATGCACCATGTCCGTCATCGCCGAATGCGCGCGGATGTCGCTATCATCCCAAAGGGATGCCGAGACGCCGGGCAGATCGTCTGAGGACGGGTGGATCGAGTTATATTCGGTGCAGATCACGCCCCAGCCGCCCTGCGCCTTGACCCCCCGCATCGCGGCCAGGGTTCGGGGGCGCAGATGTCCCATGCCTGTGCAATGAGGCACCTGATAGAAACGGTTCCTGGTCGTGACCGGACCGATCTTGAGAGGGTCAAACAGAATGTCGTAGCGGGGGTCTCGGGTCACGTGGTCTTGTCCTTATTCGGTGGCAAGATGGGGCAGTTCGCGGCGGAATGGCACGTCGTCGGTGATTTCCTCACCCAATGCGCGGGCGTAGCGGTGACCGGCATAAACAGCAGCCGCGATGGTGCCGGGGCCAAAACAATCACCGATGCGGGTCAGGGTCGGAGCGTCGTCTTTGCCTGCCAAAAGCAATTCGGCCTCATTATAGAGCGTATCGACGGGTTGGCGCATCGTGACGGGAATGAAGGTCGCGCAGGCGATGTGGTGCTCGGCTTCGGTATAGCCACACTCCAGCGTTACAAGATCCACTTTGACAGCCGCCACATTATGCAGCGGTACGATCTTGACGCCCATCTTCATCAGCTTTGACTGAATGCGCCCTTGTTCCAAGGTGTTATGCGTCCAGTGCGATACATCTGCTGCTGGGGTCACAATGGTCACATCCAGCCCCTGATCGCGCAGCAGTTCTGCGATCACACCGCCCATATAGTAGTGATCATCGTCAAAGATCACGACCGGTCCTTTAGCGCTTTTCCCGTCCATGATGTCATCTGGTGTCATCACATGTGCACCGTCTTCCATCGGGATAGGGGCGTAGTTCTCGCGGCCCACACCATCAGAGGTCCATTTGGCCCCTGAGGCGATCACGATATGATCCGCTCCGAACTCCAGCAAATCTGGTGCGCTCAAAGCGCTTTCCAGATAGGTGTGCACATTCGCCATCTGGCTGATCTGGTACTGTCGGTAATCAATAACACGACGCCACTCACCCAAACCCGGCAGCGCCCCCTCGCGCGCCACTCGGCCGCCCAAGACAGTACCCGCTTCAGCGAGTGTCACGGCATAGCCGCGTTGGCCCAGGGCGCGTGCAGCCTCCAACCCCGAAGGACCACCGCCGACCACCAGAACGCTTTCATCGGCGTGGGCCTTTGCAATCTTTTCAGGATGCCAGCCCTTGCGCCATTCCTCTCCCATGGTGGGGTTTTGCGTACAGCGCAGAGGAACCATGTGGAAATCGGCGGACACGCAGATGTTGCATCCGATGCATTCGCGGATGTCTTCGATGCGACCTTCTTCGACTTTGTTCGGCAGGAAGGGATCCGCGATTGAAGGCCGCGCGGCACCAATCAGGTCTAGCGCACCTGTGCGCAGCAGCGAAACCATCGCATCAGGAGAGGTGTAGCGCCCCACGCCCAAGACGGGCTTGGACGTCACCTTCTTCACGAAAGACACATAGCTGTCTTGAAACCCAGACTGCGCAAACCGCGATGTCATGCTATCGTTGTCCCAATCAGAGACATTCACATCCCACAGGTCAGGATATTCGGCGAGCATTTCAACCACATCACGGCCTTCGCCTTGGTGGCTGAGCCCCTCTGCGCCCATCAACTCATCTACGCCAAAGCGCAGGGCGATCCCGCACGTGTCGCCCACGGCATCCTTGGTGTCTGACAGCACCTCGCGCAGCAGACGCACGCGATTTTCCAGACTGCCACCGTATTCATCGCCACGATTGTTCCAGCGGCGCGACAGGAAATGCGACAGGATATTCAAATCGTGGCCCGCGTAGACATAGACGATGTCAAAACCCGCCTTTTGCGCGCGTTTTGCAGCATCGACGTACCATCTACGCACGTTGCGGATGTCGGCCTTGTCCATCGCACGGCCCTGAACCGGCTCAAGATAGCTGACCGGGCGGGCAGACGGGCCCATTGGGATCTCACGGCTGTATCGGTTCGGCGTCGCCAACCCGTCATAGCAGGGTTCAATCCCCGCCAGCGCGCCGTGTTCGTGTATTTGATCACACATCTTCGCCATCACGGGGATGTCGCGGTCATCCCAAAGACGTCCTTCGATGACGGGTGTCAGCTCGGATGTGTGGTGGATTTCGACCTGTTCGGTGCACACCACGCCCCAACCGCCTTCAGCTTTCATACCCCGCATCGCGGCCATGGAGGACGGATAGGCATGGCCCATACCATTGCAGTGAGGCACCTGATAGAAACGGTTCTTGGTACGCACAGGGCCGATCTGAACCGGCTCGAACAGGATGTCATAGCGCGGGTTACGGCCCGTTGGTTTTATGCCGGCATCATGCTTGGTCATTCGGATACCTCTTGCAGCTTTTGTTTCGCTTGCCCCCGCGCGTCGCAGGAGCCGCAGCCGCCATCGACACTGAGAACTGCATGCACGACGTCCGCCGTCGCCTCACCGCTCAGATGTGCGCCCGAGCACAGGCCTGCCAGCGGGACAGCAACCGCTTCGCCTGCAAAGAACACGCGGCGGCCCAGTGGGGCTTTGAGCGCATCACGGGCGGCAAAGCGTCCGGGGCGCGCAGCTGAATAGGCCCCGAGGGTGTGGGGATTGGTGTGCCAATCGCTCATGTGGCCTTTGATGAAATGTTTGCGCGCATCATTGCCAACAAGGCCGGCAAAGGTCTCAAGTGCGAGATCAATGGCGACGTCTGCGCCTTTGCTGGTTACGTCCCAGGCGTGGTCACCGCCCAGCATGCCAACGGCAAGGTCGGTGCCGGTGGGCCACGTAACAAAGTAGCAGCCCTGACCCGTTTGCTCTTTCGGTACGTCATAGCTCAGCCAGTTGTTGTCCGTTAGGCCAAAGCGTTCGCCATCGAATTGCAGCGCGATCTTGGTGAAAAGGCCCATAGGCACGTCCGAAACGGCCTCTTGCTTTTCGACGGGCAGGTCCGGAGTAAACCGGATCGCGCCGGACGCCAGCACGCCCGTGGAAACTGTCACGATACAAGCCGCCGCCTTTATGGCGCCATCGGTGGTCTCCACTGTGACACCTTCACCGCTCCAATCAATAGCGTTGGCGGCACAGTTCAGCTTGACCGGGATGTCGCGGCCCAGTTCCTGAACGATGCTGCCTAAGCCCTCTTTGACAAGATAGTTGACCTCGTATTCGGCATAGGCGTTCACATCTGCAGTCGACAGCGCATCCATGTCCACCGCGTGCCCCATGGTGGTCCACGTAAGGGCAGCCGGCATGAAGCGGCGGTCGCGGATCACGTCAGCGGCGGCCACATCGCCTTTGCCCCAAATGTCATCGTAGAGGGCAGATTGCGCCCGCTCATATGCCGATTTCTCATCAAAGTTCGCGAGGCGGCCATCTACGTAGAACGCCTCATCCGCGAGGTTGTGATTGACCTTGGTAAAGCCCATCCGATCAATCACATCCACATGCGGGATTGACCTTGGTCCCTGCAGCCAGGCACAGCCCTGATCATAGGGCACACCAAAGGTGTCGGTATCCGTAAACGCGCGACCGCCAATCCGGTTTGCAGCCTCAATCACCAGAACACTGCGGCCTTCCGCCATCAATCGCCGCGCCGCGCCAATCCCGGCGGAGCCTGCACCGATGATCACGACATCGGGATTGGTGGGAAGCGATTTTGCGCCTGTCGGAAGGGCGGCAGTTGAAAGAACACCAGCCATGAAAGTCCTCCGGGATAAAGGGAATTGGGTCATGCAGCACCTGTCGGGTCTTGTGGAACGGGCCCGCCGAAATGCGCGGGGAACTGCAGCGACAGGAAGTTCCAGATCTGCGCTCGGCTGCTGTCCAGACCGTACCAGTCGGGGTAAAGCATCATATTGAGCCACAACCCATCAGCAAGACATTCAATGGCGTCTGACGTCCGCTCTGCATCGTCTTCGGATTGGCCAAGCTGAACAATCAAGGCGGCCATGGCATCACCCCGTTCATCGTCAAAGCCGCTGACCATCTCGCGGTAAAAAGCGCGGTAAGGTGCCTCTCCGAAGAAGGCGAACCAGACCCGGACTTTGTCAATGGTGCAGACCTCGGGGTGGAAACAGGCCTGAATGATGCCCCAAAGCTTGTCGGCGGGGGAAAGCGTTGTATCTTCGTGCACCGCTTGCCAGCAGTCGCGCAGTTCAACCGCGAGATGTTCAAGCGTGGCCTTCAGGAGGTTATCCTTGTTCTCAAAATGCAAGTTGACGAGCCCTGCTGACAGACCGGCCTTCTTTGTGACCAGGGTTGTCGTCGTGCCAGAGACCCCTTTTTCGGCGATCACCGCGAGCGTGGCGTCAATCAGCTGCTGCTTGCGTACCTCTTTTGGGGCAAACCGGCGCGATGTGATATCTGTGTTTCCGTCCATGGTCTGTTCTCAATCTTTGTCCAATACGATGAACGCATCATCGTGCCACTTCATCCACACTGGCGCACCTTCTTCTAGGGCGCGCAACTTTGCCCGGCCCGCGTTCTGGGTGGAAACGGAAAACAGTTCATCATGTCCTTCAACGCGCACCTGATAATAGGACCGTTCGCCGTGATAGGTCTTGAGCTCCAGAGCACCTTGCACGGCCCCTTCGCTTGGTTCTTTGAGCAACTCGATTTTCTCAGGCCGGATGGCAAGTGGCACGGATTGGCCTGCGCTCAGGCCTGGCAACGGTGCATCCATTATGATCTCCCCCAGTGCAGATAAGCCCAGCGTTGCATGGCCGTTCACCCGGGAAAGCACTTTGCCCTCGAGAAAATTCATGGTGCCGATGAAACTTGCTACTTGGCGGGTGCGCGGGCGTTCGTACAGACCGTCGGGCGTATCGACTTGCAACACCTGTCCGCCTGACATCACCGCGATGCGATCAGAGAGCGTCAGCGCCTCCTCCTGATCGTGGGTGACGAAGACAAAGGTAATGCCGATGGTCCGTTGCAGGCGGCGCAGTTCGATCTGCATCTGCTCGCGCAGCTGTTTGTCAAGCGCGCCCAAGGGCTCATCTAGCAGCAGCACTTTGGGCTTGAGGATCAGTGCGCGGGCCAACGCGATCCGTTGACGTTGACCGCCTGAAAGCTCGTCAGACTTGCGGTCGCCGTAACCGCCAAGCTGGACCAGATCCAGCATTTCCTCGACCATGTCATTGCGCTGCGTCCGGCTCAGTTTCAGTTTGCGCAGCCCATAGCCGATGTTGTCGCGCACATTCATGTGGGGAAAAATGGCGTAGTTTTGAAAGACCATGTTCACGGGCCGTTCAAACGGGGGCACATCGTTCATGGCCTGCCCGTCGATCAGGATTTCGCCACGCGTCGGTGTCTCGAAACCTCCCAGCATGCGCAGCAAGGTCGTCTTGCCGCATCCCGATGCGCCCAGAAGGGAAAAGAACTCCCCTTCGCGGATGTCCATCGTGATGCTTTCGATGGCCTCGAAGTCACCGAAATTTTTGCCGACATTTCGGATCGTGATGTAGCTTTGAGCTGCAGTCATAGATCAATGGCTCCTGTTTAGAGTTTTCCGGCGTCTTTGTTCAGTCCCACTCGACTGATCCAAAGAGCGACAAAAACAAGGATGAACGACACCAAGAGAATGATGGTAGATAGAGCGAGCACGGACGGAAACTCGCGCGGGAAACGCAGCTGTGACCAAATGTACATCGGCAAGGTTGGTTCGGTACCGGTGAGGAAAAAGGCCATGATCACTTCGTCGAACGAGATGGTGAAGGTCAGCAACAGGCTGGCGACGACACCGGGCAAAACGATCGGAAAGGTCACGCGCCAGAAGGTGTACCATCCGTTTTCGCCTAGATCGGCGGAGGCCTCTTCCATCGATTTGTCGAACCCCTCAAACCGTGGCAGGAGTGTTGCGATCGCAAAGGGCAGGCAGACGACGAGGTGACCGAGGCCGACGGTATAGAGCGACAAGGGGATGCCGAGACGGCTGAGCAGGACAAGAAGCGCCACGCCAAAGATGATGCCCGGCATCACGATAGGCAGCATCACAAAGGCAACAATTGCGTTTTGCCCCGGCAGACGCGACCGCGTTATGGCGCGCGCCGCGAGGACCCCCAGCATGGTGGAGATGACTGCGACGCAAATGCCCACACGCAGGCTGTTGCCCAAAGCGTCCCACAGCGACTCGCGTGCCCAAAGCTGGCCGAACCACTGGGTCGTGAAACCTTGCAGCGGGAAACGCACATAGATCGAGTCGTTAAATGCAAACAGCGGGATCGACAGGATCGGGATGTAGAGCACGACCAGGAAGATATAGGCATAGACCGTCAGCACCCGATTGGGTCGCTTGATGTAGGAGACATCGCTCATATCAGGCTCTCCTTCGACTTGCGGGTGACGAAGATGAATACCAACGCCACCGCAGCGATCCACAGCATCAGGACGATCGAGAGCGTGGCCCCCATGGGCCAGTTGTTCACAGCCCCGAACTGCAGTTGAATAAGGTTGCCGATCATGGCGCCATCGGGGCCGCCCAACAAAGCTGGCGTGATATAGTCGCCCGTTGTGGGGATGAAGATCAGGAAAGTTGCCGAAATGATCCCCGGCAGGGACAGCGGGAGCGTAATACGCAGGAACCTTTTGACCGGGCCATCGCCCAGATCTGCGGCAGCCTCCAGCAGCGATCGGTCAATTTTCTCAAGCGAAACATAAAGCGGCAGTATGGCAAACGCTGCCCATGCATGCGCAAGGGCGATGATCACCGCCGTTTGGCTATAGAGCAGAAACTCCAGCGGTGCCTCGATCAGTCCTGCGGTCATCAAAGATGAATTGATCACGCCCTCATAGCCCAAGATCACCTTCCACGCGAAAACGCGCAGCAGATAGCTGGTCCAGAAAGGGAGCGTCATCAGGATGATCCACAGCATCTTGTGGCGGTGGACATGGAACGCGACGTAGTACGCCATCGGATAGCACAGCAGCACAGTCACGATCGTCGCAATGCCAGACACCCAAAAGGAGCGTATGAGGAACACACCGAATATTGGCTCGCTTGCGGCGCGCGCATAGTTGGCAGCGGTGATCGTAGTATCAAAACCGAACCCCTCGCGGGTCCAAAAGCTCATCACAACGAGAATGAGAAAAGGCAGCAACACGCCGATGACCATGATCACCAGGGCCGGAGACAACATTAGATAGCCACGCAGCGTCGGGCTACGATGAAACAACGCCGCAAAGCCTGTGCTGGCCCTTGGCTTGCCTGATGAAGTCGCAGTGCCGGTGCTGGCCGCGTCGCTCATGTGTCGCTCCTTTGATCCCTTGTGCTTGCGCCCCGCAACTCTGCAGGGCGCTCGCGCTTGGCTCCTTAGAAGCCTGCTTTGACCAACTCAAACGTCTCGTTCATGCGGCTTTCCCAGTCCTGCGACTGCGGGATCATGAAGTGCCCCTCATCAAGGATAGCTGCAGGGTTCTTGCTTAAGCCGAGCGACTTGAGCGTGTCCTCATCGAATTCGTCAAACGCTTTAAGGTTTGAGTGACCGTAGCCATAGTCGTTGATCATGAACTTGCCGGTTTCCACGCTGAGCATGGCATCAATCATCTCATAGGTCTTTTCGAGGTTCGGCGCATCCTTGTGGATCATGATGCCGCAAACCCAGGTCAGCTGTCCTTCTTTCGGTTTGGCAAACTTGACAGGCACCTCTTCGGATTGCAGCAGGACGGCAGAACTGTTCCATGTCATTGCAGCGGCCATCTCGCCCGAGGCAAGCGCCTGTTCCAGCGTCGTGGTATCGTCTGTATAAACCCGGATCAACGGACGCTGCGCGCGCAGCTCTGCTGCGATCTTTTCGAACGCCATGTCAGTCGCGATGTCTTTGAAATCGACACCCGCCTTGATGGCCCCGCACCACCAGGCATCCCCGCCTGAGGCAAGTGAACCAAGCCGTCCGGCATACCGTTCATCCCACAGCATGTCCCAGCTTTCCTCGCCCTCAAGCTCGAAAATATCTGTGCGGTATGTGATCGACGTGCCGCCCCAGTCAAAGGGCACCATCCAAGGCGATCCCGCACCGTTGTCATTGCCTTGCATCGCAACCAGCTCGGGCATCACATCGCCCCAGTTGGCAAGGCGGGATGTGTCCACAGGCTGGAACAACCCGCTGTCCACCCAGCGCTTGAGACCGACGTTGCAAGGATGTGCGGCGTCCACCACAAAACCGCCACGCATCTTGGTAAGGGCCTCTTCGGTGCCGCCGAAAATTGAGAAATTCGGAAGCGCACCGTTTGCCGCTTCATAGGGCTGGTAAAGCTCACCAATGTCAAACCCGCCCCAGGTAAAAAAGGTAGGATGATCCCCTTCCGCCGCCAGTGCCTTGCGAGGGAGCAATGGCGCGCTGAAAAGGCCAACGCCTGCCGCCAGAAGCGAACGGTTAAAGGCGCGCCGGGATAGTTTTCCCCGTTTCACCGCGTTCAGGTTGTCGATGATGTCCATTTCATTTTCTCCTCTGTCGGGATGTCGCCATTGACCGATTTTTGTTTTTACTGCGTCATACGAAATTCATCCGCATCGACTGAATACTTATTCATTCATTAATTGGTTGACACTCACCCCACGTCAAGGGTTTTTAGAGCGCGAAGCGGACGAACAATGGGCTTCTGTCCAACGCTTGCAAGTTTTGTTGTTCGAATTGAATGATTTAGGGAAAGGAAGTTGGTGATGACTGAGGCGCTAAAAAAAGTGGCGGCAATACCTACCGTGCACCGAATCATGCCAAACGGGGTTGATGGTGTGGGGCTTTCAGCGTGGGAAGCGATGGATCCTGCAACACTTGCGGCGGGTGAGCCGGTGCAGTCCGGGCATCTCTATGATGAAAACGAAGCGCGCGGATATTCCGCTGGCGTCTGGCATTGCACTGCGTTTGATGACGCACCTGGCCCGTATCCAGTTGACGAATACATGCTGCTGCTCGAAGGGCAGGTCGTGATGGCGCTGCCGGATGGCACCGACGTGACGATCAATGCAGGCGAGGCGTTTGTTCTGCCTCAAGGTCTGGACTGTCAGTGGAAAATGCCCTGTGACGTGAGAAAGATATTCATGATCGTTGAGACCGACGGTCGCGAGACATCGCAGAACCCGTCACTGGTGCGGGTGACAAAACCTGCCTTGCAAACGGACGCCTCCGCAGGTGACGCCGTGGCCAGCGCACAGTGTGTCTTTCATTCGGCCGACGGGCGGATGCAGGTCCTGCGCCGCAGCTTTTCGCAGACCTTGCAAGGCCCGCTCCCGAGCGCAAGCCAGCGCCTTATTACTGTTCTTGCCGGAGAGGTACGCATTGGCGCTGAAATCTTTGGACCCATGCAAAGCTGTCTTGTGAACGCTGCCGACCGCGCAGATTGGCACATCGCGTCGGGCACGACTTGGATCGAGGCGCAATACCGATCCTATCTTTAGGTCCTCACCGCAGGCTACCGCGCGGCGAGCGCCTTCTTCGCAATCTTCTTGGCCACTTTCTTGCCGCTGTCATAGGCTCCGTTGGCAAGTGCCGCGCGCGCGCCACCAACCGCTTCGCCCGCAAAGAAAATGCGATCTGCAACGGACCTGCCCAGTGCCTTACGCGCGCCCGTCGTACCGGGGCGCTGAACGGAATAGGCACCATACGTCAACGGATTGACCGCCCAGTCCGTCATAATGCCCTGAACAAAGTGTTTGCGCACGTCATTCCCCAGCATCGACGTCAATGCTCCCATCGCATAATCCACAGCTGCATCCGAGCCCGCCCGGGAAAGCTCCCATCCCAGATCGGCGCCAATATTGCCGAACAGATAATCGTGCCCGCAGGGCCAAGCGATGAAATAGCAAGCCTTTCCCGCCTGATCCTCATCCACCTTATATGTGACCCATTCCCCTTCGGAGAACCCCATGCGTGCGCCGTCAAAAAGAAGCGGCACTTTGACCAGCAACCCCATGGGCACGTTTTGAATGGCTTCCTGTTTTTCTACCGGCAGGGCTGGGTGAAACGTGATGTCGCCCGAGGCCAACACGCCCGTGGACACGGTGATCAATACCCGTGCTGCGCGCAGCGTGCCTTGCGATGTCTCTACCTCAACGCCATCGCCGCTCCAATCGATGCGGGAGACTTTCGTGTTGAGTGATACGTCCAGCCCGTCCGCAAGGGTCGCGACAAGGGTGCCGAAACCCTCTTTGACCAGATAGCTTGGCTGATCATCGGTCTGTTCCCAATGGTCCAAGGTTGAAAGATCCTTAAAGTCGACCCCGTAATCCATCGGACCCAGCCATGATTGTGCCGTTGCAGAGAAAGGCAGGTCCTTGGAGATCACAGCGGAAGCAGGCAATGCGCTGCCCTTTTTTCCCGCTTTCGAAAGCCTCTTGTCGATCTTGCGGCGCGCTTTTTCGAATTGATCCCATTCCGCATCTGTTGCACGGCGGTCGCCAACATAGAGGGCCTCTGATGCGTTTGTGTGATCCACCATCGTCAGGCCAGCGTTTCGACCAACTTTAGTCAGTGAGTTCTTGTCCGCGCCGGATACCCAGGAACAGCCCATGTCTACAGGGACGCCCAGCATCTGCTGATCAGTCCAGGCACGTCCGCCAACTCTGTAGGATGCCTCAATGATCTTGAAGGACACACCCTTTTTTTGCAGTTGACGTGCCGCTGAAAGCCCCGCAGCGCCTGCTCCGATGATGAGTACTTCGAGCACAGTGTGTTCCTTTCAGCATAGGCAACATTCTGACGGACTATTTCATAATTTCAAGCTAGTGCTCGGTCTGTCACGAAAAGCAAGCCAGTACACATTTAGCAGCAAAAGTACACCACTACTGTCTTGGTGTCGCAGCAAATGCACTTCGGCACTCCAAATCGGGTTTCTTCCAAAAAAAGTGAATCGCAGACACCATTCATTGTGCCAACTACCTTAGATCTGAGAGGAAGTTCTGGTCACATGTGCTGTGCCAAGACCGCAATATTGCCGAAAATGGACCTGCCAGATAGTGATGGACATGGACGGGTCGCCTGATGGTATCGACGTTCAATGGCTGAAAGTTGCAAAAACGGTGATCTCCCGTTTCAGTTGTGGTGATCGTCCATTCGTATTTTTTTTCCGGCACAAGACTAACAATTTGCAAATTGCAGCGACAGCATAACTTGAAGAATGCCCCAATACCTTTCAGCAAGGACCTTTTCGACGATTTGAGTTGGACATTGCGTAGGTCCCGCGGCAGCCACGAAGGGACTTTGCACGAGTAGTAGTTGCAGTTGCAGGAGGCAGCAGTGTCCGCATTTCGACAGTTCTGACACCGTTCAGCGAAAACGCGCCTAGGATTGGAGGTGATGGAGCCAGGTTGAATGACCGCATCGGCGACGCGAGCCTCATCGCGGCGTTAAACTTGCCGCAAGCGCGAGGTCATGCTGCGTCAGCGAAGTGCAGAAAACCAACGGCAGCAACGTCTAAGGTTTGTGGCTGCTGTCAGCGCGAGCTGCAGCGGCGACAAATCCGACAAGGAGGAAAGCGCGGGCAGGTTTCGTTGCTATGGAGATTGTGCGTTACGGCTGTGGCAGTCGATATACCGATCGGCGGACGCTACGGCCCTGAGAGGCGCGGACCAGTTGGTCGTCTCGGTCTGATGTCGCTGATTGATCGCGTTTTCCACCATCATTAGCCAGTTTTGGCGCCGGTTTCATTAGACTGGCCGCAATGATTGGTCCGGCGTTCGCTTCATACGATGCTGGGTCTGATCGGTTTTTCATGCGGCCGCCTCCCATGGTGGGGCGCGGGACTTTGGTGTTTGACCCCGCAAGAAAGTCTCGATGATGATCATGGTGCCACCACATTTGGGGCAAAGCGGATGGGCGTCTATATTTTTGAGATCCTCATTTTCTCCCTCAACCGGCGTCTGTTCAGGTTCCGTATCAAGCAAACGCCTGATCTTGCTGATCCGGTCGCGACGGATACCATTGGCGAGGAAGCCCGTGTGACGGATGCGGTGGAAGCCGGATGGCAGAACGTGGATCAGGAAGCGGCGGATGAACTCGTCCGTTGGCAAGCGCATGACCTTCATCCTGTCTCCGCGTCTGATGCGATAGTCTTTCCACCGGAAGGCCACGGTGCCCGCGTCGGCACTGACCAGACGATGGTTGGAGATCGCCACGCGGTGGGTATAACGGCTTAGATAGGCCAGCACCGCTTCCGGCCCGCCGAAGGGCGGTTTGGCGTAAACGACCCAATCGGTTTTGCGCAGCGGCGAGAGATGTGCAGCGAAGGTGTCGGGGTCTGCCAGCTTTGCAAGATCGCCGAAGAACTTAAGCTTGCCTGCCTTGTGCAGTCTGGTAAGTCCTTCGAGGAACAAGCGCCGAAACAACTTCGACAGGACCTTCACCGGCAGGAAGAACCCAGAGCGACAGGCGATCCATCGTGTTCCATCTGGTGACAGCCCACCGCCCGGCACGATGATGTGCACATGCGGGTGGTGCGTCATCGCGGATCCCCATGTATGCAGCACGCTGGTCATGCCGATCTTTGCACCCAAGTGCATTGGGTCGGCGGCGATGGTCAGGAGCGTCTGGGCCGACGCCTTGAACAGCAGGCCATAAACGGCGGCCTTGTTCTGATAGGCAATGTCGGCGATCTGGGCTGGCAGCGTGAAGACCACGTGGAAGTATTCGACCGGCAGAAGGTCTTCCATGCGCGCCTGCATCCAGTCCTGTCCCGCAGCACCCTGGCATTTTGGGCAGTGCCGGTTGCGACAGGAGTTATAGGCGATGTGCTGGTGGTCACACTTGGTGCACGTCGCAACATGCCCACCGAGCGCAGCGGTCCGGCAGGCCTCAATGGCCGACATCACCTTCAACTGTGGCAGATTGAGATGCCCTGCATGTTCCCGGCGATACGCAGGTCCATGGGCGCGGAAGATATCTGCGACTTCCAGCTTGGGACGGGGCATTGGATCGGGGTCAGCCGGAACCAGCCTCCCGTCGCAACAACAAATCAAGCGGGCTGGTTACGTCCTGGATCGTTTTGGTGGCCACCTTCGTATAAACCGTTGTCGTCTCCAGCTTGGCATGGCCCAACAACACTTGGATCACCCTTATGTCT